>CAYZAE010000060.1:0-34373 GCA_964476125.1 uncultured Verrucomicrobiota bacterium | reverse complement strand
GGCCCAGCAGCAGCACTTCGTTCATCATGTGGGCCATGCGGCGCACGGAGGTGCCGATGGCCTCCAGCTGGGTGGCGCGCTGTTCAGGTTTCAGCCGTTCGTGGTAGCGCTCGAGGATTTCCGCGGAGGAAAGGATCACTCCCAGGGGGGTGCGGAATTCGTGGGAGACGAGCGACACGAAGTTGCTCTTCAGCTGGCTGAGTTCCTTCTCGCGTCGGAGTGCGTTCACCAGCTCGGTTTCGGCACGCTTGCGGTCGGTGATGTCCAGGGCTGAAATGACCACGTAGCGGCGTCCGCCAATCTCGATGAAGTCGCCGGAGAGCGTGACCGTGATGAGGCGTCCATCCGCACGGCGAAGAACGGTCTCCTGGTCGCGGAAAAACCCTTTCTCCCGCAACAGTTGTTCGAGCCGTTCCCGTCCGCCCTCCTCCGGCCAGAGCCCGATCTCGACGGAGGTCCGGTTGATGACCTGTTCGCGGGTGAACCCGTAGGTGCGGGTGAAACCCTCGTTGACGTCCAGGTAGCGGCGGTCGTCATACGCAATGATGCTCAGACTTCCGGCGCTGCCGTGGAACCCCTTGGAAAACCGCTCCTCGGATTCGCGCAGACGGGTCTGGCTTTCGCGCGCCTCGTCCATGGCCCGTCGGCGGTCGATGGCGATGGCCACCTGTTCGGCGACGAATTCGAGCACGGCCTTTTCGTCGAGGCCGAACGCGGCGGGGTTGTGGTACTCCTGGATGGCGAGCACGCCGAAGGTCCGGTCGCGGGTGCTGAGGGGTACGCCGAGCCAGAGGGCGGCGCGGGATCCGTGCGGGGAACAGACCTGGTCGCGTTCGAGTTCGGATGTGGTGGCGGCATCGGCGAGCAGGGGGCGTCCGGTGCGCAGCACGTGCTCGGTGAATCCGGTGCCGAGGGGGCGGGTGGGAGGGGTGGGGTCCCGTTCGTCCACGTAGTACGGGAAACTGAGAAGGTTGGCGGCGGGATCGTAGCTGGCGATGTAAAGGTTTTCGGCGCCGGTGAGCTGTCGGATGATGTCATGGATCCGCCGGTACAGGCTCTGGAGATCCTCGGTGGCGTGGACCGCCTCGGAGATCAGGTAGATGGCCTGGCGGATGCGCTCGGCGCGTCGTTGGTGGGTGACTTCGTGTTCCAGCCGTTCGTTGGCGGCGGTGAGCGCCGCGGTCCGGTCGTTGATGCGCTCCTCGAGTTGGCGGTTGAGCTCGCGCTGCCGTCCGCCCTCGCGCCCGAGCAGGATGGCCAAGCCGGTCAGGGCGATGACCACAACGGCGACAATGCCCAGGACCTGGGCGCCTTTCCGGCTGAACCAGCGGGTGGCTGCCCGGAGAACCTCCACGTCGGCCGCTGAGCGTGCATGGATGACAAAGGGCGCCTGGCTGGCGTCGGGCCGACGGCGCTGCGGCTCGAACACACCGGTGATCATGAGCACGTCTCCCGGGGCGTACTCCCCTTCGCCCGCCGATGCCACCGGGAGGATGGCCTCGAACCTGATTTTTCCCTGCCCCTCCAGCACCCAGTGCCGCCGGGTCTGCGGCATGGATTCCGGAAAAGTTTCCCCGACGACGGAGCCATGAATCTGGACGAGGCGAAGGGGACTCCCCCCTGCGGCGAGGCGGGCGGGGGCGGTGGCGAGGGGCTCGATGGGACGGGTGAGTCCGGTCTGGAACACCCAGGCGTCCGCGAGGCTGGCACCACTTCCGTCGCCGGACTCGAAATAGCCGGCCGCCTCCACCACATCCCCGGGCCGGAGACCGGGCGGGGGCGGGGGAGTGTCCATCACCGCCTCCGGGTCATCGGGCTTTCTGCGCTCATGGAATCTCAGGCGGAGGGCCGACGCACCCTCCGCGATCACCGCCTCGCCGCCCGTGGCCAGCGTGACCACGCCGGACACATGCACCCGCTCGTCGGTGCTGCCTTCATTTCGGGAAACCAGGGAGGCAATGCTCCGCTGCTGGAGGGCGAAGGGGTTGGCGGGGGAGGGCACGACGACGCGGTAGTGATCAAGTTCCGGCACGTACAGCATCACCCCCACGGTGCGGCCCGCGCCGTCGATCTTGCTCCCCGCCACGCCCCGGACCCGCACCCGGGAATGCACGAAATCGGACCGGGGCGGCCCGTTGGCTGGGGCGGGGGAGTGGGCGATGAAGCGGAGGTTGCCGGAGGCCAGTTCCACCTCAAGCCGCTGGAATTGGATCGACCAGCCGCGGACCACCGCCTCGATCTCGACCCATTGCGCGTCATGCCGTCCGCTGGTGAACGACTCCGATGTGATCACCACCGGATCCGGAAGCGGCGCCGTGCCGAGAACCCGGATGGATTCCTCGCCGATGTCGTTGGCGGGGGCAACGCCCACGGTGCGCCCCCGGACTTCAACCCGTTGGCCGGGCACGAAAGCAGGTCGGGGCCGGTCGCTGGACCGGATGTAGATCCCCCCGGTGGCGTCCTGGATGAACAGGGTGTTCCAGCGTGCCTCGAAATAGGTGACCACGCCTTCCAGTCGGACGGGAAGCTGGCGGCTCGCTTCGGCGAAGGGAAGTTCGCGGACGGCGCGGATGGTGGTGAGCGGTAGAACGGAGGGGGGAGTTGGGGCGTCGGCGGCGAGGAGGGAGGAGGGGAGGAGAACAGACAGCAGTCCAAGGAACTGAATGACGCGGAGCAGGAGAAGGTGTCCTCCGGCGGGGGCCCTTCGGGGAATCCCTTGGGGCGGCCGGGATGCGTTGGGGACAGGCGTGTCCGCTGTCTCGGGGACTGGCACGTGCGGGAGGATAACGGACGGGTGGACGCGCTAGAACCCGAAATCCATCGGCTGCCTGGCGGGCCGTGCCTCTCGATTTGGAGTGCTGCGACATGTCGCAGCTTTCGATTCGCCGACGCATCGCCCCCGGACGCCGGAGCGCTGGCCTGCGTCTGGTCCCGGCCCTGCGGTGAATCCAAAAAAAGGGCGGCCCTTGCGGGCCGCCCTGGAGAGGTCAAGGGGTCGGGATCGCTCAGTGGGAGCGTTCGAGGGCCTGTTCTTCCGCGACGTTGAGCGCCTTGTAGCCGCCGGTCGCCTTGAAATACATGATCAGGACGAGATAGAGGACGGCCATGAGGGCGGGCACGGCCGCGGTGACTTTGAGCGCCATGCGCCCGCCTTCGAGCGTGGCGGCGGTGACGGTCGGACCATCCTTGTCCGCGGTGGTTTTGGCGGTGTTCCACCAGGTGGACAGCGCAGCGTGGTTGGCGTCGGATTTACCTTCCTTCGCGAGCACGGCCCCGATGTTGGCCAGTTCCTTGCCGCCATCGGCGAGCACGCCGACCTTCGCGCCATCCAGGCCCTTGATGGCGGGCAGGAAGAGGAAGCCCTTGGGTTCGGCGACCGAGTAGCGGGCATAGGCTTCGGGAGCTTTCGTCTCAAGATCCTTGGAGGCGAAATAGTCCTGCTTGTAGCCGATGGCGGGGCCGCCGAGCAGACCGGCGGAGAGCATGCCGAAGCCGCCCATGAGACCGATCGCGACGGCGCCGCCCTTGGGGAAGCGTTCGGAGGCGACGGCCAGCATGGTGGGCCAGAGGAAGGTCTTGCCGAGGGCGTAGACCGTGGCGGCCACAACGCACATCATCGCGCCCTGGGCGCCGCCGAGCATGGTCAGACCGGTGGCCCCGAGCACGCCGCTGGCGCAGAGCAAGCCGAGGGGCGACATGCGGTGCACGATCGGGCCGGCGACGAAACGCAGCACGAACATGAGGAGCGAGGTGTAGACGAACAGCTTCAGGCCGTTGGCCGGGCTGGCCATGATGCTGCCGGTGATCTTGCTGATCCAGGAGTCGGTTCCGAGCTCCACGTAGCCGACCAGGGAATGGAGGGCGAGCAGGACAATCATCAGCGGGGCGGCCACGGTGCCAAGCATCTGGCCCAGCGTGATGCCGGCGGAGGCGGCTTCGGACTTCGGGAACTTCTGGCCGAGCAGCATGGCGCCGTAGAGAACGACCGGGATGAGGAAGAGCGACATCTGGATCTTCCAGTCGACGGCGGGCGAAATCACCTTGCCGGCGGCGTCGGTGCCCGCGGACATGAAGGTCGAGGCGAGACCGCCGAGCACGAGGCCGGCGGGCCAGCCGGCGTGAAGGATGTTCAGGTAGTGCGTCTTTTCCTTGGGGAAGAGCGTGGCCACCAGCGGATTCACGACGGCTTCGCAGACGCCGTTGCCGATGGCGAAAATGAACATCGCGGAGAACAGACACCAATAGGCGGCGCTCTTTCCTCCTGAGGCGAAGAACGCCGGGGTGGCGAGGGTCAGGACCGCGGAGACGAAGTGGAGCAGGAAGGCGGCGACCATCAGCTTGCCGTAGCCGATCTTGTCGGCGAACAGACTGGTGACGATGATGACGATGCCGAAGCCCGTGAGACCTCCCCCGGTGATCGTGCCAAGCTCGGTCATGGTGAAACCGAATTGCTCGGCCCACTGGCCCAGGATGCCGCCGCGGACGGAGAAGCCGACTCCCGCGGCGAGAATGGCCATGAAGCCGGCCCAGAGAAGCCGCTTGGCGTTGGATGCGATACCGTTGTCCATAGGTGCGTTAGGTTGCAGTTGGTCCGATGAATGAGTTGCTGGGTGGGACGGGGGAGGAGGTGGCCGCTTGGCTCACAGGGTGAAAGAGGGAAGCTTGACGATCGCTCCGCCCTTCAGGGCGGATTCATGGGCGCAGAGACCGACGCAGGTCCAGTTGGCGGACTGCCGGGCGTTGGGGAACGGATCGCGTTCCTCGACCAGGGCCGAGAGGAACTCGTGCGCGAGATGCGGGTGACTGCCGCCATGGCCGGCACCCTGGGTGAAACTCAGGTGGGTCTTCTTGCCGAGATCGTACACGCCCTTGGTGGTGAACGGGCGGATGCCCTTGGGCAGGCGTTTGGCGTAGTCGGGCGCCTTCACCGGCTTCGGAATCTTGGGCTCCGGTTTCTTGGCGGTGTGCAGGATCAGCGGTTCGTGCTCCACCAGCGGCCATTCGACCGACGCCTTGGAACCGTAGACATCGATGCTCTCGCGGTATTGGCGCGCGCAATCAAAGAGCGAGCGGTAGATGCGGGCGGCGAGGTCGCTGTCCTTGAACTTGATGTGGGTGGTCTCGACCGAGAACGGGGAGTCGTACTTCTTCGCCAGTTCCTCGCGGATCGTTCCCGAGCCGAAGCAGGAGACGTATTCGGCGGTGAGATTGGCCAGGGCGCAGACCGGGCCGACGCAGTGGGTGGCGTACCACATGGGCGGCAGGCCGGGCCAGTAATTGGGCCAGCCGTCCATGTCCTGCTGATGGCTCGCCTGCAGGAACTGGAGCTTGCCCAGGGTGCCCTTGTCATAGAGTTCCTTCATGTACAGGAACTCCCGGGCGTACACGACGGTCTCCATCATCATGTACTTGAGCCCGGTCTTCTTCGTGAGCTCGACGATCTTCTTGCAGTCGGAGATCGAGGTC
The DNA here is from genome assembly GCA_964476125.1 of uncultured Verrucomicrobiota bacterium. Classification (GTDB taxonomy): domain Bacteria; phylum Verrucomicrobiota; class Verrucomicrobiia; order Limisphaerales; family CAIMTB01; genus CAIMTB01. Next base: position 28,907 of record CAYZAE010000060.1, on the reverse strand, counting down.
GCCATGGGGACGGTGCAGGCGACGTGCTTGCCTGCCTTCAGCGCGGCCAGGGTCATCCAGGCGTGGTCCGGGATGGGCGAGTTGATGTGGACCGCATCCACATTGGGATCCTTGAGCAGGTCCTTGAATTCCGTGTGCCGCTCCTCGATGCCGAACGCGTCGCCGATGGCATCCAGCTTCTCCTGCGAACGCTGGCAGATGGCGTACATGTTGGCGTTCGGATGGCGCTGGTAGATGGGAATGAACTCGGCTCCGAAGCCGAGGCCGACGATCGCGACGTTGATTTTCCGCTCGCTCATGACAGGTCCGATGGATGGTGCGATGCAAAAACCTCCCCGCACACGGACCCGGAGCAACGAAAACGCCGGTCCCGGCGCGCAAAAGAGGCGATTGATTGCCGGAGATGACATCGTGCGCGACGAAGGGGTGTCAATCCCGGAAGTCGCGCGGATTCCGAAGTTGTGGGAAAAGGCAGGGCGGCCTCTCCGAGGACGCTGCACGGGGCGGTGCTCCGGTTCGGCGTTTGGCATGGGCCCGTGCGAATGGGCCTTTCCGTTCCTTGACCGACCTGGAGTGATGGTGCATCACTGCATCACGATGCGAACCACGGTCGATCTTCCAGAGGAAGTGCATGCCGCAGCCCTGGCCGTCGCACGTCAGGAGGGAATCAGTCTCGGGGACGTCCTGGCCAGAGCCTGGCGGTTGGCCGCCCGCCCTGCGAGAAGGGCTCGGGTGCGAAATGGCATCCTGGTTTTGGATGGCGGCGAGGGAATCACCCCTGATTCGGTTCGTGATGCCCTGGCGGAGGACGGATGCTAATCGACACCAACGTCGTCCTGGCCCTCATGTGGCGCCAAGCCTATGGGCACGAGGCTGCGCACCGGTGGCTCCAACGTGCGGACAAGTTTTACACGGTCCCCTCCACGGAATGGGCGGCGGTCAGGGTGAGCCTCTGGAAAGGGCAAGGTGGCCTGGCAGAAATCCTTTCTGCCCTGGAAAGTGTCCTTAAGCATCCCAAGCGACTGGTCGCGTCCGATGTCGGAATGCGTGACAAGGAGTGGCCCGTATGGCCTCACCTTCTCGGCCACAAACTCGTCTCCGATTTCTGGCTCATCGCCACGGCGGAAGCTCTGGACACGGAATTGGTGACTTTGGATGCAAAGGCGTGGGAGGTGCTGCCTCAGGCACTCCGACAGAGAGTGCGAGTTCTGCGGGGAGGGTAGCGCCAATCCCATTACTCTGGGCTCCCCGTGCTTCCTGGGGTGAATCGCCGGGCAAACTAGGATTGACCCCGGAGGTTGGGAGGGTTTCGAGTGGATCCGTTATCCCCATGCGAGCCTGACCAGGGTTCATTCCCGCCCCAACCATGTCTGTCCCCGATTCAAACCGCATCCCTGATTGGGAGAAGGGGGACCTCCCCGTGGCGCCCGAGCTTTCGTGGCGGCATTGGACCCGGTTCATCGGGCCGGGGATCGTGATGATGGGAATCCAGATCGGGGGCGGGGAATGGCTGTTCGGCCCGGAAATCACCGCGCGCTATGGCGGCGGGCTGATGTGGGTCGCGACCGTCGCGATCGTGCTTCAGGTCTTTTACAACATCGAATGCGGCCGATACGCGATGTACTGCGGCGAACCCGTGTTCACGGGGTTTCTGAGGACCCGCCCGGGTCCGCGCTTCTGGATGGCGGTGATCCTGATGCTGAACCTGTCCTCGCTGATTCCCGGCCTTTCCACTCACGGCGCGGCCATGGCGGCGTCGCTGATCCTGGACCGCCCCCCCTCGGAGGCCGACCGGGGTCTGGTGACGGTTCTGGCCTACATCTTCCTCTTCGCGGTGGCGCTGCCGGTGCTGTTGGGAGGCAAGGTTTACAACATGCTCCAGGCAGTGATGACCACCAAGGTGGTGGTGGTGCTTGGGTTCTGCCTGATCATCGGCGTGCTGTTCGTCAGCGGCGCGAATTGGGCCAATGTTTTTGGAGGCTTTCTGAAGTTCGGCACGGTTCCGGTCACGGGGCCCGGAGGGCGGGAGGGAACGGTCAATCTCGTGACCAACCTTTGGTCCGGCTCTCCCTGGCCCGAGATTGCGATGGGCAATATCGCACTGCTCGGGGCGTTTGCGGGATACGCGGGCGGCGGCGGGCTGGCCAACGCGACCTATGGCAATTTCGTGCGCGACAAAGGCTGGGGCATGGGCGGCGTGGTGGGGGCCATTCCCAGTGCGGTCGGCGGACGGAACATCGTCCTGAGTCATGTCGGTCGCGCCTTCCCGCCCACCGCCGGCAATCTGGCGCGCTGGCGCGGTTGGTGGCGGTACGTGCTGACCGACCAGATCCTGGTCTGGGCCCCCGGCTGTTTCATGGGCATGGCCCTGCCGGCGTTGCTGTCGCTGGAGTTCGCCCCGCACTCCACGCTCGTCGGAGCCAAGCTCGACTGGGCGCAGTCGTTGATCACCGCGGATGGCATCCGGCACGCGCCGGGGTTCGGACCGGATCTGGCGAAGTGGCTTTGGACCCTGGCGGTGGGGGTGGGGTTGTTGGTCATGCTGCCGAGCCAGATGTCGATCGTGGATGACTTCAGCCGGCGCTGGACGGATCTGATCTGGTCGGGGAGCCGCCGGGTGCGGGAGCGGATGGCGGGCGGGCAGGTGCGGTGGATCTACTTCGGGATTCTGGGTGGGTTCGTGACCTGGTCGGTGGTCTGCACCTATCTCTTCAGCACGTACGGCACGCCCAAGTTGATGACGCTGGTGATCGCGAACCTGAACAACCTGGCGCTGGGAGTGACGGCCTTTCATCTCGTGTGGATCAACCGGACCCTGCTCCCGCGCGAATTGCGTCCGCGGTGGTACAGCCAGCTCGGCGTGCTGGCCTGCGGCGTGTTCTATCTGGGCCTGGCCTGGCTGGTGTTCCTCACCAAACAGTGGCCGATGCTCAAGGCGATGTTCTGAGAGGGGGGGAATCCTGATTCCCATTCCAATTCCCAAGGTGCCGGGTTTGAATCGCGACGTTCCACGACATGTCGACACCGCTGTTTGATCTCACCGGACGGGTTGCGCTCGTCTCCGGCGCGGCCCAGGGATTGGGGCGCTCCATGGCCTTGGCGCTCGTGGAGGCCGGGGCCGACATCGTGCTCGCGGATCGCAATCCTGAGGGATTGGAGCGCACCGCGGAAACCGTCCGCGGCTTCGGCCGGCGCGCGTTGCCGGTGGTCTGCAACGTCTCGGAACCGGCGTCGATCCGGGAACTCTTCGCGCGGTTGGACGCGGAGTTTGGTCGGGTGGATTTCCTGGGCAACGTGGCGGGTGACGCGGTGCTGGCGGCTCCCGAGGACATCACGATGGAGCAGGTCCAGGGCGTCCTGCAGAACCTGGTCCTCGGGCGGTTCTGCATGTGCCAGGAGGCGGGACGACGCATGCTCAAGGCGGGTCGCGGCAGCATCGTGAACATTGGTTCCCTGGCCAGCGTGACTTCCCTGGGCCGCGGCCACATCGCCTACAGCATGGCCATGGGCGCGGTGGTGCAGATGACCCGTGAACTCAGCACCGAATGGGCGGGGCGCGGCGTCCGGGTGAATGCCATTCTTCCCGCGCAGGTGGTGAATCCGGGCCTCGAACAGCGCATGGCGGCCGATCCCGGATTGCAGGGACGTTTTCTCGCCGGAATTCCGGCCGGCCGGCTCGGGGATCCGGCGGACATTCGCGGGCTGGCGGTGTTGCTGGCCTCGGATGCCTCCAGCTGGATCACCGGGGCGCTGATTCCCATGGATGGCGGCAATCTGGCGGCCAACGCCGGGGCGACGATCCGTCCGGGGGGCGGCGGGGCGCGGGGCGGCTGAACCGAGGACCGAGTGGCGTGCAGGAGATTGTTCCATGTCCTATCGACTCAAACTCTATCGGGCGATGCAGTTGATCCGGTTGTGCGAGGAACAACTGGCGCGATGTCATCAGCGCGGACTCGTCCATGGCGCCTGCCACACCTACGTGGGCCAGGAGGCGGTGGCGGTGGGGGTGTGTTCGCACCTGGGCGTGGAGGATGTGGTGTTCAGCACGCATCGCGGGCATGGCCATGCGCTGGCGAAAGGCATGCCGCCGGAGGAACTCGCGGCCGAGTTGTTCGGGCGGGCCACCGGCTGTTCGCGCGGGCGGGGCGGGAGCATGCATCTCTTCGCGCCGGAAATCGGCCTGATGGGCACCAGCGGGATCGTTGGACCCAGCATTCTTCAGGCGGCCGGCGCGGGTTACAGCTTCAAGCTGCTGCGCCAGGAGCGGGTGGCGGTGGCGTTCTTCGGGGACGGCGCGGTGAACAACGGGGCGTTCCACGAGGGTTTGAACCTCGCCAGCATCTGGAAGCTTCCGGTGTTGTTCGTCTGCGAGAACAACGAGTTCGCGACCGAGGTGCCGTTCCGGTACAGCGCCGGCAATCCCAAGGTGGCGGCGCGCGGCGCCGCTTACGGCATGCCCGGGGTGGAAGTCGACGGCAACGATGTCCTGGCGGTGCACGCGGCGGCCCGGGAGGCCGTGCAGCGCGCGCGATCCGGAGCCGGACCCACGCTGCTCGAATGCCGCACCTACCGGACCCGGCCGCATTCCGAGGGCATGGGCGATTACACCTACCGCACCCGCGAGGAGGTGGCGGCCTGGAAGGAACGCTGCCCCATCCGCCAATTGCGCGAAGCCCTGGTGAAGGAGGAACCCTCGCTCGCCGGCCTGCTCGATGCGGTCGATGTCGAATTGCGCGAACAGGTCGGGGACGCGATCCGCCGGGCGGAGTCGGGTCCGTGGCCCGAGCCCTCGACCGCTGCGACCCAGGTCTACGCGTTGTCGGAATCGACCCGGGATCCGGCAATCGCGTCGGGTGAGCCTGCGCCGGGCACGCGCGAGATTGGTTTCGCGGCCGCCACGGTGGAGGCCCTGGACGCTGAGATGGCGCGTCAGCCGGGATTGTTCGTGCTGGGCGAAGGCATTGGGGCGCGCGGCGGGAATTTCGCCACCACCACCGGATTGCACGCGAAGTACGGCGCGCAGCGGTTGTGCGACACACCGATCTGCGAGCGCGGGTTCGTGGGCCTGGCCTGTGGCGCCGCCATGACCGGCACCCGGCCGGTGGTCGACTTCATGTTCGTCGATTTCCTCAACGACGCGTTCGGGGAGGTCATCAACCAGATCGCGAAGATGCAGTACATGAGCAGCGGACGGCTGACCATGCCGGTCCTCCTGCGCGGCTGCATCGGGATCGGGCATTCGGCCGCGACCCATCACTCCGGGAGTTATCACTCGATCTACGCCCACATTCCCGGACTGCGCGTGGTGGTGCCCTCGACGCCGCACGATGCCAAAGGGCTGATGACCCACGCGCTGCGCGGTAAGGATCCGGTGCTGTTCCTGGAACATCGCGAACTGATGGCGTCCAAGGGGCCGGTTCCCGAGGGCGATTACGAGATTCCATTCGGCCGCGCCCGGATCGTTCGCGAAGGCACCGCCGCCACGGTGGTCGCACTGGCCCTGATGGTTTCGCGAACCGTCGCCGCCGCGGAACACCTCGCCGCCGAGGGAATCTCGATCGAGATCCTCGATCCCCGCACGGTTTCTCCCTTGGACACGGACGCCGTCCTGCTGTCGGTGGCCAAGACGGGGCGCTTGCTGATCATCGACGAAGCCTTCGGTCCCTGCGGTGTCGGGGCGGAAATTGCCGCGGCGGTGGCGCAGTCGGGCTTCGATGATCTCGACGCGCCGATTCACCGGTTGAACGGTGTTTCGGCGCCGACCCCGTACAGTCCGTCGCTGGAGCGCGGGATGGTGCCGCAGATCGAGGACATCGAACGGGCGATCCGGGCGTTGTTGGCGGAGTGAGGTGGGGACGCGATCGCAGACCGGCGCAATCAGGCAACGCAACGAACTATGGCCCAGGAAATCACGGTCCCGCGGCTCGGGTGGTCGATGGAGGAGGCAACCTTCGCCGCCTGGCTGAAGGAGGATGGCCACAAGATCGCCGCCGGGGAACCGCTGTTTGCGCTCGAGACCGAGAAGGCGACGCAGGACGTTGAGGCGATCGACGGCGGAGTGCTGTGCCGCCTTTCCGACGGGCCCCGGCCGGGGGATCGGGTTCGCGTCGGTCAGGTGCTCGGCCATCTGCTGGCCGCGGGCGAGGAACTGCCGGGCGTCCGTTCCACGATTCCGCATTCCACGGCCAAGGCCCAGGCGACTCCCAGCACGCCGTCCGACGGAGATTCCAAGGCGGTTTCCGGAGCGCCCGCCCTCGTGGATCCTCCGTCGCCGGCGAACCCGGCCGCGGTGCGGATCAGTCCGCGCGCCCTTCGGGTGGCGGGGGAACTGGGGGTGGCCTGGCAGGGGCTGAGCGGAACCGGTCGCGACGGGCGAATTCGGGAACGGGATGTCCGGGCCGCCGCAGCAGCGCGGGTGCCGTCCACGGGGCAGGGGCGCCGGCGGAAAGTCATCGCCGACCGCTTGGTGGCGGGATTGCGGGCCAGTGCGCCGGTGACCTTGCACATGGCGGTGGACGCGAGCGAACTGGTGGCCTGGCGGGAGCGATTGAAGACGGGTGCCTCGCCCGGGGCTGGGGCGGGTGAGACGGAGGTTCCGGGTTACACCGAGATGCTGGTCCTGCTGACGACGCAGGCATTGCGGGAACATCCCGTGCTGAACGCGCGATGCACTCCGGAGGGGGAATGGGAGAGGTCGGCCGGAGTCCATTTCGGCCTGGCCGTGGATACGGAGCAGGGACTGGTCGTGCCGGTCGTGCGCAATGCCCAGGATTTGGATCTCCCGGCGTTGACCCGGCGCATCCGCGAATTGGTCCGGCGTGCGCGGGAGGGCGTTCTCACCGTGGAGGAAAGCACCGGGGGCACGTTCACCCTGACCAATCTGGGGGCGTTCGGCATCGACACCTTCACGCCCATCCTCAATCCGCCCGAGTGCGGAATCCTGGGGGTGGGGCGGATTGAGCGGCGTCCGGTGGTGGTGGGGGACTCGATCGTGGTCCGGCCGATGGTGAATCTCAGCCTGACCTTCGATCACCGGGCGTTGGACGGGGCCCCGGCGGCGCGGTTCCTCCAAACCTTGCGCGGCCTGATCGAGACGGCGCGCGGTTGAATCAGACCGGCTTCAGGGCCGGCCGGCCTTGCGCAGGGATTCCTCGCGGCGCGCTTTGAATTCTGAGCCCGCCTTCCATTCCGGCCAGTGACTGGTCTGGGCGACGTCGTAGCCAACCAGGAAATACAGCTGGGTGTCATCGGCGGCTCCGCGCAGATCCCACCAGGGTTTCACGTCGTCGCTGACTTTGTGGTAGTGCTGGTCGCGGTACTCGTCGCGCCGCTTCTTGCCGTAGCCGGGTTCCGTGCCTTCGATGACTTCGCTCCATTTGTCGGTGTAGAGCGCGGGCACGCCGACCTTGGCGAACTCGAAATGATCGGAGCGATAGTAACCGCCCTTCTCGGGTTCCTCCTCATTGCGCACGGTGCGTCCCTGGGAGGCGGCGGCGGTGATGAGTAAATCCTCGAGGGTGTTCTGGCCCATGCCGACCACCCCAATGTCGCGGCGGCGGCCCACCACGTTGCCGCCGTCGATGTTCAGGTTCGCCAGGGTCTTGTGCAGGGGGAAGGTGGGGTGTTCGGCATAGTACTTGGCCCCGAGCAGTCCCTGTTCCTCGGCGGTCACCGACAGGAAAACCAGGGTGCGATCGGGTCGGCGGGGAAGCGAGGCGTAGGCCTCGGCCAGTTCGATCAGGGTGGCGGTGCCGATGGCGTTGTCGTGGGCGCCGTTGAAAATCTTGTCGCCGTCGAGCCGGTCGTCGCGGCCCAGGTGATCCCAGTGCGAAGTGAACACCACGTACTCGTCGCGGCGCTCGGGATGGGATCCGGTGAGCTTGCCGGCCACGTTTCGGGACTGGATCTCGCGGAGGGAATTCGTGATGTCCGCCCGGATCGATGTGCCCAGCGGGATCGGTCGGAAGTCACGGGACAAGGCCCGCGACTTCAGGGCCGCCAGATCATGCCCGCTCGAGGCGAGCAGCCGGGTGGCGCGGTCGAGACTCAGCCAACCTGAGAACGCCAGCCGTCCGGCATTCAGGTCGGGGGAACGCAGATCGAAGTTTTCCCGGCCCCAGGAATTGACCACCACGAAGTACGGGTACCCAGCGGGACCGGTCTCATGGATGATGAGCGCAGCGGCCGCACCCTTCGCTGCGGCAATCTCGTACTTGTAGGTCCAACGTCCGTAGTAGGTCATCGCCCGGCCCCGGAACAGGGCGTCGTCGAGTTTCGACGGGTCCTTCGGATCCGGGATTTGCGGGTCGTTCACCAGCATCACCAGGGTCTTGCCGCGGACATCCACGTCCTTGAAGTCGTCCCATCCGAACTCGGGAGCCACCACGCCATAGCCAACGAAGATCAGTTCGGAGTCGGCGACGGACACCTGGGGTGTCATGCGCGGGGACCAGCCGACGAAGTCCTGGGGGGTGATCCATTCCTCGGCGGACGTCGTTCCGGCGGTGTTCGTGCGGGAGGCCACGAGTTTGACCGTGGACCGGATGCCGACCAGGGGAACCGATTGGAACCAGGAACCGTCCGCACCCGCGGGTTCGAGGCCGGCGCGCTGGAAGGCGTCGGCCACGTAGCGCACCGCGAGTTCCTCGCCGCGGCTGCCGGGGGCGCGGCCTTCGAATTCATCGGAGGCGAGCACCCGGGTGTGGCGCAGGATGTCGTTGGTGGTGATGGAACCGAGGGCGGCCTGAAGATCGGCCGGGGCGGCCGGGGCGGGGCGGGGGGCCGTCAGGAGGGTTGCCAGGGAAAGGCACAGGACCGGCACGTACGAACGCATGGCGAACAATCAGATCAGTAGTGGAGGACGGAACGGATCGGTTTGCCGGGCAGCTTTTCCCGGCCGTTGAGGAATCCCAGTTCGATCACGAAGACAATGTCGACCAGGTTGCCGCCCAGCCGTTCGATCAGCTTCACAGTCGCGGCCGCCGTCCCGCCGGTGGCGAGCACGTCGTCGACCAACAATACCCGTTGACCCGGGGTGATGGCGTCGACATGCAGGGCCAGGGTGTTCGCCCCGTATTCGAGGCTGTAGCTCTCTTCGATGGTCTTGTACGGCAGCTTGCCCTTCTTGCGGATCGGGACCACGCCGGCGTTAAGGCGGAGGGCAGCGGCAGAGGCGAACAGGAATCCCCGGGCGTCGATGCCGGCCACCACGTCCACGGATCCCGGTTGGATGCCCTCGACGATGCGGTCGATGCACCCGGCGAACAGTCTGGGATTGGCCAGGAGCGGGGTGATGTCCTTGAACTGGATTCCGGGCTGCGGGAAGTCCGGAACATTGCGGATGGCGGCCTGGAGTTCCTGGAGGGGAATCGGGGAGGCGTTGGACATGGTGGAGTGCCGGGTTGGGCGTGGATCGGGTGGATTCGGATCGGTGGAGGCGGGAGTTCGGCCGTTCTTAACCAAAATCGGCCCGTGGGGTGAAACCCAGGGCCGATGTCAGCGGGAAAAGGGATGGCCTCGGCGGTCTAGTCGCGGCGGCCCATGATCTTCGAGAGCAGGCGGAGGATCTCGATGTAGAGCCAGACCAGGGTCACGAGCAGGCCGAAGGCGGCGTACCACTCCATGTGCTTCGGGGCGCCGCCGGCGACACCGCGTTCGATGAAGTCGAAGTCGAGCACCAGGTTGAGGGCGGCGATGATCACCACGAAGGCGCTGAAGGCGATGCCGATGGGGCCGGACTGGTGGATGTAGGGGATGTGGATGCCAAAAAAGCCGAGCACCATGGAGACGAGGTAGAAGATGGCGATGCCGGCGGTGGCGGCGAACACACCGAGCTTGAAGTTCTCGGTGGCGCGGATCAGGCCGGATTGATAGGCGATCAGCAGGCCGGCGAGGGTTCCGACGGTGCAACCAGCGGCTGAGAGGGCGATGCCGGGGAAGCGCGCTTCGAAGATGGCGGAAATGGCGCCGAGGAACAGGCCTTCGGCCAGGGCGTAAAGCGAGCCGGTGATCATGGCCCAGGCCGGCTTGAAGGACGTAATGACGGCCAGAATGAGGCCCGCGATGGCACCGCCGTAGGCCAGGGGCATCACCTGCATCCCGCGCATGGCCATGACATAGGTCAGCAGCGTCGTGCTCAGGGTCAGGACGGTCAGGATCCCGGTCTTGGCGACCGTCCCGCCGAGGGTCATCGACGCCCTGCCGTAATTCGGCACGTCGAAGGTCTCGGCCCGCAACACTGGATTGGAAGTCCTCATCACGGACAGGGCTTTAGCACAACTCACGGCCCGGCCAAGCGGAATCTTCTTAAGAGCCCGTCTGAAAAGTCAGTGGGGATCCTGTTTTCGCGGAAAAGGCCGGATGGCGAGGCGTGACGAAGCCAGCCGGCCTTTTCCGCGAAAACCCTCCGGGCGGCGGTTCTTTTGGGCGTGCTCTTCGTTGGCTCGGCCGTTACAGCCCGCTACGGGGATGCGCCGGCCTCGCCGCCTCGATCACGCCCAAAATCCCTCGCCGCAGGACCCCACTCACTTTTCAGACGGGCTCTAAGTTCAGGCCAGCAAGTCGCGAACCACGTTCCCATGGATGTCGGTCAGGCGGAAGTCCCGTCCCTGGAACCGGTAGGTGAGTCGTTCGTGATCGATGCCCAGGAGATGGAGGATTGTGGCCTGGAGGTCGTGGGCATGGACCGGCTGGCTGGCGACGTTCATTCCCAGATCGTCGGTCTCGCCATAGGTCAATCCCGGTTGGGTGCCGCCCCCGGCCATCCAGACGGTGAACGCGTAGGGATGATGGTCCCGGCCCCAGCGCGGTCGATCAGCCAGGTTGCCCTGGATGAACGGTGTCCGCCCAAACTCACCGCCCCAGACCACCAGGGTGTCCTCAAGCAGTCCGCGCTGCTTGAGGTCGGCCACCAGCCCGGCGGACGGTTGGTCGGTGTCGCGGCACTGGGTGTAAAGTTCCGTGGTCAGGCTGTTGTGCTGGTCCCAGCCGGCGTGCATGACCTGAACGCAACGAACCCCGCGCTCGATGAGTCGCCGGGCCATGAGGCAGTTGTAGGCGTAGGTGCCCTGTTCCCGGACCGCCGGGCCGTAGAGGTCGAGCACGGACTGCGGTTCGCCGGAAAGATCGGTGAGCTCCGGAACACTGGTCTGCATGCGGAACGCCATTTCGTACTGGGCGATCCGGGTGGCGATCTCGGTGTCCGCCGTTTCATTAAACAAAAGATCGTTGAGCGCGGCGAGGTCGTCCAGCATGGCCCGGCGGGTGGAACGATCGAGTCCGTCGGGGTCGGTGAGATAAAGCACCGGCTCGCTGCCGCTCCGGAATTTCACCCCCTGGTAACGCGAAGGCAGAAATCCGGAGCCCCAGTAGAAGTCGTAGAAGATCTGGCCGCAGGTGGTGCCCTTGCTGACGGAAGTGAGCACGACGAAGGACGGGAGGTTTTCCGCCATGGACCCCAGGCCGTAGGTCAGCCACGCGCCCAACGTGGGGCGGCCGGGAATCTGCGCCCCGCTGAGGAGGAGGGAGATGGCCGGGGCATGATTGACGGCGTCGGTGTGCAGGCTTTTGACGAAGCAGAGGTCATCGACGATGCGGGCGGTGTGGGGAAGGAACCGGCTGACCCAGGCGCCGCTCCGACCGTGCTGCGCAAAGGGTTCGACCGGTGCCAGCATGAGCTTGCCGTCCGCCTTGCCGGTCATGGTGCTGAATCGTTTGCCCGCCACGTAATCCTCAGGCACCGGCTTGCCGTGGAGTTTCTGGAGCAGGGGTTTGTAATCGAACAGATCGACGTGGGTCGGGGCGCCGTTCTGAAAGAGGTAGATGATGCGCTTGGCCCGGGCGGGATGATGAGGGGATGGCACCGGGGGCGGAGTCGCTGCGCCTGTGGTTGCGGCGGCGGCGGCGGGTTCGCGTCCGAGCAACCACGCCAGGGCCGCGGTGCCAAGGCCGGTGGCGCTCCGGCCAAGGAACTCGCGGCGGGTCGGGGAGGGGCTGGGGGTGGCGGGCATGGGTGGGAGTGGGTCGTGGGTCGTGGGGAGTCGGGAGTCGGGGGAGATTAAGATTAGGATTAAGAAGAAGATTAAGATTGGGGGGGAGTTACTCTTTGGACAGCGCTTCGTCGAGGTTGAGCAGGGTGTGACTGATCAACGTCCAGGTTGCGAGTTCGGTCGGGGACTGCGCCGGGTTGCGGGGAGATTCGCCGGTGGCGAGGAGTCGGGCCGCCTGATCCGGGTTCTTCTCGAAGTGGGATCGGTGACGGGCGAGGGACGCCACGAGTCGGGTGCGTTCTTCCGATTCCAGCGAACGGTTCAGCACGCGGCGGGCGGCGAGGTCGAGTCGGGCCGGGGCATCGAGGTCGGGCGTTTGAAGGAGTCGCTGGGCGAGGGCGCGGGCAGCCTCAAGGTAGGTGGTGTCGTTGAGGGTCAGCAGGGCGTGAAGGGGAACGTTGGTGCGCGGGGTGCGGACGGTGCAGGTCTGCCGGTTCGCGGTGTCGAAGAACATCGTGGGTCCGACAATCCGCCGCCAGAAGACGTAGAGGCTGCGTCGGTACAGGGCTTCGCCGTGGTCCTGGACGTAGCGTTTGTTGCCGAAGGTGGCTTCCTCCCAGACGCCGGCAGGTTGATAGGGTCGGACCGGGGCCCCCCCCACGGTGTCGGAGAGCAGGCCGGCCGCAGCGAGGGCGTGGTCGCGAATCATCCAGGAAGGCATGCGAAAGCGCGGGCCGCGCGAGAGCAGCCGGTTCTCGGGATCACGGTCGATGCGGGCGGGATCGACCTTGGACGATTGGCGGTAGGTCGCGCTGGTCACGATGAGCCGGACCAGGTGTTTCACATCCCAGTCGGACGCGATGAACTCGGTGGCGAGCCAGTCCAGGAGTTCCGGGTGGGACGGGCGTTCGCCCTGCACGCCGAAGTCCTCGGCGGTCTTGACCAGACCGGTGCCGAAGAAGGATTGCCAGAGGCGGTTGACGGTGACCCGGGCGGTGAGGGGATGGTTCGGGTCGAGCAACCACCGGGCCAGGGTGAGACGATTGGGCGGTTGGTTGGTGTCGAGGTCGAACGGCGTCAGGCTGGGCGGCACCGCGGCGGTGGTGCGGGCTCCGGGCTGGGTGTAGAGGCCGCGGCTGTAGATGAAGGTTTCGCGCGCCTGGGCGATGTCCTCCATCACCATGACCCGCGGGATGGCGCGGACCACGGCGTCGCGGTCGGCCTGCGCTTTGCGCTGGGCGGACAGGGTGGCTGAGTACGCGGGATCGGAGTCCTTCCAGTGGGCCGCCAGTTTTTCGAGTCGACCGCCGTCCCGCTGACGGGGGGCTAGGGCGAGGTGACCGAGGATCTCCGCGGGAAGTCCGTTGGTGGCGGTGGATTCGGTGGGGGGGCGGCCATCCGGGCGCGGGAATTTCTTCAACTCGAAATCTGCGGTCGCGGTGGCGGTCTCGGCGACACGACGGTCGAGGTCGCGACGGGCCGTGGCCTGTTCGGGGGAGGGGACTTCGAGGTTGGGCTTCGACTGCGGATCCCCGCCGGCGCCGTCGATGGCGGTGCGATTGAAGTAGGCGAGCAGCCCGTAGTAGTCGCGCTGGGTGACGGGATCGAATTTATGGTTGTGGCAGCGGGTACAGTTCAGCGTGGCTCCCAGCCAGACCGTGCCCAGGGTTTCGGTCTGGTCGAAGAGGTAATCGACGCGGTTTTCCTCCGCGATGCGTCCGCCTTCGCCGTTGATGGCATGGTTGCGGAGGAAGCCGGTGGCGAGGCGCTGTTCGAAGGTGGGTTCGGGCAGAAGATCCCCGGCCAGCTGCCAGAGGGTGAACTGGTCGAAGGGGAGGTTGCGGTTGAACGCCTCCACCACCCAGTCGCGCCAGGGCCACATGGTTCGTTCGCCGTCGCCCTGGTAGCCGTTCGAATCGGCGTAGCGCGCCGCCTCCAGCCATTCCCAGGCCATGCGTTCTCCGTACCGCGGCGAGGCCAGGAGTCGTTCCACCACACGCTTGAAGGCGCCATCCTCAGCGTCGGCGAGGAACTCCGCCGTCTCCCGAGGGTTGGGGGGCAGACCGGTGAGGTCGAGGGTGACCCGGCGGATCAGGGTTTCACGCGGGGCTTCGGGCGAGGGCTCGAGCTTCTCGCGCGCGAGTCGCGCCCGGATGAATAGATCGATGGGATGCGTGGTCGGTGCGGCTTCGGGCAGGAACGGTCCCGTGGGCAGGGCCGGGCGGCGGGGTGTTTCGTACGCCCAATGCCGTCCCCAGGCGGCTCCCGAATCCACCCAGCGGGTGAGAAGTTCAATCTGCGCCGGCGAGAGCGGCTTCTTGGACTTCGCCGGCGGCATGAGGTCGTCGGGGTCCAGGGTGGTGATGCGCCGGATGAGTTCGCTCTTCGTGCTGTGGCCGGGGGAGACGGCCAGGCTGCCGCTCTTTCCGGCGCCCAGCGCGCCTTCGTGGGTGTCGAGTCGGAGCCCGCCCTTGCGGGTGCCTTCATCGGGTCCGTGGCAGGAGAAACAGTGGTCGGAGAGCAGCGGAAGGATGTCGCGCGAAAAGACGGGTGTGTCGGCGGCCGCGCCCGCGCCGGTCCCCGCGCCTTGGGATCGCGGGCCGATGAGAAGGGTCAGAAGAAGGAGGCCAATTCCAAGCCGGTGGGTTGCTGGGAAACCCGGGGTGGCGCGCCACCTGGTGACGGAGCGCAAGCCCGCCCGGGGTTGGGGAGCGGTCAGGGGGGAATGGCCAGGGTCCGGCATCGGTGATGGGCGGGAATGTGGGCGCTCGGAGCGGGGTCGACAAGCCGAAGCGAGGGTGAGGGAAATGGCCATGGAGTGCGCCAGACCTCCCTCCTCGTTGCGTCTGGAAGAAGGCGATCCGCGAACTCGCTGGCCCCCTGGCCCCCTGGGCCCCTGGGCCCCTGGGCCCCTTGACACGCCCCGGGGCCGAAGCCCTTTTTCTTCACTTACGCGCCACGATGGCTTCGACCTTGCGCAGGGTAAGCGCGAGGGGCCGGTAGTATCCGGGGTGGCGGGGCTCGAGCAGCCCGCGCGCGCGCGCGCGATCACCCCAGGCCATGGCTTCCTCGAACCGGCCCTGCCGCCACCGGGTTTCCATGGCCCGATGCAAAATCACCGAAGGAAGAGTCGGGTCGGCGTCGAAGCGCTGGACACGATCAGGGGTCGAGGACGCCAACTCTTCTTCGGCGATTTTCCAGAAGGCCTCGTCCTGCCCCAGGTCCCAGGCCAGTTCTGCCCGGCGCAACCGGTGCAGATGCCGATGCGCCGGATCGGATGTCTCAAGGCGTTCGAGCACCGCAACCAATTCGTCCTGCGGCGGTTGGTAGATCACGGAGCGCAAGTCCCGGTACCAGGCCATTCTCTGATCGGCATACTGCCGCAGCGGACTCGGTTCTTCGCTCGCGGCCTGGATCATTTCGGGCAGCAGCCGTGCCCCACGTTGGACATGCAGTTCGGCCAGCGGAGGCGGGGTGCTCATCTTGGACCAATACTCGCTGGCGATCAGGGAGCCCGGTTCCATTTCCTGCCAGCGTTCCGCCACCGATCGCATCAGACGCGGCAACGGCACCCGGTAATTGGCGTGCAGGACGGCAAAGGCCGTGGCGTCGGAGACCTGAAACGGACGAGTCCGAAGGTATTCGGCCAGCAGGAGCGAGGAACGCCGCAGCGCGGACTCATCCAGGTCGCGAATCAGCTGGGTGCCGCGCTGGGCAAAAAAGGCGCGTTCCGCAATGTATTCCAGCCTCGGATAGAAATCGCTGTGCCGCTCGGTTTCCAGGGGTGCCGCGAAGGCGGCATTTGCTTCGGACACCCGTTGCAGCCCGAGCAGGGCCGACACGCTGAACAGGTCCCCCCGACGAAGATCCTGGGCCACATTCGGATCCTGAAACCGCTGTTCCAATGCCGCCAGGTCCCAGGGAACCGCATCGGTCATCCCCACCAAAAGCAGGTCACCCGGCAGTGTTTCCCAGATCGAAAAGAAGGGAAAAACCGACCCAAACGTCGCCATCACCATCTCCACCGCTGCATCACTCGTCTCGTAAAGCTGAACCCATTGCGCCACGACTCCCCCGGGCCGCAGGCGGGCCCGGCAGCTCTGGTAGTACTCCAGACTGAACACCCCCGACACCCCGGCCATCCAGGGATTGGACGGCTCCGTGACGATCACGTCGTAGGTCTGATCCGAGTTTCGCAGGAACGATTTCGCATCATCCACCACCACCCGGGTCCGCGAGTCCTCCAGGGCGCGATTGTTGTGGGGACCAAACCAGACTCGCGCCGCATCGATGACTTCCGGGGAGATCTCGACGACGTCCACGTGGCGGACGCCGGGGTGGGTCAGGACGGCGCCCACCGTGATGCCGCTCCCCACGCCGACCACGAGCACATCCTGGGCGGCGGGGTGCTTGAGCATCGGCAGGTGGCCCGACAACAACTGGGTGGGCAGGTCGGCGCGGCTGCTCGCGTCGGTCTTGCCATTGACTCGCAGACTGACGTCGAGCGGACCGGGCCGGCTGGATTGCCAGCCCTCGACCACCACCGTGGCTCCGGCGCCGTCCCGGTGCGATCTCAGGTCGAATCGTCGCAGGCGTTCTTCGAATTGTTCCCACGAGGGGGCGGCGCCCCGGTCTCGCCAGAGTCCCAAGGCAAAGGCGCGATCCCATTTCGGTGAAAGCACCGCGCCTGCGAAGGCCACCCACAGCGCCATGAGCCCGGCCGCCCCCACCCACATCCAGCCTTTCCAAAAGCGTCCGTGCCGGAGCAGGACCAGCAGGGCGATTGCGGCATTGATCGCGACCCCCAGGGCCATCGTCCGCGCCAGGCCCAGCCAGGGCATCAGCGCGAGACCCGTCAGGCCGGCCCCCAGCACCGTGCCGACGGTGTTGACCGAAAACACCAGGCCCACGCGGCGTCCCGTCTCGGCCACCTTCGCGGTGGCCACCCGGCTCGCCAGCGGCAGGGTCATTCCCAAGAGCACCGCCGGTCCAAACATCACCGCGAAGCAAACGCCCCCTTGAAGCAGTTGGTACAACCAATGGTTCTCGGGTGCCCGCGCCACCCATCCGCTGAGCTGCGCGAAAATCCACGGCAGCCGATGATAACCAAACATCGAGCCTCCCAAGGCCACCGCAAGTGCCAGTTCCGCCCATCCAAACGCGTCGAAGGTCCGCCGAAGCCCCTCCCACCGGGCCACGATCCACGCGCCCACCGCGATGCCGGAAATGAAGGTGATCAGCATGATCGAGAACGCGTGGGTCGACGACCCCAGCGCCAGCGCCAGCAACCGGGTCCACACCACCTCGTAGAGCATCGCGACGAAACCGGACGCTCCCGCGGCGATCACCGCCAATCGCCACTCGAAGGGAGCGTATTCCTCCGTCGGACCCTCCGGTTTCGTCCCGGTTTCCAGGGCTTCGCCCATCATTACGCCGCGCCGCGCCAGTCGTCGTTCCATCCCGAGGGCCGCCACTCCGACCCCGAGGTTCAACACCGCCGCCCCCCATACGGTCACCTCCAAGCCCCACGACGGAATCCACCAGAAATCACCCACCCAAACGCCCATCACCGCTCCCAGACTGTTGATGAAGTACAACCCCGCGACGCGCGAACGAAGTTCCCCCAGGTGATGGGTCACCAGGCGGGTCAATACCGGCAACGTGCCCCCCATCAGCGTGGCCGGCAGCAGGATCACCGCCACCGAGGTCATCAGTTTGAGCCCCGTCAACCAGGGGCTTCCTGGCTCCATGCCGCGGGCGATCGCGTCATGAAGCGCTTCGCACGCCCGAAAGTATCCGGGGAACAGCAGGCCAAAGAGCGCGATCCCCAATTCCAGAAACGCATACCACGCCAGCGGCCGCTTCAAATGGTCCGCACGCCGCCCAATCCAGGCGTTGCCCAGCGCCAATCCCCCCATGAACGCCACCAACACCGCCACGACCGCGTGGCTCGTGTGTCCGAGCAACAACGTCAGATACCGGGTCCAAACGACCTGATAGATCAGTCCGGCCATCCCGGAGACCCATAGGCACAGGACGGCCGTCAGCAGGAACCCCACTCGCGGCGAACGCATGCCTCATAACCTATTCAGAACCCAGGGAAGGGAGCACTTCGAATCCTCCAACTCGGAACAGCCCGGGCCTACCCCGCAGCTGCGGTTCGGGATCGGTGTCGCAGCAGTTGTCGCAGGAGCACAATCAACACCATCGCCAGGGCGCCCAACAGCAGGCCGACCAACGCCGCCATCACCAGGTTCAACGGAACATTCGGCAGGATCGGACGGAGTCCGGGCTCGGCAGCATCGGCGAGCATCAGGGAGGAGGGAACCCCCGGACGCTTCCGCGAATCGACCTCCCGCAGGACTTCCACGATGCCGTTGGCGATCTTCGCCGCCAGGGCGGGATCCCGGTCGTAGACCCGAACCTCGATCATCGAGGTGTTTCTGAACTGCCGGGCTTTGACCTTGTCCATGAGAATGGAGGCGATCTCGCTGGGCTGGAGAGTTCCTTCCCTGAGGTAAATCGGGCTCCAGGTGGTGGCGAGGTCCAGCCGCGTCGCCACCTGGGCGAGCACATCCATCGAACGCGTCATTTCCAGCAAACTATTCAATTCGAAGGGATCCGGGACTGCGGTCGATGCGTGGGGAAGGGTCGCGGTGCCCGGGGTGGGGTTCGGCCTGGGAGACTGAAACGCGAATCGTGCGCTGCTCATGTAGGTTCGCGGGATCAGCGAAGTCACCACGGCGCCGGCCGAGAAGATCAGCGCGGCTACCACCAAGCCGGCGATCACACTGGCTCGGCCTCCGAGGAAGTTCAGTTTCATGGGGGATCGGTGTTGGAATTGGTCCCAGTGCGCCGCGGGACAGGAGCGCAGGAAGTCGAGAAACGTGCGGAAGACAAGACGGGCGGTGGAGGAGGAGGAGCCGGGGCGGGAGCGGCTGTCGCGGAGTTGATCTCGGAACAGTTGATCCATGGGCGGTCCGAACTTTTGCCGGTGAGCGGCGGGATAAAACCAAAGCAGCACGCGATAGCCGCGAACCAGCCAGGAGGGTTCGCGTTCCCGTTCACCTTGGGTTTCGGGGGAGCTCGTGTTCATAGGGACGGCAAGGAGTCCGGTTCAGGAAAGGGCGGGTTTGGACAGCAACCCCTTGCGTCGGGCGGTGCGCAGCAGGGTGTCGTAGCGGCGGGCTTCGGCCGAGGCCACGGCCTGACCGAGCCCGGTCAATCGGTAGTACCGTCGACGTTCGTCATCGAGTGCAGGGTCCGGACGTTCCTCGTGTTCCTCGACCAGCCCGCCTTCCAGCAGCCGCTTGATCGTGCCGTAGAGCGTGCCGGGGCCCATGGTGACTTTGCCTTCGGTGGCCTCGGCCACGGACTGCATGATCGCATACCCGTGACGTTCGCCGTCGGCGAGCGCCAGCAGGATGTGAAACACCGCAGGGGTCAGCGGGAGGAAGGACTCGGGATCAACGGTTCCGGCGGCCATGGTTTGTGTCCGGCGTGGATGTATCGGACGCGGATATATTGGAGGCTGGGCAGTGGAGTGTCAAGAGGAGCCACTGGCGTGCGGAGTGGGGAGTGCGGAGTAGGGAGAAAGGAGTCGGTCGTAGGTCGAAGGTCGTGTGTCGTAGGGAGTCCTGAGTTCGGTGAGATGTCGAACCACACCACCATCCATGTTCTGATCGACCCACGACCCACGACCTACCACCTACGCTCGCACAAGTCGTTGGGCGGGTTTGGCGACCAGCAGCAGAACGAGGCCGGTGATTCCGGCGGTGAGCACGACCTGGAGGAAACGGGCGGGCATGTCGGCGGCGTTGTCGCCGGCGACGGATCCGGCGAAGAGACCGGCGAGCAGATTGCCGAGGGAGGTGGCGAGGAACCAGACGCCCATCATCTGGCCGGCGAGTCGTTGGGGAGCGAGTTTGGTGACCGAGCTGAGTCCGACGGGGCTGAGGAACAGTTCGCCGAGGGTGTGGAGGAGATAGGTGGCGATGAGCCAGGTGGGCAGGACGGGACCGCCGGCGAGGGCGCGTCGGGACCCCACTACCAGCACGGCGAAGCCCGCGGCAAGCAGGAGGAGGCCGGCGGCCAGTTTGGCGACCAAAGGAGGGCTGGAACCCCGTCGCGCCAGGCCGATCCAAAGCGCGGCCACCACGGGCGCCAGGGCGATGACGAACACGGCGTTGAGCGATTGGAACCAGCCGGCCGGGATGGTGAACCCGCCGAGGAGTCGTTGCGTATGGCGGTCGGCGAAGAGATTGAGGGATGAACCGGCCTGTTCGAAGCCGGACCAGAACATGGCGGAGGCGAGGAACAGGAGCGCGATGACGCCGAGTCGTTTCTTTTCGACGGGGTTGAGTCCGGCGAACAGGAAGGTGCGGATGAACCAGGCGATGGCGATGCCGACGATGACGAGGGCGGTGCGGCGGGCGAGCCAGACGGGGTTGATGGGAAGGATTCCAAGGAACACCAGCAGGGCGATGCCCGTGAAGGTGGCCAGACCGAGGCTGAGCAGGCGGGTGTCGCGGCGTCGTTCCTCAGGCGCGGAGGTGTGGGGGAGGTCGCGTCCGGCGTCGCCGAGGTGGTGTCGGGTCAGGTGGAACTGGACGAGGCCGAACACCATGCCGATGCCGGCGGCGGTGAAGCCGTAGTGCCAGTTCAGCTTTTCACCGAGCAGCGAGCAGACCAGGGGGCCGATCGCGGCCCCGAGATTGATGCCCATGTAAAAGAGCGTGAAACCGGCGTCCCGTCGGGCGCCGCCCTCGGGATAAAGCTGGCCGACCAGGGTGCTGATGTTGGGTTTCAGCAGGCCGGTTCCCATCACGATCAGAAGGAGTCCGAGGAAGAACGTCGTGGAACTGGGAATGGCGAGGGAGAAATGGCCGGCGGCGATCAGGATGCCGCCGATCCAGACGGCCCTCTGGGCGCCGAGGAGTCGATCGGCAATCCATCCGCCTGGCAGGGCGGCGAGGTAGACCCCGGCGGTGTACAGGCCGTAGATCGCGGTGGCCACTTCGTCGGTGAGACCGAGTCCGCCGTTCTGGACCTTGTCGACCATGAACAGCACGAGCAGGGCGCGCATGCCGTAGTAGCTGAGCCGCTCCCACATCTCGGTGAAGAAGAGCGTGTAGAGTCCCCGCGGATGCCGGTCGGGCAGGGGGAGGGCTGGGGAGGCGGAGGTCGACACGATGCGGGGAGGGAACGGGAAGCCGGGGACGAGGGCAAGACTGCAGCGTCGGTCGGTCCCGAATCCCCCGGAGATGAACCACGAAGGGCACGCGAAGGCCACGAAGGAAGGCCGATTGAAACCACCCGAGCAAACTTGCCTGGAGCGGATGCGAGAATTCTCCCTCCCCGCATGCCCTTCGTGCGCTTCGTGAACTTGGTGGTGCCAACCGGACTGCAGGCGGTCCTTTGCGCGGGGATTGCAGACCGGCTTCGGCGCTTGGCGATGGGTTCGCGGTCCCTCAGGATCCGGCTTATCCCGACTGCGAACCCTTCCCCCACCATGAACCCATTCTGTCGTGGCCTTGCGGCCTTCCTCGCTTCGGCATTTCTGCTGCTTCAGGGCTGGCCGGTCCGTGCGGCCGATCCGGCGGCGGGCGGTTTGACGCTGTCGTTCGAGGCGCCGCACTGGCTAACGATCCGGGGTGCCCGCATCCCGGGCCGCGACATTCGGATCAATTACCTCGAGGCCTACTGCCGTCCGGGCTCGACCGACGCCGACTGGGTGAAGCACACAGTGATTCCGCATCAGGTCCGCGTGCTGGGAATGTCGGAGGATCGGAAGACCCTCCGGTTGCGGGACGAGCTCGCGGACGGGGTGACCGTGGAGCACGTCGTCACGGCCCGGGAGGACGAGGTCGATTTCAGGCTGCGCGCGCACAATCCCGGGTCGAAGCGATCGGAGGCTCACTGGGCCCAGCCCTGCGTGAGGTTGGCGGAGTTCACCGGGTACGATCCCCGGGGACGCGACCTCGATGACTACCTGCCGAAATGTTTCCTTTTCCTGGGGGGCAAACTCACCCGCATGTCGGAGATCCGCCCCTGGGTGAAGGAGGCGCGGTACACTCCGGGCCAGACGTGGTGTCCGAAGGGTGTGCCGCGAACGGATGTAAACCCGCGTCCGCTCAGTCCGCTGGTTCCGGACAACGGCTTGATCGGAGCGTTCAGCGGCGACGACACGATGCTGTTTGCGACGGCATGGGAGCCGTACCAGGAATTGTTCCAGGGTGTGATTCGTTGTCTGCACTCCGATCTTCGCGTGGGTGGCTTGGCACCGGGTGAGACGAAGGACATCCGGGGCAAGATTTACGTGGTGACGAACGATGTTCCGGCGCTGCTGGCGCGGTATGCGAAGGACTTTCCGGAGCACACGGGTGCGGGCGCGGGGGCCGGGGCAACCACCCCGGACAGCGGCTCGAAGACCAAGGACGGCGCGGCGGCCGGAACCTCGCTGACCGATCCGTCGGTGCGATACACCGTGCCGGAGAAGCCGTATGTCGTGGTGCGCCAGGGCGAGCTGGAGGCGGTGGTGGTGGACAACCGGGCGGTGGACGACGAGGTGTTGCCGGGCCATGCGGCGGGGTACAGTGGACTGGGGGCGCTGCGCCACGCGCGTCAGCCGCGGAATCTTTTCGTGCCTCGCTACGCCGGGCTGAACTTCGAGCACATCCATGACGGCACGGTGCAGCCGCGGGAGATTCTCTTCGAACCCCGCCATGCGCCCATGGAACTTCGCGTTGTGGACCCGACCACGGTCGAGTTGTACCAGAGGCCGACGCCGCACTGGGGGTTGGAGAGCTGCCTTCGTTATCGGTTTCTGCCGGGCGGAGTCATCGAGACCACCTTCGAGTGCATTCCCCGGCGGGACACCTTTCGCAACGGCTACTGCGGCCTTTTCTGGGCGAGCTACATCGACCGGCCGGAGTCCCTGGACATCCATTTCCGGGGAGCTCCCGAGGTCTCGCTCACGGCGCCGGTGGTCTGGCTTCGCGGCGTCACGCCCGCGCATGGGACTCTGGCGACGCACCGGGCGCGGGAGGACCGACGTGAGTTCGCCCAGGATCCGGCCTTTCCGCTGGAACTGCCCTTTGGCTTTTCCCGGCTGCGTTACGAGGAGCCGTGGTACTTCGGCGTATGCCGCGGCATGGCTTTCGTGCAGGACTTTCGTCCTGCGGACGACGTGTGGTTGAGTCAGTCGCCGTCGGGTGGCGGGAAGGGATGTCCGGCGTGGGATTTCCAGTGGTACATCCCGCAGCCGAAGGTGGGGCAGGCCTATCGCCTGATCCTGCGGGCGGTGTATCTGCCTTTGGAAAAAGCCGACGATCTCGACGCGGCACGGAAGCAGATTCTGACGGCCGTGGCGTCGATGGGTACGGGCCTCCGCGAGAGCCGTTCCTCCCGATGAACTCCCCATTCACGGCGATCTGTTTCCGTCTCCTGGCGCGAGGGCTGGGGCTGGGGCTTGGGTTGGTGGTGGGAATGGCGTGGGCTGCGGGAGTTTCTGGCGCCGCCGCGCCCGAATCGCCACCGCGCTCGTGGTCGGGCGTTTATCCGCACCTCGCCATGGTCAACGAGGAGAACGAGTGCGGGACGGGCGGCGTGGTGCCGTGGGCGGGGCGCCTCTGGGTGATCACCTATGCGCCGCATCGCCCGCGGGGATCGACCGACAAGCTTTACGAGATCCGGCCCGACCTCGGTCGTGACGTCCGGCCCGAGAGCGTGGGAGGCACGCCGGCGAGCCGCTTCGTTCATCGTGAATCCGGTCAGTTGTTCCTCGGACCCTATGCCATCGATCGCGAGGGGTCGGTGCGGGTCATTCCGCCGGGCGTCATGCCGGGGCGTTTGACGGGGGCGGCAAGGCATCTGACGGATCCGGCGAACCGGATGTACTACGCCACCATGGAGGAGGGTTTCTACGAGGTGGACGTTCATTCCCTGGCGGTCCGGGAGATCTATCCTGATGCCAACGGACAGCCCACCCACGCGGGGGCCCTGCTCCCGGGGTATCACGGGAAGGGGCTCTATTCCGGTCAGGGGCGGTTGGTGTACGCCAACAACGGCGAACTCTCGCCCGAGGCCCAGCGGCGACCGGACATCGAATCGGGATGTCTGGCGGAATGGGACGGAACGAATTGGCAGGTGGTCCGCAGGAACCAGTTCACCGAAGTGACCGGGCCGGGAGGGCTTTCGGGCAGCGAACATCCGGAAACGGACCCGGTGTGGTCCATCGGCTGGGATCATCGGTCGCTGATCCTGATGTTGCGCGACCACGGCCGGTGGCAGGCCTATCGCCTGCCGAAGTCGAGCCACGCCTACGACGGTGCGCACGGGTGGAACACCGAATGGCCGCGCATCCGGGACATCGGGGAGTCCTCGCTGCTCATGACCATGCACGGGGCCTTCTGGCGGTTTCCCCGGGAGTTCTCGATCGCACGCAGCGCCGGCATCGTTCCGCGCAGCAATTACCTCAAGGTCGTGGGCGACTTCTGTCGGTGGCAGGACCGGATCGTGCTCGGGTGCGATGATTCGGCCCGGAGTGAGTTCCTCAACACCCGGCCGGCCAAGGGTCGCCTCGCACCTCCGGACGTCTCGCAATCGAATCTCTGGTTCGCGCGGCCTGCCGATCTCGACGCCTCCGGGCCCGTGATCGGACGGGGTTCGGTGTGGGCGGATGAAGACGTGGCGGCGGGCGCGGTGTCGGATCCGTTTCTCTTCAGCGGGTACGACCGGCGTTCCCTGCATCTGGCCCACGAAACGGAGGGGGCGGTCGCGTTTCGGCTGGAGATCGACCGCGACGGAAAGGACCAGTGGAAGCTGCTCCGTCGCGTCGAGGTTCCCGCGCGCGGCCATGTCTTCACCGAGTTCAGGTCTTCGGAGTCAGGGGCCTGGGTTCGGTGCGTGGCGGAGCAGTCGGCCGTGCGAGTCACTGCGGCGTTCGCCTACCGAAATCGGGATTCCCGGGGTAGCCGACCCGACCCGATGTTTGAGTCGCTGGCACGACCGGGCGATCCGGAGTCGGAGATTTCCGGCGGATGGCTCCATGCTGGGGGCGGAGCGAAGGGCGGCCTGCGGCTTCTGACTTCGGAAGGTTCGTTGTACGAAGTGGACGCCGGTCTCCGCTTTCGGTTGCTGGCGGATCCGAGGGGCGTGGCGTGGATGCGAACCAACGCGGCCATTCCGCGCGGGGTGTTGTCGGTGGATGCCGCGTCGGTGATCTACCGGGATCGCCAGGGCACCTGGCGCCTTCCGAAGGGGGATCCTTCGTTTGATGCGGAGGCGGGCAACGACCGGGAGCGGGTGTGTCGGGAGGTCTGCACGGAGCGCGATTTGTTCAATGCGCACGGCACCTTCTATGAATTGCCGGCGGAGAATGCCGGGGGAGCAGCGGGCCTGCGACCGGTGACGACCCACAACCGTCATGTGCGCGATTACGCGACCTATCGTGGACTCCTCTTCCTGAGCGGCGTGCGCCTGGGAACGCCGGCGCGCGATCCTCGTGTGATCCGGTCCGAGGACGGCCGCGGTGCCTTGTGGGTGGGGCAGGTGGAGGACTTGTGGCGCCTGGGCAAACCGCGGGGCCGGGGGGGGCCGTGGAAGGACACGGCGGTTGAACCGGGACGTCCGAGCGATCCGTACCTCATGACGGGCTACGATCGGAAGACGCTGACCCTGGCGCATGACGCTGCCGGTCCGGTTGCCTTCGAACTCGAGGTCGACATCACCGGGCGGGGGACCTGGGTGGTTCAGGAACGGTTCGAGGTTCCGGCGAAGCGGGAGTTGGTTCGACGCCTGCCCGACGGGCTTTCGGCCTACTGGGCCCGGTTCCGCGCCGGCTCGGCGTGTCGTGCGACGGCGCAGTTTGTCTACGAATGAGGTTCGGACTGCCAACCCCTGGCAGGGGGGAGGACAGGATGAACAGGATGGGCCGGAGGGGGCTCCTGCGGCGCATCTCCGAGTTGTCGAACGGTTGGACGGGATCGGGTGGGCCGAAGGCCGGTCCTTTGGAGTGCTGCGACATGTCGCAGCTTTCGATTCGCCGTCCCGTCCGTCCCCGATGGGGGAGCGCCCACCGACGTCGGTTCCCCAGCCCGCGTTGAATCCAAAGCGGAGACATGACTCCGCAGTCCACGCCGCTCGCTTCGAAGCGCGGTCCGCAGGCTCGTTGGGGTGGAATTGGAACCGGAATCGCAGCGAGCCTCAGCGCTGGCGGCGGTTCGAGGAACCGCCCTGGAGCCGGAACGGCCGGTACGACTGCGACGCCGCGCGGGGCGCGGGCGCGACAGGGGCTCGGAGTCGACGGGGGTCGGGACGCGTCGCCGACACGGGCCGGGCGACAGCCACGGCTGCGGAAGTCGCTCGTCGGGGAGCCGGATTCCGGGCGGTTGTGCCTGGACGGGGACGGTGACCGGAAGCGGTTGCCCCGCGGGTGGGGGTGCCCCGTTGGGGCCGGGCTTCGCGGACCAGCCGGAAGTCGACCTGCTTCTTGAATCGCTCGATCCGGCTGACCTGCACCGTGACCTTGTCGCCGAGCCGGAACAGGCGCCGGGTGCGGCGCCCGAGCAGCTGATTGCGTTCGGCATCGAACACGTAGTAGTCGTCCTCAAGGGCCGACACCGGCACCAGACCGCTCATGGCGAGGCCGGGAACATCGACGAAAAAGCCAAAGTTCCGGACGTCGGTCACCAGGGCCGGGTAGGATTCGAGTCGTTCGCCGTCCAACTGCTTTTGGAGGTGGGCGAACATTTTGACGTCCTTGCTGTCGCGCTCGGCGTCGGCGGAGTTCCGTTCGGTGAGCGAGATGTGTTCGGCCGCTTCGCGGAGTTCGGCGGGGGCGAGGGGCACGGCATGGAAGGCCGCGCGGTGCACGAGCAGGTCGGCGTAGCGCCGGATCGGCGAGGTGAAGTGGGTGTAGTCCTGCTTCGCGAGCCCGTAATGGCCCTTGGGTTCGATGTCGTAGCGGGCGCGGTTCAGCGACTTGAGGAAGCCGATGCGGAGGGCCGGTCCGACAGGGTGGTCGGAGAGGGTTCGGAGCAGGCGCTGGATTTCGCGGCGCTGGAGCAGGTTGCCGCAGGGCACGTTGTGGCCGAGCACCAACTCGCGGTATTCCTGGAGCCGGGCCGGCTGCGGGTCTTCATGCACCCGGTAGATGGCGGGACGGCGGGCCTGGGTCAGGCGGCCGGCGACGGCCTCGTTGGCGAGCAGCATGAACTCCTCGATCAACTGGTGGGACACGTCGTTCTCGATCTTGTCGATGCGCAGCACGCGTCCCCGTTCATCGAGCCGGATCTTGGTTTCGGGGAAATCGAGTTCGAGCGATCCGCGTTCGAAGCGCGTCCGGCGGATGCGCTGGGCCAGTTCGTGGGCGTCGTGGAGCATGCCCTCGATCGCGTTGGTCGGGGGGCGCTGCAGGATGGCAAGCGCCTCGCCGTAGCTGAACCGGCGCTGGGACCGGATGACGGCGGAATAGAGCTTGGTGCCGAGCACGCGTCCGTCGTTGGAGAGCAGGAACTCGACGCACTTGGTGAGCCGTTCCACGTCGGGCTTGAGCGAGCACAGCTCGTTGCTCAGCGCCTCGGGCAGCATCGGAATGACGCGGTCGACGAGGTAGGTGGAATTGCCGCGGCGCCGGGCCTCGGCGTCCAGGGCCGTGCCGGGCTTCACGTAGTGCGAGACGTCCGCGATGTGAACCCACAGGCGCCATTGATCGGCACCGGCACGTTCCAGATGGATGGCGTCGTCGAAATCCTTCGCGTCATCGGGGTCGATGGTGACCACCCGGTGGCCCCGGCAGTCGATGCGTCCCGTCAGATCGGCCGCGGTCACTGTGGTGCCGTAGGCACGGGCCTCGTGGAGCACAGGGCGCGGAAAGTGGAGCGGCAGGTCGTACTGGCGCAGCACGGAGAGCATGTCGACGCCCTCTTCATCAGGAGCGCCGAGCAGTTCGACGATCTCGCCCTCGGGTTGCGTCTGGCGCGAAAGCCATTCGCCGATTTCAACCACGACCTTATCGCCCGGGTACGCCGCGCGGCCAAGGTCCCGGGGAGCGGGAACCTGGATGTCGTGCGGGATGCGCGGATCGTCGGGAATCACGTGGAATCCGTCCCGATTGCGGGCGAGCGAACCCACGATGCGGGTGCGTCGACGTTCCAGCACGCGGATGACGCGGCCCGTGGCGGGGCCGGGGCCGGGGCCGCGGGTCGGGGCGTCGCGGCGGACCAGGACACGGTCCTCGTGCAGGGCCGTGGCGGTCGCGCCTTCGGGGATGGCGATCTCCGGCAATTCCGGGTTGTCCGGCTGAAGGAATCCCTTGCCCGCGCGGTTCATTCGGATCCGGCCCGGGATGAGGTTGAGGTCGGTCTCGGCGGTGGATTGCCGCGGGACGACAGGGCCGGAATTCCGGTTGGTTCCGGGGCTTCGGGAGCCGTTGGAACGCGGGAGTTCAGAGGCCTTTCGGACAGGAGCAGCGGAGGAAATCCGAGCCGACGGAAGACGGGGACTGAGCAGAGGCTTGGAGGCGGAGGCCTCCAAGCGGACAGGAGCCCGGCGGGACCGAAGGTCCGCCACCGGGGAGGTGACTTTATTCATCGAACGAAACGATACGATCAGGACGTTCCCAGGGGACTACCCGCCCGGCAGCCAGGAACTTTCTAAAGCGGAAGGAAGATGGACGAAGCCAGGAACCCTCTCACCCGGTCTCGCGCCGGTGAATTGGTTCCGCGCCTTCTGTTGGCAGGGAACGCGGCGGGCGCGAACGGTTACACTCTCGGACCACCCGTGCTGATCGGATCAGCGACGGATCAGAAAGCAGGACCATCTCCGAAAGTCGGAGTGATGCCAAGCGGTTATTTGAAAAGATGCGGGGCGCGGCGGGCGCGGGCGTCTCCGAGTTGTCGACCAGGGGATGGATAGGGA
>CAYZAE010000059.1:10962-35102 GCA_964476125.1 uncultured Verrucomicrobiota bacterium | reverse complement strand
TCGACGGGCCAGAGGAGGAAGGCGAATCGTTTTCGAAGGAACCGGGTGATGGAGCTTGCCCGCCTGGTGGTCGCGGGTTGAGCGGCTGCGCGCGTCATTCGTTTGATGCGTTGAACAGATGGCTGTGGGTGTCGGGCCTTTGTCGGGGAGGGCCACCCAGAGACGGAAACAAGGGGGTGTCAAACCGCGCCCCTTGCCGAGCGGCAGGTGGGGATGAGCGTGGATCTCGCCCGGCGGCATTACCCCGGAGAGCGTCCG
The DNA here is from genome assembly GCA_964476125.1 of uncultured Verrucomicrobiota bacterium. Classification (GTDB taxonomy): domain Bacteria; phylum Verrucomicrobiota; class Verrucomicrobiia; order Limisphaerales; family CAIMTB01; genus CAIMTB01. The sequence continues at coordinate 34,844 of CAYZAE010000059.1, read as the reverse complement.
CGATTTTCTGCTGTCTCTGCCGACCCAACCCGGTCCGGGTTGAGCTCCGCGTAGAGCCAGGCCCGGGCGTACTTCCAGTGGCGGCGGACGGTGATTTCGGCGATGCCCAGCGCGCGGGCGGTTTCGGCGTGCTCCATGCCGGCAAAATACCGGAGTTTCACCACCTCCGCCTTCAGCGGCGATTCCAACGCCAGCTGTTCCAGGGCATCGTTGAGGGCCAGCACCATTTCGTCGGGGTCTTTTGAAGCGAAGGAGGCCTGCTCGAAGTCCACCCGTTGCTGCGCGCCCCCATGGCGGATCCGGGCTTTCTTCCGGGCCCGTTCCACGAGGATCCGACGCATCGCTTCCGCCGCTGCGCCGAAGAAGTGGGCGCGTCCATTCCATTCGGGACGGCGCTCGGGATCCCCCTGGCCCACCAACCGCAGCCATGCCTCATGCACCAGGGCGGTCGCTTGCAGTGTGTGGCCCGCCGCTTCCTGGGCCAGACGTGAGGCTGCCAGCCGGCGGAGTTCCTCGTAGACCAGCGGCAACAGTTCATCCGCCGCACGGCCGTCCCCCTGCTGCAGCCGCTCCATCAGCACGGTCACCTCACTCATGAAGGCAACCTACCCAGGACCAAGGCTCCCGGAAAGGCCGCCGCTTCGCCTCGCCTCGGGTTGGGCGCATCTCCGACTGGTCGGCGAGCGAGACCTGCCGTTGGAGGGGAAAACAGATTGGACGGCGTGGACTGCGGAGACATGTCGCCGCTTTGGATTCAACGCGGGCTGGCGAACCGACGTCGGTGGGCGCTCCGGCATTGGGGACACGCGGGGCGGCGAATCGAAAGCTGCGACAAGTCGCAGCACTCCAAAGGTCCGGTCCCCGGCGCCCCCGACCCGCCCACCCGTTCGACAACGCCGAGATGCGCCGCATCGGGGCGATTTGAATCACGGGTCCTGATCGTTTTGGACCGGGATTGGCGCACTGCCCTCTGGTATCGCCCCTTGCAGGTCGGATGCCCACACTCCCAAACACTCATTTCAGCCACCGCCGCCCCCTTGCCGCATGAACCCTTCCGACCGACCCCGGATCGACGAGCTCTTCGACCTCGCGCTCCAGCAGCCCGACATGGCGGCCCGAAAGGCGTTCCTGGACCAGATCTGTCACGGTCAGCCTGAAGTCCGTGCCCGCCTGGACGCACTGCTTGCCGCCGACGCCAAGGCCAGCCGTTTTCTCCCCGAAACCGATCCGTCCGAGCAGATCCCCGCACCTTCCGGCGATGACCGGCCCGCCCTCGGGTCGGATGCACCGGTGTGTTCTGTGCCGTCCGCCGTGCCGAGCCAGCAGATTGGGCGTTACAAGCTCCTGGAGAAAATTGGCGAAGGCGGCTTCGGCGAGGTTTGGATGGCCGAGCAGAAGGAACCCGTCCGCCGCCGGGTGGCGCTGAAGATCATCAAGCTGGGCATGGACACCCGCCAGGTCGTGGCCCGTTTCGAGGCGGAGCGCCAGGCGCTGGCTTTGATGGACCATCCCAACATCGCCAAGGTGTTCGATGGTGGGGCGACGGAAAGCGGCCGGCCGTTCTTCGTCATGGAACTCGTCCGCGGCGTGCCCATCACCCGGTTTTGCGACGAGGCCCATTTCACCACCACCCAACGCCTCGAGCTCTTCTTCTCCGTCTGTGAGGCCCTTCAACACGCCCACCAGAAAGGCGTGATTCACCGCGATATCAAACCTTCCAACGTCATGGTGACCATCCACGAAGACAAACCCGTGGTGAAGGTCATCGACTTCGGCATCGCGAAAGCCACCCATCAGGATCTCACCGACCAGACGGCCTTCACCCGGTTCCAGCAGTTCATCGGAACCCCGGCCTACATGAGTCCCGAACAGGCGGGTCTCGGCGGGCTGGACATCGACACGCGCTCGGACATCTACAGCCTGGGCGTCCTGCTGTACGAATTGCTCACCGGCAAGCCCCCCCTGGACGTCAAGGCTCTCACCATCGCCGGGCTCGATGAAGTGCGCCGCTGCATCCAGGAGGTCGAAGCGCTCCGGCCCTCCACGCGTGTCAGCAAACTGGAGCCCGCCGAGCTCGCCACCCTGGCCCGGAAACGACGCGTCGACACCCAGCGTTTCCAGAGGCAGATCCGGGGCGACCTGGACTGGGTGGTGCTCAAGGCTCTCGAGAAGGACCGCACCCGGCGGTACGAATCCGCGAACGCCTTTGCGGAGGACCTGCGTCGATACCTGAACAACGAACCTGTCTCAGCCGTCGCCCCGACCGCCGTTTATCTGTTCACCAAATACGCCCGGCGGCACCGGGCCGGCCTCGCTCTTGCCGCTGGCATCGCCGCGCTTCTGGTGGTCAGCGCCGGCTACAGCTCCGCCCAGGCCGCCAAGGCCCGGGAGGCGGCGGACAAGGCCAGCGAAGCCGAACGTCTCGCCAAGGTCAGTCTCGGCACCGCCGAACAGGAACGCAATCGCGCCACCCAGCTCGCCACCCGTCTCGACGGCGCCAACGACCAGCTCGTGCGCTCGACCACCCGGGCCGAGTTCAGCGCCGGCCACCACGCGCTCGAAGCCGGCCAACCCGCGAAAGGCATCGCCCGCCTCGCCCGTGCCTTGAGGACCGATCCCGGCCACTGGCCCGCCGCCACCCGTCTGATCTCCACCCTGACCGAGCGAGGCTTCGCCCTCGACACCCTGCCGCCCCTCACCCACGACCAGCCCATCTACGACCAAGCCCTCGACCGCTCCACGGGCCTGCTCGTGACCCGGGGCCTGAACTACGACCTCCGCGTCTGGAACACCTGGAAGGCGGAGCGACTGATGGACATTCCCGCCACCGGAAGCCGCCGGATGCCCACCCTGAGCGCCGATGGCAAACGATTCCTGTACGTGGACACCAACGGTCTCGCGCAGGTGTTCGAGCCGTTCACCCAGCCCGCTGCGCCCCTGGCCACGCTCCGGGCCGAAGCCCCCATCGTGGCTGCCATTCTCAGCCCCGCCCCGGGGCCGGGATTGAAGGCGGCGAGCCGACTCGCCGACGGCACGGTGCAGTTCTGGAATGCCGAGTCCGGTGCCGCCCTGAGCCAGCCCCTGACCGGAACCTCGACCCACGGCGGCTTCCTCGCCTTCACCCGGGACGGCAAGTGGCTGGTCGGTTCCTTCAGCGACGGAAAGGTCGGAGCCTGGCCGACGCCTCCGCTCACCGGTGCCGCGCGGACGATCCCCGCCGCGAAAGGGAGTCTACTGACGCTCGCACCGGACTCGCGCACGCTGGTCGAACGGGCCAAGGATGGGCTGAGCGTCCGCTTCTGGGATCTGGCGTCCGGCGAGGCGCGTGGTGACGCCATCCGGTTCCAGGAACCCCTGGCGCGCGTGCCGGACGAACTGGGAGTCGAGGTTCACGGCACCAGCCATGGACACGAGTTCACCTTCAGCGACGACGGCCGGCAGATGCTGGCGGTGGCCCACGACACGGTCCTGCCGTACGGGAACCGCATCCTCCACCCCCGGATGGAGGTCCACCTCTTCGACCTGCCCGCGGGCCGGCTCGTGCGCACGATTTCGGAAACGAACATCACCTTCCACGCCGAGCACCTGGTGGCCGGTCTGGGAGCCATGGTCCACAACACCAACCGGCTGGTCCTCCGCAGCCTCTCCACCGGCACCGTGCTCGCGGAACGCCACTGGTCCAGCGACTCGCTTCAGGCCATCGAGTTCTCGCCGGCGGGCGATCGCATCCTGGTCGCGTTCACCGATCGCCGGCTGATGTTTTTGGACGCCCGGACGGGGGAATCCCTGACCCACCCGGGCGATCCGGCGCACATCAGCAACGTGGCCGGCGGCTCGGGCCGGACTCCGGGCCATACCTACTTTATGCGGCACCGCGAGCGCATCCGCAGCCTGCATTTCAGCCCGGAAGGGGAGGTGTTCCTGATCCGTGATGGCTCCGGCGCTATCCAACTGTGGGACGCCTTCGAGGGCGTTCCGCTTTCGGAGCCCCTGCCCGGGCTGGTGGGAGGCGTGGAGTTCTCGCGGGACGGTCGTTGGCTGGTGGTGTCGCGCCGTTCCTCGGAGGGTTGGGGCTCCACCCTACTCGATCAGGGTTCGGTCCACGTCCTGGGCCGCGATCTCTCGGGCGCGCGCCATCCCCACCTGAGTTATCAGGGCGCGGCTCCCGTGCTGCACTTCAGCCCGGATGGCCGTTACGGTCTGGTCGGCTCGGACGGTTTGAAAGTGTTCGATCCCTCCACCGGGACCTTGATCCACAGCATCTCTCCCGCCGACGTCGGCAACGTGGTCGACATCGGCGGCACCACCTGGCTCATCTCCGAGGCGTGGTTCAGCCCCAGCGGCGAGAAGATCGTCGCCGACTGCGAGATCGGGGGGACGCGCCTCGTCAAGGTCTTCGAAACCGCCACGGGCAGGACGCTGCACACCCTCCCCACACCGCGCATGACCCTTCCCTACCGGGTCCGGTTCGCCGGCGAGAACCGCGTGGTCGTCGGCAGCTGGACCTACGAGGAGGGCAAGCTTCCGCTGAAGGTTTGGGATCTGCCCTCGGACCGCATCATCGCCGAAGCCAAGCCGGCCCTAGGACCCTATCTTTTGGAGGTCAGCCCGGATGGCCGGCGGATCGCCTCCGCCGGCAAAGGCATCGCCCTGCTCGACGCCGCCGACCTCAAGCCCGTCTGCCCGGTCCTCCACCACCGCAATTCGTCCTCGGGATTGTATTCTCTCGCGTTCAGCCCGGACAGCCGGCGGCTTGTCACGGGCTCCAATGACGGAACCGTCCAGGTTTGGAAGGCGGAGACGGGCGAACTGGAAGCGGAATTCGACCACGGCGAGACGACGAGATGGGTCGGCTTCAGTCCGGATAGCCAGCGTGTAGTCGCCGCCGGCAGCGGCTACTATGACGTGCCCAGCCTGGCGAACGTGTGGGAGTTTGCGAACGGAACAACGCGGCGGGTGACGCGCTCCCTGACGCAACCGAACACGATCGTGCACGCGAGGTTCAGCGCGGACAGCCAGTTCCTCGTCGCGGGGGATCGTGGCGGGACGGTCCAGCTCTGGTCCCTCAGCACATCCCTGCCTTTGTTGGACACGATGTTCGTGGACGGGAACGGCGGGGTCAGCCGCGTGGGGATCAACCCGCAGATGACCCGCGTGTTCGCCGCCACGTATGCCGGAAACCAGCTCCATCAACGCCTGCTGCCGCCCCGGGGCGTCACGGTGCCGGACTGGCTCCCGCCCCTGGCCGAAGCCGTCGCCGGCCATTGGGTCAATGATCAAGGCGACCTCGAGCCGCTGGGATCGGAGCGCCTGCGGGAGGCCCAGGCGGCGGTTGCGCAGCTCCCCGTCCCCGCCCAGGCGGGCAGCGCGGATTTCTACGAGCAATGGGCCCGCTGGTTCTTTGCCGATCACGCCAGCCGGTCCGTGGCCCCGCTCGCCTCGGTCACCGTCCCCACGGAGATCAACGAGCTGCTCGCGGAAGGTTCCCTCCTGAGCCTCCGTCGCGCCCACCGCATCAGCCCGGGCGACGCCCGGATCTTCGCGGCGCTGGCGCGTGAGATCGCGTCCCACGAGGAGTTCCGCGAAGGCGCTCCGACCGATCCCGGGACGATGTCGACGGCCGAATGGTACGCGGCCCAAGCTGTCGAGCGGGCCCCCGAGTCGATCGAAGCCCACGGGTCCCGGGCGGAGGTCCTCCTGCGACTGGGCAAGCCCGAGGCAGCTCTCCGGGCTCTGGAGGGTGCGGTTCGGCTTCAGGCCGACCACCCCAACGTGCTGGCCATCCGCTCGGAGCTGGCCTGGCGCGGCGGCCAAACCAACGAGGCGCAAACCCTCCTGGGCCAGGCCCTGACCGCGACCGCCCCCAAACCGATCTCCGCCTACCTGCGAGTCGCCACCCTCGCCCAACGCCCCGGCTTCTTCGCCGAGGCCGCCCTGCGCAATCGCACGGAGCGCAACCTCGCCGGCCGGCCCGTGAACCTGTCGGCCCGGTTCGTGGACCTGACGCCGTGGTTCACCGGCCCGGTGGCTGAAGCCCACACCAATGCCGCCCAGCCGAGGCCCCCGTTCGTCGCGCCCGTCCTCGCCGTGGGCGGCACTCCGTTCGATCTCCGGGGAGTGATCTCTCTCAGCACCGTCCCCACCCATAGCGGCCGTGCCAAAGGTATCCTGGGAATCCCCATCGACCAGCGCGCTGCGCGCCTGCACTTCCTCGCCGGTGGCGAGGCCGAGGGCTTCCGGCTGCGGGTTCACTATGCCGACCGGCAGGCCCGCGAGTTCCGCGTGGCTGCGAAGGGAAACAAGTTCGGGGCGGTCTCCTGGGACAATCCCCGGCTGGGAATCCCGGTCCTTTCGATCGATGTCATCGCCCTGCCGCTTTCCCAGCCCGCCCTCGTGGCCATCACGGTCCAGACCGAGCCCGACCCGGTCCTCGGCACGCAGCCTCATCCCGCCTACCCGCGGGTCACGCTCGGTCAACCTCTTGAGCTCAACGTCGCGGTGACCACCCCCGGATCGTGGTCCTATCAATGGACCTTCAACCGTCAGCCGATCCCCGGCGCCACCACCCCGGTGTTGCGGATCGCCACCGCCAGAACCGCGGACATGGGAGGTTACCAGGTCGAAATCCAGCCCTCAGCTCCCGATACCGCGAACCGCGGCGTCCGCAGCCGGACCGTGTGGGCGGTGGATGCCGCGGACCCGGTCGTCCGCGGGATCCTGAAGGAAGAACTCTTCTTCGACGTGAGGGGCGAATCGGTGGAAAACCTGCTGAAGTCCCGCAAATACCCAGGTCACCCCGATGCCACCAACGCCGTGGTGGCCCTTGAGGCCCCCGCGACTCCGCACGAAAACTTTGGTCGGCGCCTGTCCGGCTGGCTCGTACCGAAGGAGTCCGCCCATTACGTCTTCTATCTTTGCTCCGACGACTGCAGCACCCTGGCCCTCAGCACCGACGAAACGGCGGCGAAACTCGCGGGGATCGCCAAGCTCAGTGGTGCCAAGGGTGTGCGGAAGTGGGAATTGTTGGATCCCGAGTCCATCTCGAAACCCGTCCGCCTCGAGGCGGGCAAACGCTACTTCATCGAAGTGCTCCACAAGGAGGGCGGCTGGGGCAGTCACCTGAGCGTCACGTGGCGCAAGGCCGGCGAACCGGGACCCAAGAACGGCGATGCTCCCATCGGCGGCGAGTTCCTTCAGTTGCCTGCGGATTGAACGGCAGTGGCTGGCCACTTCGCGGTGTGCCCTGATCAGGGACCGGTTCGCCGCCTCGTCGTTGGGACGTTGAACTGGCTCATGGCGTAGCCGTTGAAGGTCCGGAAGATCATCTGGGACAGGAAGCGTTCACGGATCTTCAGCAGTTCGTCGGCGAGGGGGGTCTGCTTTTCCGGCAGCGGGGAATAGAGACACTCCAGAATGTTGGGGTTGGACTTCAGCGCCACATCGGCGTTCCGTCCGCCCGGATCACCAGCGGTTCTGAAACCCGGTATCGCTGACGTCCCCTCCAGGCCCGGGTTTCGATCATCACCTGGAAGTGGCCATCCTCACGGGGCAGCCAACGAACAGGGAGGGTTTCAAAGCGGGTGTACTCGTTTCGGGGGCGCCCGAGTTTTCCGAAATTTCCGGATTCGACCGCGCTGACCTCCACGGCCTGGAAGGTGTCGTCGGGTTTTCGCAGGAACACATAGACCAGGGTGGCGGCAGGACGGCGGAGGGCGAGGGCAACGGCGGTCCGGTTGCTGTTCCAGAGCGCGGAGGGCAGCGCGCGGAGGATCTCGGTCGTTGGGACGGCGTTTGTCGGGAGTGCGGCGCGCAGGGCCGGCTCGAACTCGGGCTTCTCCAGGGAGCTTGCGACTGCGGGGTTGGCCGCGGAACCGCCGAACAGAAGGAAAAACACGATGAGCAAGGTGATTCTGCTTCGGGTGAGTGGTCTTCCTGGCATGGTCGGTGGGGGAGAGTTTGGGGTTTCGAGCTTCATCCGGATCGGGCCTCGACGTCCATGTCGCATGTGTCGTGAGTTGCAGCCACCTCGCGGTGGCGGCTGCACTGCATGGAAGGACGGAAGGAGGAGAGGGCGGAAACGGAAGCCGGGCGTTCCCGGCGTCCCCGCCGTTGACTCCGCACGCTCAGGGGTGTTTCTATATTTCGCGTCAGGACGAAACATGGGGCTGCCATGCGCGAGTTCATGAACATCACCAAGGCCCTGGCGGACGAGAGCCGTATCCGGCTCCTGTTTGCCCTGCGGGGTGGGGAGTTGTGCGCCTGTCAGCTGGTTGAATTTCTCGCGCTGGCCGGCTCGACCGTCTCGAAGCATCTCTCCCTTCTTTACCAGTCCGGGTTGGTGCGGATGCGGAAGGAAGGGCGCTGGGTCTACTACTCCCTGCCGGGCGCGGAGGCGCCGTCCGTGGTTCGATCCGCGTTGAAGTGGGTTTTCCAGCACGCAGGTGATCAGGCCCGCATTCGCGAGGATGCCGGGACCCTGAAGCGGATTCTCCAACTTGATCCTGTCGAACTCTGCCGACGCCAATGCAAACGATGAAAGTGTTGTTCCTCTGCACCGGGAATTCCTGCCGCAGCCAGATGGCCGAGGGGTGGGCCCACCACCTCAAGAGCGCCGTTCTGGAGCCGTACTCCGCCGGGATCGAGAAGCACGGGATGAATCCGCATGCGATCCGGGTGATGGCGGAGGCCGGGGTCGACATCTCCCGTCAGTACTCCAAGACGCCCGCCGACCTGGGGTCCGTGGAATTCGATTACGTGGTCACGGTTTGCGGGCACGCGGACGAGCATTGTCCCACGTTCGCGGCGAAGACGCGCGTCGTGCATGTCGGTTTCGAGGATCCGCCGAAGCTCACGAAGCATCTTCCTGACGGGGAGGAGAAGCTGTCGGTTTACCGACGGGTTCGGGACGAGATCCGGCGTTTCGTTGAATCCCTTCCCGGGGCTTTGGAAGCGCCGGTGCGCACGGCGTCATCGGAGGGTCCCGGGGCATCCGGCGCGGGTGCTTCCGGGGATAGTCGCGGTTGACTCCGGCCCTCGAGGAAGACGCTCCATGACCACCCTCGCCAGCCCGGCCCAAGGCACGCCAGCAATGCCGCCATCGCCGCCGAAGCGCCTCGCCTTCTTTGAGCGTTACCTGACGGTCTGGGTTTTTCTCTGCATGGCGGTTGGCGTGCTTCTGGGCAAGCTGGCGCCCGGTTTGACGGTGAGCCTGAGCCGGATGGAGTTCGGGCAGGGGTCGCAGGTCAACGTTCCGATCGCGGTGCTCATCTGGCTGATGATCTACCCGATGATGTTGAAGGTGGATTTCGGTTCGATTGGCGGGATTGCCCGGCGGCCCAGGGGATTGCTGATCACGCTGTTCGTGAACTGGCTGGTGAAGCCGTTCAGCATGGCCTTGTTCGCCTGGGTGTTCATCCAGAACCTGTTCGCCGCGTGGATCGATGCGGAGACGGCGCGCAACTACACGGCGGGCCTGATCATTCTCGCCGCGGCTCCCTGCACGGCGATGGTGTTTGTGTGGAGTTACCTGACCGACGGCGATCCGGCGTACACCCTGGTTCAGGTGGCGGCGAACGACCTGATCATGCTCGTGGCCTTCGCGCCGATCGTGATGTTCCTGTGTGGGGTGGCCCAGGTGGTTGTGCCTTCCAAGGTGCTCATCACCTCGGTGGTTGTCTTCATTGTCATCCCGCTGGCCGCCGGCTGGCTCACGCGCACGCTCCTGCTGAAGACCCGCGGCAGGGAGTGGTTTGAGAAGTCGTTTCTGCCGATGTTCCAGCCCGTGACGATTGTGTCGTTGCTGGCCACGCTGGTTCTCATCTTCGCGTTCCAGGCCGAGAACCTGACCACGAAGTGGCTGGCGGTGATCCTGCTCGCCGTTCCCATCATGCTTCAGGTCTATTTCAACTCGGGTCTGACCTACCTCCTGATGCGCCTCCTCCGTGTGCCGCACAACGTCGCGTCCCCCGGCGCCCTGATCGGGGCGAGCAACTTTTTTGAACTCGCCGTGGCTGTCGCGATCACGCTTTTCGGCCCGGGTTCGCCGGCGGCCCTTGCGACGGTGGTGGGCGTGCTCGTCGAGGTTCCGGTGATGCTCTCGGTCTGTCGGATGTGCAACGACACCCGCCGTTGGTACAACACCGCCTTGCCCGCCTCATGAACATCTCCGCGTGCCGGGGTTGTCCCTTCGGTTGGGTCCGATGGGGTTGGGGTGTGGACCCCATGGAACATCTCCGATTGCGGGTCTAGAAACTCCCATGAAATTGATCCAAGTCTTCGATCCTCCCATGTGTTGTTCCACGGGCATCTGCGGCAACGACATCGATCCCGCGCTGATCCGGTTTGCGTCGTTGCTCACCCAGCTGAGCCGGAAAGGTGTGCGGGTGGAGCGCTACAATCTGGGCCAGCAGCCGATGGCCTTTGTGCAGAACGCGACCGTGAAGGCGCTTCTGGATTCCGAGGGCGTGGCCGCGCTGCCCTTGATCCTGGTCGATGGGGAAGTCCACGTGAAGGGCCGGTACCTGACCGCCGAGGAACGCGAAGCCATCTCCCAGTCCGCCTCCGGCGAGAACGCCCAGGTATCCGCGTGAAACTGCCCCGTTATTGCCCTGATCCGGCGAGCACGACCCGATACCTGTTCTTTACCGGCAAGGGGGGCGTGGGCAAGACGTCGCTCTCCTGCGCGACGGCCTTGAAGCTGGCCGAGGCGGGGCGGCGTGTGCTGCTGGTGAGCACGGATCCGGCCTCGAACCTGGACGAGGTGTTGGAGACGAAGCTGAGCAATCACCCGGCTCCCATCGCGGGCGTGCCGGGGTTGGAGGCGATGAACATCAATCCGGTCGAGGCGGCGGCGGCGTACCGGGCCCGTTTGATTGATCCGATGCGCGGCCTGCTGCCCGAGGCGGCTCTTCGGAGCATGGAGGAGCAGCTTTCCGGCTCCTGCACCGTCGAGATTGCGGCGTTCGATGAGTTCTCGGGCCTGATTGGCAACCCGGAGACGGTGAGGGGCTATGACCACATCGTTTTCGACACGGCGCCGACCGGCCACACGCTGCGGCTGATGAGCCTGGCGAAGGCCTGGGATCAGTTCCTGGACAAGAACACGAGTGGGACCTCGTGTCTGGGGCCCCTGGCCGGCCTGGGCAAGCAACGCGCCGTGTATGAGGCGACGGTCAGGACGCTGGCGGATGCTTCGGCAACAACGCTGGTGCTCGTGAGCCGGCCGCAACTCGCCGCCCTGCGCGAGGCGGAACGAACCTCCAAGGAACTCCGCGCCCTCGGTGTGGGCAACCAGTGCCTGGTTGTGAACGGTACGTTTGAGACCCAGTGCCCCGGGGATGCGACGGCGCAGGCGATGGAGCGGCGTGGGCAGGCCGCCCTGGCGGCGGCGGGGGAGTTCATTGCGGGCCTTCCAAGTTTCGTGGTGCCGCTGCGCCCCATCAACATTCTCGGCCTTGGTGGGTTGCGCGTTTTGTTGGACGGCGAGAGGGGACCGGCCTCGGTTTCCGGGGCCGGGAGTGGCTGGGTTCCTCCTGTCCTGGAGAGCCTCGAGACGCTGGTGGGCGACCTTGAGCGGCAAGGGAAGGGGGTCCTCATGACCCTGGGCAAGGGGGGTGTTGGCAAGACCACCGTGGCGGCCGCCATCGCGGTGATTCTGGCCCGGCGGGGGCACGCCGTGCATCTGAGCACAACCGATCCCGCCGCCCATGTGGCCCAGACGCTGGCGGGACAGGTTCCCGGTTTGACGCTGAGCCGGATTGATCCGGTGGCGGAGACCGAAGCCTACCGGGCCGAGGTCCTGAGCGCCCAGGGGGCGGCCATGGACGACGCCGGTCGCGAACTGCTGGAGGAGGATCTGCGATCCCCGTGCACCGAGGAGATCGCGGTGTTTCGCGCGTTCGCGCGGGAAGTGGCGCGGGGCGCGGACCGCTTTGTCGTGCTCGATACGGCGCCGACCGGACATACCCTGCTCCTGCTCGACGCCAGCGAGGCATACAACCGCGAATTACAGCGTCAGTCCCGCAGCACCCAGCCCGAATCCGTGCTGCGCCTGCTGGAGCGGCTCCGGGATCCCGCTTTCACGCGCATGCTCCTGGTCACCCTGCCGGAGGCGACGCCGGTGCATGAAGCGTCGGCCTTGCAGGAGGATCTCCGACGGGCGTGCATCGAGCCGTTCGCCTGGGTCATCAATCAAAGCCTGCTCCACAGCGGCTCGTGCGATCCCCTGCTCCAGCGCCGTGAGGAAGCCGAGCACCGGTACCTGGCCGAGGTTGTGGACAAACATTCGACCCGCACCGTGTGGCTGCCGTGGCGGGCGGAGGAACCCGTCGGCCCGGAGGCCCTGGCGCGGCTGGGTGCTTCCTGCCTTGCTCCGATCCGTTCCTGAGCGGCGCACATGGGTGCCGCGCGGGAGTCGGTTGGGGATGGTCCCTGACTTGAAGGGGATTCCAGGTCCCGTCAATCGCCGGGGGATGTTCGGTTGCGAGACGGGCCAGCCGGCGAAGGTTCCTTGGTGTCGATCCGGAGAAGTTCCTTCTGGGATCGAAGGAGGAAGGCGTTGTTGTCGAGGGCCAGTCCCACCACCTTACCCAGGACGGAAAGTCGGTTGGTTGCCAGTGGGGTGAACGAGTTGGATGCTTCGAGCACGGTGGTGACGCCCTTTTCCCCGAACAGATAGACATGGTTCCCGGCCCCCACGGGAGAGGCCCAGACACTCTGGGAAGTGCGTTCTTCGAACAGCAGCCGGCCTGTGGAAGCCTCGCGGCAGTTCACCACGCCGGCGGTCCCCACGAAGTAGACTCTGCCCCGGTGGACGAGGGGGGAGGCAAAGCCGCTTGAAACATCGTCGGCGCGCCAAAGTTCGGTGGGCGTATTCGTGGCGCCACGCCAGGTAAAGGCCGCATTGGATCCCTTGCTGCCCGCCGCTACTACGAGCAAGGAATCGGCCAGGGTCGGGGAAGGCACCAGGTTCTTCACGAAACCGGCGAGTTCCCAGAGCGTCGTGCCGTCGCTGACGCGGTAGGACGTCACCGTTCCGCCTCCGCTGACGACGATCTGGGGCGCGGCGGGATCCGGGACGAAGACTGGAGTGCTCCATGCCGATCGGCCTGGGCGGGGGGATTTCCAGCGGGTGACCCCGGACTGGCGGTCGAGGGCAAGAAGGCAGGACGGCTTTTCCTGGTCCAACGGGACGACCAGGCAGTCCCCGGCCAGGATGGGGGAGCCGCCCAGCCCATGGTTGTTGGCGAGTTCCCCGACTTCCTGTGTCACGGTGCGGTGCCAGCGGACTTTTCCGTCGTGGGTGAGTGCCAGGCAGTCGCCGCTTTCGAGGAAGGCAAAGACTCCCTCGGCGCCCGCCACGGGGGTCGGCGCCGCCTGACTGCGCGTGTCGGACAGTTCGTCCGGAAGCGCTGAGGATTGCGTGTGACGCCAGCGTTCCCTGCCGGAGACGGAATCCATGGCTTGAAGAATCCAGGTGTTCTTTCGGTCTCCGCTGACGGAACTCACGTAGACGGTGCCTTGCCAGCAGATTGGGGAGGACTGGCCGGTTCCGGCGAGACCCACGCGCCAAGCCACGTTCGTGGTGTCGGACCAGTGGAGGGGCGGATTCTGGGGCACGGCCAGGGAATCGCCGTGTCCACGAAATCCTGGCCAGTCCACTCCGGAGGCCTCGCCCAGGGCCGACCCCCATACGAGCCAAAGGATGGCTGGGAGCGACGAGGAGGCGCGGTCGAGGCGCCGGGCGTGGCTTCGCGTTGGATCCATATCAGGCAGTCGTTGGGACGGATGAGAGGGTGCGCCTGGCCGTGATGAAACCCGGCGCTGGTTTTGCGGTGCGGGTGATGTGGAGGGAATGACGGACGGGCAGGCGCGGGAATTTCATTGGGCTTGGGCGGGTTGGGAGGCGGGGGTTGGGCGGGTGGGGGAGAGGATTTCGAGATCGTTCCGTTTACCTTCGCTGTCTTCGCCTCCCGCAGCGACGAGTTGGAGGGTTCCGGCCGGCACGAGACGGTGGAAGAATCGTGGGTGTTGTAGGTTGCCCGCCGGTGTCCACGCGGATCCTGCCGGATCGAGGGAATGGAGTTCGCCCTTCATTCCGCTGAAGTAGATCCGTCCGGCCTGGGCGATGGCGGAGCAGCCGAAGCCTTTCATCGGGCCGGGAGGCAGATCAGGCCCCTGGCTCCAGGTTCCCGATTGCGTGTTGAGGATGTCGACGGAGAGCAGGGTGGAACCCGTGGAGTCCATTCCGCCGAGGCAGAAGAGGCGATCGCCGACTCCGGCGAGCGCGAGGGCCCGGCGTTGGAAGGGTTGCGTGAGGATCTCCCAGCGGGGGTTTGGGGAGCGTAGGTTGAGTTTGAGCAGGGTGTTGAGCCAGACGCCCTTGCTGGAGGCTCCGGCGAGTGTCCAGCCTCCGGCCACGTAAAGCGTGTCTTCGAGCACCAATGCATCATGACTGGAGCGGGGTTCGGGCAGGGGGACAAAGTTCTCCCAGGATCCTTGCTGGATGTTGTATCGGGACACGGTGGCGTGGGAGTGGAGGTCGCTTTTCTCACCGGGTTGATTGCGTGCCGCCATGCCGCCGACCCGGTAGATGTAGTTTCCATGGGCGGCCAAAGGAGCTCCCTGGGCGGGAGTCGTGGCGGGAAGGGGCTCCCAGCGCGACCCTTCCGAGAGTCGCAGCCGATGGAATGCTCCGGAAACCATGGGTGCGGAGTATTCGTGGCGTTCCCCCTTGTGGCCGCCGCAGACGTAGAGCCAGCCCTGGTGGGACACAGCCCCGAAGCTCGTCACGGCCTCCGGCATCGGGGCCAGGGCGGGGGCCGGAGCCCCGGGGTCGAGTTCGGCGGACCGTGGCGGGGTGGCGCAGGAACAGGTTGCGAGGAGGAGGGCGAGCAGGGCAAGGGAGGGGGACACAAACGCCGAATACACGTGGAGCGTTCGGTCGAGACTTTGCATGGCTCGAAGTCGAGCGCGCTTTTCGGCGGTGTAAAGGATTTCCATCCACCGCCCGAGGCAGGGCATGCGCCTCCAGGGAGGGAGGCTGCTCGCACGCGCAGGACCGCGTCCGGCGGGGCGGTGCCGGTGCGGGCGCCGATGTGGTGGGACGGAAGCGGACGTCAGCCGGTGTCGCGATCCGGCCGGTTCGCGGGCCGGGTGGTTCGTGGGCGGGGGCTGGCTTCCGCGCTGTCGATTCCCAGTTCGGTGAGTTTGGCGGCGACCAGCCGGTTTCGCCGGAGGGAGGCCAGGTGGGACTGGACGGTGGAGCGGGAGATTCCGAGGTCGCGGGCGATGCTGGATCTGTCCCAGCCCATCATCACCCGGCGCAGCACGTTGCCGCAGGCGGGGCCATTGACTCCGAGCGATTCGAAATCGGTGAACAGGGCGGGCCAGGCGCGTTCGAGCAGGGTGTCGAGCATCGGCCGGGGCAGGGATTCGATGCCCTCGAGACACGCTCCGATCACCCCCGACCAATCCCACGGCTCGGTGTCGGGAGGCACGATGGTGCGGGCGCCGGCCGCCAGGAGTTCGAGCAGTTCCGCGGACGATTCGGGGCAGCGGGCGACGATCAGGCAGGCGGTGGGCCAGAGCTCGCGGGCCCGGCGAATGATGCCGGTCGAGGCCTGGACGTCGTCGGTGCCGACCACGACCACGACTTCGGGCTGGGTGAAGGCTTCCATGGACCAGCCGGCGGCCGGGGTGCACCGGGTGACGGAGAGTTCCCGGCAGCCGGAAAGGCGTTCGGCGAGGCCGACGCTGTTGAGGCAACCGCCGATGACGAGGAGATCGACGACGGTGGACGCGGGGGTGCGGCCGTCCGCGAGCCGGGCCGGGGTGCCCATCGTGCGGGCTTGGGGCGGGGCGGTGTGATCGAACTCCCTGGCGGGATCGGCAGATCCGAAGTCGGCATCGTGATCGATTCCGAGGTTCGTGGGGATGCTGTCCGCGCCGGTGACAGGGTTGTTCATGACGTTCGGTCCGAGGCGATAGTGACTGATGGTTCCCGCGTCGAAACCATGATTAAGCCCGGAGAGTCCGTGGTCCAAGCGGTGAGTGGCGGCGGGGAGTCACTGATTTGTAAAAACGCCGGAACCGGGCGGGATAACTGGGGCGTCGGGATGTGTGGGCGGGTGGGGTTTGTGGAATGAGTGCCTTTATTAGTCCGGCTCGATTACGCGCTGGCTCTGTAAGATGCCCTGGTTTCGCAGCCGGTGGCGCATGCCCGCCGCCGGGAGATGACGGGGGCGGGTCCGTGATGCCGGTCAGGGCGGAGTGGGTTCGAACCAGACCCGGTCGAAGTGTGCGGGGGGCCAGAATCCGCGGGCCTCGAAGCCCCGGACGCGGGGGTGGAGCCGCATTTCGGTGTTGATCTGCACGAGGAAGATGCAGGGCAGATCGCGCACGATGGAGGCTTCGATGTCGCGATAGATGCCGAGGCGCCGGGGGGCGTCCGCCTCGCTGAGGGCGTCCACGAACCGTTGGTTGACCTGGGGGTCGGAATAGAAGGAGACGTTCATGCATCCTTCCTCGGTGATGTTCCCTCCGTTGTAGAGTGTATCCAGGGTTTCCTTGGGATCGTTGAAGGTGGTGAGCCAGTCCCAAACCCCCATGGGCACGACGCCGCGGCGTCCGACGGAGGCGAGGTAGGCGGCCGTGGACACCTCCTTCAGTTGGGCGCGCACTCCGATGCGGGCGAGGCCGGCCTGGACAAAGTGGGCGATCCGGACCCAGAGGGGATTGTCCCGGTTGGTCCAGAGCACGGTGTCAAAACCGTCCGGAAATCCCGCCTGACGAAGCAGGTCGCGGGCCTTGTCGGGGTCGTGGTGGTACTCCGGCAGGTTGCGGTTGAATCCGTGGACCGTGAGGGGGAGCGGGCCGGAGGCGGGGACCCCGCGATTGAGCAGAACCTTGCAGAGGGCCTGTTTGTCCAGGGCGTGATTCAGCGCGAGCCGGACCAGGCGATTGGTGAACGGTGGAATCTCGCAGTTGAGGAAGACGAACGTCGGGGTGCTGCCCTGGACCACCTGGAGCGTGGACCGGGCGGCGGGATCATGGCGGATCCGGGCGAAATCGGGGCCCTGCAAATAGTGTTGGAAGTCCAGTTCCCCGCGTTCGAAGAGCATGCTTTGAGTGGGGCGGTCGATGTTGATGAGGACATCGACGCGTTGCGGGGCGCGGGGATTGGGTTGGAAGTCGTGGAGGTTACGGACGAATTGCATGCGGGCGCCACGGGTCCAGCTTTCGAGTTGGAAGGGGCCGGCTCCGACGGGTTGGGACGCGAACCGGGAGCCGAGCCGGAGTGTTTCGTCGCGCGGGACGATTCCGGCGGGGATGGTGGCGAGGATGAGAGGGAAGGCGAGGTCCGGTTTATCAAGCGCGACGCGCAGGGTGAATCGGTCCAGCGCCTGGATTCCGGAGAGGCTGATGGGTTCGATCCAGCGTCCGGGGCGGGCGCCGGCGGCGTTGGTTCTCCTGGCGTCGGTCTCGCTTTTGCGGGCTGCTTCGAAGGCGGGCACGCCCTGGAGGCTGCGGAAGTAGATCGCGTTGGCGGCCCCGTTTTCAGGTTCGAAGGCGCGTTCGAACGTGTGGATGACATCCGCGGCCTCCAGTTCGCGGCCCGTGGAAAAGCGAACTCCGGAACGGAGGCGGAGGGTGTAGGTCCGGCCGTCGGGTCCGGGTTCGGGCAGTGACTTGGCGATGACCGGAGTCATCCCGCCTTCGGGGAGCGGATCATAGAGTTTGGCGAAGACGAAGTGGGCCAGCATGGCTTCCTCGTTGGTGAAGATCTGGGTTGGGTCGAGCGAGTGAGGGTCGGATTCGACCGCGAGTTGCAGGATTGAGGACCTGCTCACGTCAGCGGCTGCCCCTGCCTGTGTGGGGGGTAACGACGAGAGGGTCAGAAGGGCGGCGAGGAGCCAGGGGTTCACGGCGATCAACGGGTGGTGGTTAAATCAACCTCAGGGAGCGTGACGCGGCCGGCAAGCAGGAAAGCCCCGTGCATCCCGAAGTTGTTGGTAGCGGTTGTCGCGTTGCGACAACCCCTGGGAGCGCCGGCGTCTCGCCGGCCTGTTCGTCCGAGTGCGCTGGCATCCCGTCGACTTGCACCAGCCAGCCGGCGAGACGCCGGCGCTCCCACAGGGTTCATTCTTCCCCCAATCTCCAGTCGCCGTTGGACGCGGCGCTACTCGCCGCAGCGCGACGAGTTCCACCACCCACAAATTCGGGATGCACCGAGGAAAGCTTTGATCAGGGCTTTGGGCGTGACCGGGGCGGCTGGCGCGTGATAGCGAGACATTCCATACGCTATGTCCTTCCTTCCCGCCCGCTTCAGTCTTCGAGGTTCGTTTCCCCGGTTCCTGCGGGGAGCGCTGGGGCGTTGGCTGGTCGGTGGGCTTCTGGGCCTGGGCGGGATGCCGTCCAGGGGAGCCGAGATTGCGGCTCCGCGCGTGGCCGGAGTGACGACGGTGTACCGTCATAACTCCCACGCGGATGTCATCCTGAGCCGGATGCTGCTGACGGACATGCTGGACGGGACGGGCAGGGATCCATCGCTGCGATTGGGGTCGCTTTACACGGACCAGCGTCCGGCGAATGACATCAGCCGGCTGCTGTCCGCGTCGCATCGGTTCCGGATTTTCTCGAACATCACGCAGACCCTTTGTCTGGGGACGGGGAAGCTGGCCGTGGACGGTGTTTTGCTGGTGGCGGAGCACGGGGAGTATCCGAGGTCGCCGAGTGGGAACACGCAGTATCCGAAGCGGCGGTTCTGGGATGAGACATTGCGGGTGT
Source organism: uncultured Verrucomicrobiota bacterium (assembly GCA_964476125.1). Taxonomy (GTDB): domain Bacteria; phylum Verrucomicrobiota; class Verrucomicrobiia; order Limisphaerales; family CAIMTB01; genus CAIMTB01. The sequence continues at coordinate 16,058 of CAYZAE010000059.1, read as the reverse complement.
TCCGGGAGAGCGGTCGGGTGGTGCCTGTGTTTGTCGACAAGGCGCTGGCGGACAACTGGGAGGATGCGAAGCATCTGTACGACACGGCCCGGGAGATGGCGATTCCGCTGATGGCGGGGTCGTCGGTGCCGGGGACGTGGCGTCGTCCGGCGGCGGATGTGGAGCGTGGGGCGCGGTTGGACGAGATCGTGATGCTGAGTTTCGGGTCGACGGATCATTACGGTTTCCACGCGTTGGAATGTGTGCAGGCGCTGGCGGAGCAGCGGAGCGGGGGTGAGACGGGCGTGAGGGCCGTGCGGTGTCGGAGTGGGGAGGCCGTTTGGGCCGCGTTTCGGGAAAAGCGTTTTGATCCTGAACTCTTTGCGGCGGCGGTGGGGCGGTTGAGCCGCCCTTTGGCTGGAGCGGGTGTGGAGATGTTGCGCGAGAAGGTGGGCGCGCCGTTGTTGTGGGAGGTGGAGTATCGGGATGGATTGCGGGCGACCGTGCTGGAGTTGAATGGGGCGGTTTCCGAATGGGCGGGGGCCTGGCGGTACGCCGGGGATCGGCGGGTTGAATCCACGCTTTTCTGGACCCAGGAGGCCCGTCCGGCGGCGCATTTCACGCTCCTGCTGAACGGCGTGGAGCGGATGATGCAGACCGGGCGTCCCACCTGGAACGTGGAGCGGACGCTGCTGACCAGCGGGATGCTGGATGCGCTGTTGCGGTCGTGTGCGGAGGGTGGGGTGCGGAGGGAGACGCCGCATCTCCAGGTGGCCTATCAGCCCGTCTGGCGATGGCAGGAGCCGCCGCCGCCGCCGCCGAGCCGGCCGTGGAGTGAGCAGTGACGGTGCGGTAAAACGGAGTGGCGGAAAAGGAGACGTCGGAGTATGCCGTAGCGATCCATTAGTTCCCATGAACGCGACTCACATCAAACCTTACCTTTTTTTCGCCGGCCGCTGCGAGGAAGCCCTGGCCTTCTATGGCACCGTGCTTGGAGCGGAGGTGGTCTTCTCGATGAGGTACAAGGACAGCCCGGAGCCGCCGCCGCCGGGGATGGTTCCTCCGGGGTACGAGGACAAGGTGATGCATGCGACGTTCCGCATTGGCGAGACGACGTTGATGGCTTCGGACGGATGCGGTGAGGAATCCGGCTTCCGCGGTTTTTCCCTGTCACTGGTGTTGCCGACTCCGGCGGAGGTGGATCGTGTTTTTGCGGCGCTTGCCGAGGGCGGGAAGGTGCAGATGCCGCCGACGAGCACCTTCTGGTCGGAGCGGTTCGGCATGGTGACCGACAAGTTCGGGATGGGATGGATGGTCACGGTGCCGGAGTGAGGGGGGGCGATCGGAGATCGGAGTTCGGGGGCGCTTCATGGCATTTCCCTTGTCAGGAATTCCGATTCGCCGAGAGCCTGATCACCAGATCGGGGAGAACCTGGGTTGCCGGCACGGTGCCGGGGGGTGGTTGAGCCGGGTCGTTCGAAGGCGACGCGGTGCGGCGGGGATTCTTTGGCTGAAACCGTGAAGTCAGATCATTCCAAACGGTTGGCGGGAATCGGCGGGGTGGCGATGGCGCTCCTTGGGCTTTTCGGAGGGGGAGCCTGTCTCGCCGTGGTATGGGTGGCAGGGCCTGTCGACGGGGTTCAGCGGAGCGAGGGGATCCTGGCCCGCGTGGTGGGCCTGCCGGCGGTGGTGACGGTGATGGGGAGTTTGCTGGCGGTGGGGTTGGCGGCTTGCGGTCTTGTGTTGAGTCGTCGCGAGTTGCAGGCACGTCGGCGCGCGGAGGCGGCGCTGAGGTCGACGTTGGAGGAACTGGAGGAGAGGGTGGCGAGGCGGACGTCGGAGTTGGCGGAGAGCGAGGCGCGGAAGGTGGCGGAGAAGCAGCTTCGGGTGACGTTGGAGAGCATCGGGGATGGTTTCATTGCCTGCGATCGGGAGTGGCGGTTTGTGTATGTCAACACGCCGGCGCTGGAGTTGCTTGGCTTCACCCGGGAGGAGTTGATGGGCCGGGTGTTTTGGGAGGTGTTTCCCGGGGCGGTGGGGACGCGGTTGGAGGCGGCGTATCGGGAGGGGGCGGCGGGTCGGATCCAGGACTTTGAGAATCTGTACGAGCCGTGGGGTCGGTGGTTCCGGAACCGGGTGTTTCCGAGGGAGGGCGGGGGGGCGACGGTGTGGTTTCAGGAGATCACGGAGCACAAGCGGGCGGCGCTGGCGCTGGCGGTGAGTGAGCAGAGGGCGCATCTGGCCATGGAGCTGGCGCGGGCGGGGACGTGGGAATGGGATCTCACGAGTGGTCGGAACCACTGGTCGGAGGAGTTGTGGACGCTCTACGGGTTGGAGCCGGGTGTGCGCGAGCCCTCGTTCGAGTTGTGGCGGGAGTCGGTGCATCCGGAGGACGTTGGTGAGGTGATGGCGAGCCTTGAGGCCTCGGTGAAGCGGGGTGAGGAGTTGAACCTGGAGTGGCGCGTGGGGGCGGGTGGGGTGGAGAGGTGGTTGATGTCGCGCGGTCGACCGTTGCGGGATGGGTCGGGGCGGGTGGTGAGGTACCTGGGCATTGTGATCGACATTTCGGAGCGGCGCCGGCTGGAGGAGGAGGCGCGGCGGTGGCTGACGGTTTTTCATTCGGCCCAGTTCGGGCTGGCGTATGCGAGTGTCACGGACAACTCGTTTCTGGGGATGAACGACGCGTTTGCCCGGGAGCGGGGGTACACGCCCGGGGAGTTGGTGGGGCGGTCGTTCATGGAGATCTACCCGCCGGAGGAGCGGTTGGCGCAGAAGGAGCGGGTGCGGTTGATCGATGCGCAGGGGCATTTGGTTTTCGATTCGGTGCACCAGCGCAAGGATGGGACGAGGTTCCCGGTGCTGATGGAGGTGACGGTGATCAAGGATGCGTCGGGTCGGCCGCAGTCGCGGGTGGCGTATGCCCTGGACATCACGGAGCGGAAGCGGGCGGAGGCGGCGTTGCAGGAACGGAACGAGGAGTTGGTGCGCTTCATTTATACGGTGTCGCACGACCTGAAGAGTCCGCTGGTGACGATCCGGACGTTCCTGGGGTATCTGGAGCAGGATCTGCGGACGGGGGATGCGGAGCGGGTGGAGAAGGACATGGGTTACATGCGGCGGGCGGCGGAGAAGATGGTGAATTTGCTGGAGGACCTGCTGGATCTGTCGCGGGTGGGGCGGAAGACGAACCCGATGGAGGACGTGACGCTGCAGGCACTGGTCCGGGATGCGCTCGACCTGGTGGCCGGGGCGATTGCGGAAAGGGGGGTGAGGGTGGAGGTGACGGAGGCGCCGGTGCTGCTGACGGGGGATCGGGGGCGGTTGCTGGAGGTGTTCCAGAACCTGATCGACAACGCGGTGAAGTTCATGGGGGAGCAGGCGTCGCCGCGGGTGGACATTGGTGTGGAGGACGGTGCGGACGGGTTGGTGTTGTTCGTGCGCGACAACGGCATCGGCATCGATCCGCGCCATCACGGGAAGCTTTTCGGGCTGTTTGAAAAACTCCACCCCGGGACGCCCGGGACCGGCATCGGGCTGGCGCTGGTGAAGCGGATCGTGGAGGTCCATGGCGGACGCATCTGGGCCGAGTCCGGGGGGGCGGGCCAGGGCACGGTTTTCCGATTCACCCTCGCCCGGCTGCGGCGAGCAACCCCCACCCCCCGACCCAAGGCTGATCATGACGAACGGACGCCCCATTCATCTATTGCTGGTGGAGGATGACCCGGCCCATGCGGAGATCGTGAAGCGCAGTCTGGCCGATTTCCGGGTGGCGAACCGGCTGGTGCATCTGGAGGACGGTCAGGCGGCGATGGATTATTTGCAGCGGCGACACGAGTACGCCGACGCGGCGGTGTTTCCGCGTCCGGACCTGGTGCTGCTGGATCTGCGGATTCCGAAGGTGGACGGCCTGGAGGTGTTGAGGCGGATGAGGCAGGACCCGGAGTTGCAGCGGATGCCGACGGTTATTCTGACGACTTCGAAGGCGGACATGGATCTTGCGGAGGCCTACCGCCACGGGGCTTCGAGCTACCTCGCGAAGCCGGTGGATTTCGAGAAGTTTGCGAAGCTGATGGAGACCTTTGGTTTTTACTGGCTGATCTGGAACGAGTTTCCCAGGAGCTGAACCCCGAGCAACCGACGGACCATGCCAACCCCTGTCTCAGACGCGGATCCGGTCGTGGACGCAACCGGGCCGGTGGTGCGGATTCTGGTGGTGGATGACGAGCCGGCGCATCGGGAGGCGATTTTGCGGTCCCTTGAATCGGCCCGGGCCGGCTACCGGGTGCGCACGGCGGGGAGTTTGCGGGAGTACCGGGAGTGTGTCGCGGAGGAGTTGCCCGACCTGGCGATCCTGGATCTGGTGTTGCCGGACGGCCGGGCGGAGACCGCGCTGGCGGATCCTCCCGAATCGGCGGCCTTTGCGCAGGTGGTGATGACGAGCCACGGGGACGAGCAGGTGGCGGTGGCGGCCTTGAAGGCGGGAGCCCTGGATTATGTGGTCAAGTCGCCGGAGGCCTTCTCGGAGATGCCCATGATGGTGGAGCGCGCTTTGCGGTCGTGGCGTCTCCTGACGGGTCGCCGTCTCGCGGAACGCTTGCAGTCGCTGTCGGCGGAGGTGCTCTCGGTGTTGAACGAGTCGGCGCCCTTGAAGGAGACGGTGGACCGGATCCTGGACGCCATTCGCCGGGGGAGCGGGATGGATGCGGTGGGGATCCGGCTGCGGGACGGGTCGCGGTATCCGTTCGTGGGGTCGATCGGGATTTCGGAGGAATTCCTGGCGGTGGAGGGGGCGCGGGTGTTTTCGGGCGATCCGGCGAAGGGTGTTTCGCAGGCGGCCGGCGGGTCGATCTGCGAGCGGGTGCTGACGGGTCGGGGCGAGCCCGGGAATCCGCAGTTTACGGCGGCGGGGAGTTTTTGGACTTCGCGAGTGAACGATCTGCTGGGGTGGCCGGGCCATGCGGAGGAAGGCGAGGAGGCGGGGGGTGGGGTCGCTGGCGGGGAGCTTCGTCTCGGCGGTGGCGGTGCCGTGGGGAGGATGATAAAGCGCGACGGCGCCGGCGGCGGGGCGGAAGAGCAGGAAGGGGATGGCCTCGGAACCGCCGTGGACCCAGAGGACC
>CAYZAE010000059.1:0-10952 GCA_964476125.1 uncultured Verrucomicrobiota bacterium | reverse complement strand
GGGGGGGGCCCCGGGGGGGGTGGGGGGGGGGGGGGGGGGGGCGGGGGGGGGGAGGGGGGGGGGGGGGGGGGGGGGGGGGGGACCTGTCTGTACCGGGAGTATCCGTCGACGGCGCTGATTCCGATTCGGACGGGGGGTGCGGTGGTGGGATTGTTGCAGTTGAATGCGCGGCAGCCGGGCCGGTTGGGGTTGGATTTGGTGGGGTATTTCGAGGGCATTGTGGCGAGCTTCGGGGTGGCGTTGCAGCGCCGGCAGACGCTGGAGGCATTGCGGGTGAGCGAGCAGCGGTTCCGGGACATTGTTTACACGAGTGCGGACTGGGTGTGGGAGGTGGATGGCGAGTACCGGTACACGTATGTTTCGGAGAGCGTGACGGGGCTGCTGGGTTATGAGCCGTGGGAGATTCTGGGGAGGAGGCCCTTTGATCTGATGCCGCCCGGGGAGGCGGAGCGTGTGCGGGAGCTGGTCCTGGGTTTCGCGGCGGTGAAGCGTCCGTTCTCGGGGGTGGAGAATGTGAACATCCACAGGGACGGATCGCTTCGGCATCTGTTGACGAGCGGCGTGCCGGTGCTGGATGCGGCGGGCCGGCTGGCGGGGTTCCGCGGAATGGACCAGGACATCACGGCCCGCAAGCAGGTGGAGGCGGCGCTGCGGGAGAGTGAGACCCGGTTCCTGCAGGTGACCGAGCACGTGGGGGAATGGGTGTGGGAGGTGGATGCGGAGGGGTTGTTTGTGTACTCCAGTTCGGTGGCGGAACGTTTGATCGGATACGCGCCGGGCGACCTCGTGGGACGGGTGCGGTTCTTCGACCTGGTGGCCGCGGAGGAGCGGGAGCGGCTGAAGCGGGAGGCGTTTGGACGTCCGGAATTGAGGGAGTCGGTGCTTCGTTTCCCGAATCGCTGCCAGCATCGGGAGGGGCACATGGTTTTGCTCGAGACGAGCGGGACGCCGCTGGTGGATAAACGGGGCAGGCTGATCGGGTACCGGGGTGCATCGCGGGACATCACGGCGCGGGAGCAGAGCGAGAAGCAGCTCCGCTCGCAGGCGCGGCTGCTGGACCTGGCGCAGGACGCCATCGCGGTGCAGGACATGCAGGGTCGGGTGCGGTTCTGGAACGAGAGTTCGCACCGGTTGACGGGCTGGACGTCGGTCGAAGCCATGGAGCGGCGGATCGATGAGCTCCTGGTTTCGCCGGGGACGGACTGGGAGTTGGTGGAGCGTGAGTTGGTGCGGAACGGGGCCTGGACCGGCGAGCTTCAGATCCTACGGAAGGATGGCCGGGGGGTGTCGGTGATGAGCCGTTGGACGCTGGTCCGGGACGACCGGGGTGAGCCGGAGTCGGTGCTCCTGATCACGACGGACGTGACGGAGCGGAAGAAGCTGGAGGCCCAGTTTCTGCGGGCGCAGCGGTTGGAGAGTGTCGGGGCCCTGGCGAGCGGGATTGCGCACGACCTGAACAACATTCTGTCGCCCATCCTGATGAGCGCGCCCCTGTTGCGGGAGACGGGGGGGGATTCGGAGATCCGGGCGATGTTGGACACCATTGAGCTGTGTGCGCAGCGGGGGGCGGACATCACCCGGCAGCTGCTCACCTTCGCCCGGGGAACGCCCGGGGCGCGGGTGCCGATCCCGGTGAGGCATCTGCTCCGGGAGATGGACCAGATCCTGCGGGAGACGTTTCCCCGGGACATCCGGAGTTCGGTGGCCATTCCGGCGGAGCTTTGGGCGGTGCAGGGGGATGCGACGCAGCTTCATCAGGCGCTGATGAATCTTTGTCTCAATTCGCGGGATGCCATGACGGACGGAGGTCAGTTGAAGGTGCGGGCGCGGAACGTGGAGGTGGATGCGGCGTGGGCGGGGGTTTCGCCCGGGGCGCAGCCCGGTCCGCATGTCTGCCTGAGCGTGGCGGACACGGGGACGGGTATTCCGCCGGAGCTTCTGGACCGGATCTTCGATCCGTTTTTCACGACGAAGGAGGTGGGCAAGGGCACGGGGCTGGGGCTGGCCAGTGTGCTGGGGATTGTGCGGGGACACGGTGGGTTCATCCGGGTGACGAGCGAGGTCGGGCAGGGAACGACCTTCGAGCTCTATTTTCCGGCATCGCCGCAGGCCCCGCAGCGGGTGGCGCAGGGGGCTGAAGGGCAGCTGCCGCGGGGGCGAGGGGAGTTGATTTTGGTGATTGAGGATGAGACTTCGATCCTGAGGACCCTCCAGAGGACGCTGGAGCTTCGCGGTTACCGGGTTCTCACCGCCGCGCAGGGGGCGGAGGGTTTGGGGGTGTTCCGGGAATGCCGCCGTGAGATCCGGGCGGTGATCACGGACATGATGATGCCGGTCATGAACGGGCCGGCGATCGTGAAGGCGTTGCGCCAGATTGATCCCGGAATGCCGATCCTGGGAATGACCGGGTTGCCGGAACGTTCGGCCTTGAAGGGATTCGACGGGCTTGAGCTGCCCTGCCTGCTCACCAAGCCGTTCACCTCCGAGGAACTGGTGCGGGCGCTGCAGAACCTGCTGGAGACGGCTTCCGGCGGGGCGATTGGTTGAACGGGCGACGGCGCGAATCCGGCAACCGAACGCCGCGCTGGGGAGGGAAGGTCGAGGCGGGCAGGTCGATACTGGCAGTTGACCGTTGGCGAGGGTCTGGCCTAAGACACGCCTTCGCTTTTGGTGAGGAAACGCAGGCAGGGTTGGGAATCGCGTTCATGAGCACAGAGAATCGTCCGGCGTCGACTTTTCCCGCATTGTCATCGCCCATTCGTGATCAGCTTCAGGAGATCCACGCCCGCCACGTCGGGGTCACGGAGGGCCAGGTGGCGACCTACATTCCGGAGCTGGCCAAGGCGGATCCGGGCTTGTTCGGCATCTGTGTGGTGACGACCAGCGGGCATGCCTATGAGGTCGGGGATGCCGGCCACGCCTTCACCATCCAGTCGATTTCCAAACCCTTCGTTTACGGCCTGGCCCTGGAGGACAACACCCGGGCGGAAGTGATGAAGCGGATCGGGGTGGAGCCGACCGGGGACGCCTTCAATGCGATCAGCCTCGAGCCTGGCACGGGGCGTCCGCGCAATCCGATGATCAATGCCGGGGCGATCGCGGCGGCGGGACTGGTGGCGGGCAAGACGCTGCAGACCCGGCAGCGACGGATGATGGAGATGTTTTCGGCTTACGCGGGGCGTGAATTGGAGCTCGACGAGCCGGTGTATCGGTCGGAGAGCGAGACGGGTCACCGGAATCGGGCCATCGGGCACATGCTCCGGAATTTCGACATCCTCACGGAGCCGCCGGAGCCGGTGGTGGATCTCTACTTCCGCCAATGCTCGGTTTCGGTCACCTGCCGGGACCTGGCGGTCATGGCGGCCACTCTGGCAAACCGGGGGGTGAACCCGATCACGGGTCGGACGGCGATCCGGGGGGAGTACGTCGAGAGCGTGTTGAGCGTGATGGGGTCCTGCGGGATGTACGATTACGCGGGCGAATGGCTTTACCGGGTGGGCATGCCCGCCAAGAGCGGGGTGGCGGGGGGGGTGCTCGCGGTGCTCCCCGGACAGTTGGGCATCGGCGTCTTCTCACCCCCTCTGGATGCCCGCGGCAACAGCGTTCGCGGGCTTCGGGCCTGCGATGATCTTTCGCGGTTTTTCGACCTGCACCTGTTCAACAACCCCCACGCGAGCAAGTCGGTGATCCGACTCCGCTTCAACGCCACCGAGGTGAACTCCAGCCGGTACCGCACGTCGGCCGAGGTGGCGGTGTTGCGGGAACATGGCCGGGGCATCCAGGTGTTCCAACTCCAGGGCAATCTGGTCCTCTCAACTTCGGAGGTGATCGAGCACGCGGTGCTGTCGGGCATCGACTCCATCCGCGACCTGATCCTGGACTTCAAGCACGTGCTGGCGATCAACGAGTGCGCGTGCCGGCTGCTCTACCAGCTCCTCCTCCGTCTCCAGAGCCGGGGTTGCCGGGTCCTGTTCACGAACATCGCCCGCGTTCCGCAGCTTCGCCGTTACCTGAAATCAAAGTTTGAATCGCGATTTGAATCGGAGTTTCGCGGATTTGAGGACAACGACACGGCTCTGGAGTGGTGCGAGAACCGGTTGCTGGCCGAGAAGCTCCCCGGGATCACCGAAGACTGGGTGGCCCGTCCGGAGGATTACGAGCCGTTCGCGGGATTGACGGCCGAGGAACTGGCGGTCCTGGCTCCGGTTCTCCGGCGCAAGCACTTCCGTTCCGGGGAAGTCCTGGTGGAGTTCGGCGCGCCCGCCTCGGAGCTCTTCCTCATTGCGAAGGGATCCGCCAGCGTGACGGTGACCCTTTCGAGCGGGATGCAGAAGCGACTGGCGACCTTTTCGGCCGGGATGGTGTTTGGCGAGATGGCGATTCTGGACGGCGCGCCGCGGTCGGCGGTGGTGACGGCGGACACGGAATTGGAATGCGACCTTCTGCGGGTGAACGACTTCGAACGCATGGAGCAGACCCATCCCCGGATCAAAATCGTGTTGCTGCGAAATCTGGCGCTCGGTTTGTCGAAAAAACTGCGGAAAGCGAACCGGGAGATCAGTGTGTTCGATTACTGACGTCGGTTCAGTTGGGGTGACAGATTGATGGCGAGTGACTTACAGGCTTCTCCGATTTCTCTCGCGTACGTTGATAAAATTAGGCTTGTCGGTCTAGCGGAAATTCTTAATGTCGTTCCCAAGGGCGGAAGTCACCCGCGGGGAAGGTCAAGTCTTGGATGTGTATCCGGAGCGTCTTCGAGGTGACTGGGGCCTGACTGTAGCGTCAAAGGCGGCAGGGAGGCATCGCCCGGAATGGACCCGATGGATGCAAATCCTGCCCGGGCGGAACTTTAACCATGAGAACGTTGGAATTGAGCAAGGGGGTCAGGTGGGTGGCGACGACGGCACTTTTAGGTGTCGCGGGAACCGGTTCGGCGCTGGGCGGAACCATTGGTTCCTACATGAGCAGTTCCGGGTACGGAAAGGCCGTCTCCGCGATTACCTTCGGGGGTGGAAAGACCGCGGCCACAAGTCAGGCCATGACCGGTCCATGCTCGGCGGTCAACCCCACGGCGGATTTTTCCTGCACCACATCTCCCATCCCGCTGCCGTCCGGAACCCCGTCGTCGGTGTACTGCCAGACCAAAGGTTTTCCGAACTATCGCTGGAGCATCCAATCGTACGTGACGGCCGGGGCGACGGCGGACAACCCCGATTTGGAGAGCCGGATCACGGTGACTCCGGCCCCTTGCGCTTCCTATTCGATGGAGACCGCGGCGACATTCACGGATGCGAACTCGGGTTCGATCACGGTGAATGCGATCGTGACTCCCGGCGCGGCGATCTGGCTGCGGGGATACGAAATGGTGAATGGAGCGACGCCGACGGATCTGGCGGACCTGATTGCCAACGGTGTGTTGCGTTGGGACATGCTGATGGTGGGGCCGTTCAACCTGGATCAGGGCAACTGCACGGCGATGACGCTTCCGTTCACCACCCTGACCGGTCACGCCAATCTCTATTTCGTGGCCGACGCAGTGGCCAAGAGCATCCCGTTCGAAGTCACCTGTCCGGGGAACGTGGTGATCGGTTGCTCCGATCCCCTGGCCTATCCCGCTGCAGTGGTGTCGGGCGGATGCGGGGGGGCCACGGTGACCTACAACCCGCCTGCGACGGCCCTGGTGCACGGGGTTCCCACGACGGTGACCGCGACGGCGACCGATGGGCAGGGCAACACGGCCTCGTGCTCGTTCACGGCGTTGCGGGAGCGTTTGACCTTCAGTGGTTTCAAGGCGCCGATCAATGGGACAGGGGGAAGCTGTGCGGCGCCACTTCGTACGCTCACGCGCGGTGGGATCATTCCGGTGTTGTTCTCGGCGACGATGTGCCCGACTCCGATTCTGACCACGATTCCGCCCACGATTTCGATCAAGCGCTGCTCGACGGGCGCTGCCTGTGGTAGCGGGAATTTCCGGAGGTCCGGCAGCGACTGGTCTTACAATTGGAACACGGCCAGCATGACGGCGGGTGTCTATGAATTGACGGCGACCATGCAGGACCGGACCACCCGGGTGGTTTATCTGAACCTGCAGTAGGAAGGGTTTGCGCGGCGGGCGGACGCCCGCGAGCCGGCCTCCCCGGATCAGGGCTGCCGTCTGCGGAACAACCCTCCCTGTTTGAGTGCGCACCGACACCCTTCCGGGGTGTCGGTGTTTCCGTTTCAACGGAGGACCCTCCGGGATTGGGATCCTGGGATGGCGCGGTTGGATGGGGCGCGGTCTTCGAGCGCGCCGTGCTTGAGGGTGGCGTGCCAGGGGTGGGCGTGTTCGGAGATCGCACCCGACCCACACCCGGAGAATCCACGGAAAGAAGAATTGCGGCCATGCGATGGCTCGACTTTTCTCGGCCATTCTCGGACCCTATCCGTTCGCAAATGCCCGAAGTGTGCTGCGTTGTGCCGGGGTTCTGTCCGGGCGCACCTTTGGTTCAACCGCCCCTGGGGCACGGAAGCTTTCCGGAATGAATGATCGACACCATGGGATGGGCAGACGCGCCTGGAGCGATACGGGTCGTTCGGCCGCGTTCTTAGCACTCGTTGCCGGAGCCTTTCCCGGTCCGGCGACGGCTCAGGTCGTGATGGACGGCAAGCTGGGTGCCGCCGGCGCCTTGTCCGGTCCGGACTACGCCATCGGCGCTGGTCTGGGTTCCCTGCGCGGGAACAATCTGTTCCACAGCTTCTCCCAGCTCGATCTCAAGGCCGGCGAAACCGCCACTTTTTCAGGACCGGCCAACGTTCAGAACATCCTCGGCCGCGTGACCGGAGGGGCTCCCTCCTCCATCGATGGGACAATCCGATCGGGCATCGCCGGGGCCAATCTGTTCCTCATCAATCCCAAGGGGATTATTTTCGGTCCGAATGCCGCCGTGGATGTGGCCGGTTCCTTCGCGGCCAGTTCCGCGAATTATCTCCGCCTGGCCAACGGCGCCCGGTTCGTCGCAGCGCTCGACGCGGATGATTCCGTGCTGACCACCGATCCGGTGGTGGCCTTCGGTTTCCTGGAAGGCGCAGCCGGCGCAGTCGAGGTGCGGGGCGCCTGGTCGGCGGCGCCGGGAGGCAGTCTCTCGGCCATCGGAAGTCCGGTCACCGTGCTCGAGGGCGCGCGTCTGGACGCCCCGGGCGGTGTGATTCGAATCGCTGGATCGGCCGGACCCGGGGAGGTGCCGGCCACTTCCTCGGCCGGAACCGCCGTTTCAGGCCAGGCTGCGGCGGCCCGCGCGCTGGCCGGGCCGCCCGAAGCGAAGATCGTGATCCGGGGCGGCAAGCTGGTGGTGGACAATGCCCAAATCCAGGCCGCAACCAGTGGCGGCGCGATCGATATCGTCATGACCGACGGGGTCCAGGTCCTGCGCGGCGGTCAGGTGACCACCTCGGCGGCGGGGGAGGTGCGGGGTGGCAACATTGAAATCCAGGCGCCCTCCGTGTTGATCGATGGCGAGGATGGTGCGGCTCCCACCCGGATCGCGGCCGAGACCTTCAGCGAGACGGCGTCCGCGGCAGGAGGCGACATCCTCATCCGCGCCGAAACCGTGGAACTGCGTCGAGGTGCCGAGATTTCGGTGTCGACGTTTGGCGTGGCGGACGCGGGCCGGGCGGTGATTGAGGCGGGGGCGCTTCGGTTGACGGGTTCGGACCTTCCCCAGTTTCCCACCCAGATCGCGGCCAACGCCGCCCCGATGATCGGCACCCAGACCGGTGCGGGCGGCGGGGTGGAGGTGCGCGCCGGGAGCGTGGAGATTTCCAACGGCGCGGCGATCATGGCCTCCACAATGGGGGACGCGAACGCCGGGTCGGTCGCCATCACCGCCGGCACGCTGGATCTCCGGAACGGAGCCGTCACGACCTTCGCGGCCGGTGCCGGGGATGGCGGCGAGATCCGTTTGCGCGGCGGGGCCATCACCCTCGACGGCCCCTTCGCTTCGGTGACGGCGCTCACCACGGGAGTGAACGGGGATCTGCCGGCCGGGGATGGCGGTGTCATTGACATCCAGGTGGATTCGCTCCGCCTTCAGAACGACGCCGGCATTTCGGCGACCACGTACGGCGATGGTCTGGGCGGGACGATCCGGATTGCCGCGGATTCCGTGGTGCTCGACACGGCCTCGTTCCAGCCCGGGGCGATCCCTGGAATCACGGCGGCGAGCCAGCCTCCGTTCTTCGGGGAAAGCATCGGAGGCAGGGGCGGCGACATCGAGATCGCGGCCGGGAAGTTGTCGGTCAATGGTGGAATGACCATTTCGACCACCACCTCCACAGCCGCCGAGGCGGGGAGCATCCGGATCCGCGCGCAGACCATCGCGCTGGATGGGGCTTCCACGATTCAGTCGGCCTCGACCGCCATGGGCACGGCCGGAACGGTCACGCTGGATGCAGCCGGGGATGTTCGGTTGGCGGGGGGGAGCAGCGTGAGCACTTCCGCGCCGGAGAGCAGCGGGGGCGACATCTCGATCCGGTCGGGCGGTGAATTTCATGTTTACGGCAGTCGGGTGACGGCGCAGGCGGGACCGGGCGGTGGCGGGAACGTCGGGCTGAGCGGGTCCTCCCTGGTGTATCTCAAGGACGGCACCCTGACCGCCCAGGCGGTGGGGGATGGCGGCAATCTCACGCTTGAACCCGACTTTTTCGTCATGAACCGGGGGTCGCTGGTCTCCAAGTCGACCTCGGCGAACGGTGGCAACATCTCGGTGTTTTCGGATTATTTCCTGGTCTCCGAGAGTGTCATTGATGCTTCGGCGCCGTTCGGGCTGCCGGGGACGGTGAGTGTGAGTGCGCCGAACGTGGATTTGAGCGGGGTTTTGGTGGCGTTGCCGGGCACGTTGCTCGGCGTGGAAACCCTGTTGCAGCCCGATTGCGGGGTGCGACTGAACGGCAACATCAGCAGCTTCATCGTGCTCGGTCGCGGTGGCCTTCCGCTCGAACCGGGCGGCTTTGTCCCGAGCGCAACGACAGCCCTTCCCGATGAGAAACCGTAGAACGCAGAGCCATCGTCGCTGGATGCGACCGTCGTTGGGGTTGCTGGCCGCGGCAGCGCTTCTAACGCCCGCCACGGGGTTGTCCCAGGTCCTTCCCCCGCCCCCCTCAGGCTCCGAGAAGGGCGCCTCGCTTCCCGTCGATCTGGGCATCCAGGTGCGTGAGTTTCGCTTCGAGGGGAACACCGTTTTCTCGTCGTCGGAACTCGCCGAGGTCACCAAGCCATTCACGAACCGCAAGCTGACTGCGGGCGAACTCGAGGAGGCGCGGCGGGCGGTGACGGTCTTCTACGTCGAACGCGGGTTCGTGAATTCGGGCGCCGTGATCCCCGACCAGGATCCCTCGGGGGGCGTGGTGCTGATGCGGATCGTGGAGGGCAGTCTCACGGGTGTTGAACTGCGGGGGAACCGCTGGCTGAGGGATGGCTACGTCTTGGGCCGGATCCGGCGGTCGGCCTCAACGCCCCTTAATCTCGACGAGGTCCGCGACGGCCTGCAGAAGCTCCGGCAGAATCCGAATGTTGAACGGGTGACCGCCGAACTGAAGCCGGGGGCGGTGCCGGGCGAGGGGATTCTCGATGTCGACGTGCGCGACAAACAGCCGTTCCGCGTCGGCGTGCAGGTCGATAACCAGCGTCCTCCGAGCGTGGGAGCCGAGGAGATCTGGCTCCTGGCCTCGGACATGAATGTCACCGGGCACAGCGACGTGCTGGATGTGCGCTACGGCGTGGCCCAGGCCGGGTCGGACGGTCCGGTGTGGTCGGGCGCGGACAACCTCGAAGCCAGCTACCTGCTTCCCATCAGTCGTTACGACACCACGATCGGCCTGCGTGGCAGCCGGTTGAACACCAGTCTCGTCGAGGAGACGTTCATGCCGCTCGACGTGGAGAGCGTCACCACGGGCTACGGGGTGACCCTGCGCCAGCCGTTCTTCCAGACTTCGAATCAGGAAGCGGCGGTATCGATCGGATTCGATCACCGGCGCAATGAAACCACGCTGCTCGGCGAGGATTTCAATCTGTCCCCCGGCGCGGTGGACGGGCGCATGGTGGTGTCCGTGCTCCGCTTGACCCAGGAATGGACCCAGCGTCAGCAGAGCTACGTGCTGGGGTTACGTTCGACCTTCAACCTGGGTTTGGACGTCATCGACGCCACCGACAGCAATGTTCCGGGCGAACCCAACGCGCGCTATTTTTCGTGGCTCGGCCAGGGCCAGTATGTCCGTCGCCTGTTCGGGACCCAGAACCTGCTCGTCCTACGGGTGGCGGGGCAGTGGGCTTCCGAATCCTTGCTGGCGCTGGAACAGATCAGTGTCGGTGGGATGGAAACCGTCCGCGGTTATCGCGAGAACTCGCTGGTCCGCGACGTCGGGATCTCTTCGTCCGTCGAGTTCCGCATTCCGGTCCTCTTCGATCGAGCTGGGGCGGGGATCGTCCATTTGGCGCCCTTCTTCGACGCGGGTGGGGCTTGGAACGTGGATGACTCGCCTGAGCCAACCACGATTTCGAGCGTGGGCATCGGTCTGTTGGCAACGCCGTGCCGACATGTTTCTGCCGAACTCTATTGGGGTCATCCGTTACGGCACATCGAGGTGCCTGACGATGACAACGCCCAGGATCTCGGCCTTCATTTCCGGGTAAACATCGCCGCCTTCTAGGTCCCGCCAGCGGCGTCCGTTATGGAGTGCGGCAGCCCTCTGCCGCTTTCCCGTCACGGTCCGGCGGCATTCCCACAGAGACCTGTCCCCCGTCGCGGGGGGGCGGGAGCTAAAGAGTCTGTCCCTTGGTCGAGGATCCGGAGAACCGGACGGAGGCTGTCGATTCTTGTGCCCCAGCAAGAAGACCTGTCCCTCTGTGCGCGGTTCCCGGACGGCGGGGGGGGGGGTGGACGTCGGGCGGGATGAAAAGCGGAAGAGGGCTGCCGCAC
>CAYZAE010000058.1:0-35547 GCA_964476125.1 uncultured Verrucomicrobiota bacterium | reverse complement strand
CGCCCTCCCCGGCGCGACACCTCCCATCGTCGCCACCTTCGCCCGCACCGCCACCGGCATCACCATCCAGTGGTCGCCTGTCGGCGGCACACTCGAATCCTCCCCCACCCTCGGCGCCGGCGCCGTCTGGACTCCGGTGGGCTCCGCCAATCCGACCGTCCTCCCGCTCGGCGCGGGCAACGCCTACTACCGGGTTCGGCAGTAATCGGATAACACCGGAGCGGAGGCCTTGAGGCCTTCCACTCCCCAGCACAAAGGCCGGACAGGCAACTGTCCGGCCTTTTCCTTTTTTATGAGACTGCGGCAGCCCCCTGCCGCTTTCCTTCTTTGGGACTGCGGCAGCCCTCTGCCGCTTTTCATCACCCTCCGAACCTCGCCCGACGCCCGACCTCACCTCCCACCACCCGCACGCTCCTCCAACCAACAATGGTCACCCCCACGCCGTGCCCGCCCACGCGTTCTTGCCCCTTTCCACAATCCATTCCCGCTCCATTGTATCCCCCACGCCCATGCCCCAAGCCCCCCTTTCCCGCGCGCTCGCCATGATCCTGAGGCTTGGCCTCGGAACCCTCCTCTTCAGCGCCTTCGCGGATTCCGACCCGAAGGTAAATCCCGCATCGGCAACCAACGCTCCCCCCGCCGATCCCCTCCTCCGATCCTGGTTCCAATGGCGCGGCCCCCTGGGCAACGGCCTCGCCCCCTTCGCCGATCCCCCCACCACCTGGAGTGAAACCAACCACGTCCGCTGGAAAATCCCCCTCCCGGGAAAAGCCCACGCCTCCCCCATCGTCCTCGGCAACCACGTCTTCATCACCGCCGCCGTGCCCGTCGGCCCCGCCCGAAAACCCGTCTACGACCGCGCCCCGGGCACCCACGACAACGTTCCCGTCACCCACCTGCATCAATTCATCGTCCTGGCCATCGATCGCAAGGACGGCCACGTGGCCTGGCAGAAAACCCTGCGCGAGGAATTCCCGCACGAAGGCGGTCATGAAACTGGCAGCCTCGCCTCCAACTCACCCACCACCGATGGAGAACGAATCTACGTGTTCCTCGGCTCCCGCGGTCTCCATGCCCTCGATTTGCAGGGGAAATCGGTCTGGGAAAAGGACCTCGGCCGCATGAACACGCTTCACGCCCACGGCGAAGGCAGCTCCCCCGTGCTCTGCGGAGACCTCCTCCTCGTCAATTGGGATCACGAAGGAGACTCCTTCCTCCACGCCTTCGACCGCCGGACCGGAGCCCAACGCTGGAAGGTGCGCCGCGACGAAAAAACCTCCTGGTCCACCCCCCTCGTCGTCGTCCACGGCGGCTCCACCCAAATCGTTGTCAGCGCCACCCAACGCATCCGCTCCTACGACCCGGAGACCGGCAGGGAACTCTGGAACTGCGCCGGTCTCACCGACAACGTCGTCTCTTCCCCCGTCCACGCCGACGGCATCCTCATCGCCGGCAACAGCTACTACTCACAATCAATGGTCGCCATCCGGATCGAAGGCGCGAAAGGCGACGTCACGGGCACCGACCACGTCGCCTGGAAACTGCGGCGGCTCACCCCCTACGTCTCCTCCCCGCTGCTCTACGACGACACCCTCTATTTCCTCCGACACAACCAGAACGTGCTCTCCCGGCTGGATCCCCGCACAGGCCAGCCGCGGGGCGAACCGCTTCGGCTCGAAGGGATCCGGGATTATCTCTTCGCCTCCCCCGTGGCCGCCGCCGGCCGCCTCTACATCACCGCCCGCGACGGCACCACCCAGGTGCTCGCCCACGATCGGAAAAACGACACCCTCGCCGTGAACCGCCTCGAGGATTCCTTCAGCGCAACCCCGGCCGTCATCGACCGCGAACTCTATCTCCGGGGCGAGCAGTTCCTTTACTGCATCGCCCACTAAAACCCTGCCGCCGCCAACGCGCCCCGCAGCGGCCCCAGCAACAGCGCCGGCAGGCAGCCGACCACCACCACCACCACCGCCGACACCATCACCGTCCAGGATTCCACCCCGCCAGCCACCGAACGCGGTGACGGTCCGGAGGGTTCCTCCACAAACACCGCCTTGAGAATGCGGAGGTAATAGTAAAACGAGATACAGGTCGTCGCGGCCCCCAATCCCACCAGCCACAAAAGCCCCGGCTGGCCCCCCGCGGCAGCCACCTTCATCGCCCCTGCAAACACATAAAACTTGGAGAAGAATCCGGCCAGCGGCGGAATTCCTGCCAGCGAAAGCACGAACACACCCAGCCCGATCGCCAGCGCCGGAGACCGCTTCGACAGCCCGGCAAAATGCCGGAAATCCGATCCGCCGGTCGCGAGCTCCACCAGGCCGATCACGCCGAAGGCGCCCACCGCCGTGACGGCATAGGTGGCCGCATAAAAAGTCGTCGAGGCCAGGCTCTCGTTGCCTCCAGCCACCACCGCCACCAGCGTGTAACCGGCATGCGCCACCGCGGAATAAGCCAGCAACCGCTTCACGTTGGTCTGCGCCAGGGCCGCGAAATTCCCCACCACCATCGAGGCCGCCGCCACCAACGCCACCAGCGGCTTCAGCCCCGGCGCAAAAGCATCCCAGTTGGCCGAACCACCCACCGAGGCAAACGCCACCAAAGCGAACTTCGCCACAATGAAGAACGACGCCACCTTCGATCCCGCCGCAATAAACCCCGCCGCCGGCGTGGGCGCCCCCTCATAGGCGTCCGGGGCCCAGAAATGAAACGGCACCGCCGCCACCTTGAACCCCAGCCCAACCAACACCATCACCAGGCCCGCCAGCAAAAGCGGTGTGACCGGCTGGCCCGCCAGCGCCGCCGCAATGCGCCGGAACTCAATCGCCCCCGTCACCCCGTACACCAGGCTCAAGCCGAACAGCAAAAAGGCCGCCGCCATCCCGCCGAACAGGAAATACTTCAGCGCCGCCTCCATGCTCCGGGGATCCCGCTTCGCAAACCCGGCCAGGATGTAAAGCGACAGGCTCGCCAACTCCAGGGCCAGAAACATCATCAACACGTTCTCCGACCCCGCGATCAACATCATCCCCACCCCACCCAGCAACACCACCGCCACATACTCCCCCACATGCGGTGTGAACGTCGACCGCACCGACAGCCCCAACGTCGACGCCGTCAATCCCAGCAGGATCACCTTCACCAACCGGGTCAGCGGATCGCTGGCCAGCATCCCTCCCGGCGCCGTGCCGTTCGGAGCCATGCCCAGAAGCCACACCATCCCCACCAAACACCCCAGCGCCCCCAGCCCCAGCGCCACCGACCGCCGGCCCTCCAGCGACATCGAAGTGCGAAGCTTCAGATCAACCCCCAGCACCGTCAGGGCCGTGATCACCACCAGCACCTCGGCGGACGCAAGCCACAGGAGTTCGGCGTAGTTCACGGCCATCCCATCACCCTTCTCAATCCCGCAAACAGCGGGGATGCCAAAGCCGCTTCAATCGGGCCCAGCAGGAATCCCGGAGAAAGCCCCACCGCCAGGCTCATGCCCAACAACAGGAACGCCCCCAGCTTCTCAGGCAGCGAAATGGGCTCCGGATGATCCATGCTACCGGCCCCCGCCACCGACACCGCCGCGCGATCCGGAAGAAACGCCCGCTGCAACACCCGGAGGGTGAACGCCACGGAAAGCACAACCCCCAATCCCGCAAACAGCGCCGCCACCGGAAAACTCTGCCAGGCACCCGCCAGCACCTGCATCTCGGCCACAAACCCGCTGAATCCAGGCAACCCCATCGAGGCCACACTCGCCAGCGTGAAGGTGCCCGCCGCAAACGGCAGCGCCCGCGCCAATCCCAGGCCCTCCAGCAACGACAACTCCCGGGTGTGGGTCCGGTCATACACCATCCTCCCCACCACCCCGAACAGCAGCCCCGCAATCACCCCGTGCGAAAACATCTGCAGCACCGACCCCGCCAAACCCCGCGCATTCGCCGCCGCCAACCCCAGCAGCACAAAACCCATGTGGCTGACGCTCGAATAGCCGATCACGAACTTGAAGTCCTGCTGCACCAACGCCACCAGCGCCGCATAAACAATCCCCGTCACCGCCAAAACCGCCACCGCCGGGCCCCACATCTTCGCCCCCTCCGGCAAAATCATCAGGCCCACCCGCAACGCCCCGTACGCCCCCAGCTTCATCACCACCCCCGCCAATAACATCGATGCCGCGGTCGGCGCCGCCACATGGCCCGTCGGCGCCCAGGTGTGAAACGGCCAAAGACCCGCCAGAATCGCAAACCCCACGAACACCAACGGAAACGCCCAGGCCTGAAACGCCAGGGGCAGATTCGCCGAGGCCAGCCGGACGAGATCAAACGACCCGGTTCCGGACACCGCGTAAATCGCCAGAACCCCCACCAGCACCATGGCGCTCCCGATGAAGGAATAGAGCGCCAGTTTCATGGCCCCATACTCGCGCCGTGTCGAACCCCAGATCGCGATGAGGAAGTACTTCGGCACGATCGCCAACTCGTAGAAGGCGAAGAATTGGAAAAGGTCGAAGCTCAGGAACACGCCGTAAACCCCGGCAATGAGCATGAGATAAAGCGCGAAAAACTCATTCGCACGACGCTCGATGTTCCATGAGAACAACAGCCCGCCCACCGCCGCAATCCCGGTCAAAAGCACCAGCACCGAACTGATGCCATCCGCCGCCAGATGAAATTCAATGCCCAGCGACGGCACCCAGGGAACGCGAAACTGGGTCACCAACTCCTTCGGAGCTCCCAACTGGAACGCCCCCCCAATCGCCGCCACCAATCCCGCCACGGCACTGGCCATCGCAATGCCACGCGCCAAACCCGGCCGCCCCCGCCCCGCCAGAAAGGCTCCCGCGGCACCAGCCAGCGACACGAAAATGGTGAAGGCGAACAGCATGGTCGTCAGGGAACCCCCGCCAGTCGCAGAACCGTGGGATTGGTCAGGCGCAAGACCAGATCCGGATAAACGCCCAGCACGAACATCAGGGCCACCGGCACCCCCACCAGCCACCGTTCCCTCAAGCTCAGGTCGGGAACAGTCACCCCGCCGGTCTCCAGCGGCCCGTGAAACAGCTTCTGCATCAGCGTTAGCAAAAACACCCCGGTCGCCAGCAATCCCACCGACGCCACCGCAGCCACCCAGGGCGAGGAGGCAAACACGCCCTTGAAGATCAGGAACTCACCGATGAAACCGTTCAATCCAGGCAACCCCACCGAGGCGAACACGCTGATCCCCATCAGGCCGCAGTAAACCGGAACCACCCGGCGAAGCCCCCCAAACCGGCCAAGAATGCGCCCCCCATCCAACCGGCCTTCCAGCAGCTCC
Source organism: uncultured Verrucomicrobiota bacterium (assembly GCA_964476125.1). Classification (GTDB taxonomy): domain Bacteria; phylum Verrucomicrobiota; class Verrucomicrobiia; order Limisphaerales; family CAIMTB01; genus CAIMTB01. Next base: position 30,237 of record CAYZAE010000058.1, on the reverse strand, counting down.
ACACACCCGAACAAGGTCGCCGCAGTCAGACCATGATTCAGCATCTGGAGAATGACCCCATTCAAGGCCGGCGCCGCCGCCCCATCCACCCACGCCACCCCTCGCCCACCGGGCGTCAGGACAAACAGCGCCAACAGGCAGTACCCAAGATGGTTGATGGACGAATAGGCCAGAACCCGCTTCAGGTCCGTCTGCGCAAAGGCCGAAAAGGTCGGGAGCACCACCGTCACCAGCGCCAGCAAGACCAACACCCCCTGGCAGGCCCGGAACTGGTCCGGGAAAATCGGCAAGGCAATGCGCAGGAGCCCATACACCCCCATCTTCGACATCACCCCCGTCAGTACCATGGTCACCGGCGAAGGAGCCTCCGTGTACGTATCCGGCAGCCACGTGTGAAAGGGCCACAAGGGCACCTTCACCGCAAACCCCAGCAGCACCCCCAGAAACACCACCACCGCCAGCGCCTCGCCCGAAGGAAACACGCCCGACCACGGCAGCTTCTCCGTCAACGCCGCCGCCAACCGGCCCGACCGGCCGAATTCCGCCAGTTCCACGAAATCAAAACTTCCCCCCGCCGCACGCAACGCCAGAAACCCAAGCAGCAGCGAGACACTCCCCACCATGGTGTAGACAAAGAACTGAAAGGACGCCGGCCCCGCCTTCGGCCCGCCAAAAAGGCGGACCAACAGGTACGCGGGAACCAACCCAATCTCCCAGAACAGAAACCAATGGAAGAAATTCAGGGCCGTGAAGGTCCCAAACAATCCAGCCTGCAAAAACAACAGCAGCGCATGATACAGGTTCTCCCGCCCGGCCGACACACGCCCCGAAAACCCAAACGCCAACAGGGGAACCGTCGACGCCAGCAACACGCACACCAGCCCAAGTCCATCCACCCCCAGGAAATAATCCACGCCCAACGACGGAATCCAGGGATGCTTCTCGACCATCTGCAACCCGGCCTGCGCCGTGTCAAAGCGCACCAGCACCGTCAGGGTCAACAGCAGCACGACGGCATGCCCGACAAGCGCCGCCCTCCGGGCCATCCGCCCGGCAGCACGCCCCATCGCCAATACCGCCAGTCCGGCGGCAAAGGGAACCAGGATGAGCAGACTCAGGAGCGGCAGGTTCATCCGTTGTTCATCCCCCAAATCACCACCCCGGCCAGGACCACCGTGCCCAACACCATGCCCATCAAATAGCGCTGGCCACGACCGTTCTGGAACCGTGAAAACCCGCGCCCCACCCACCCCGTGGTCGCACAGCCGGCATCAAAACCCGCGTTCACAAAAAGCTCATCCACCCAGCGCAGGACGAAGGCCAGGGCCTGGGTGATCGCCCCCACCGCCGTCACCAACCCACCCACCACCAATCGATCCGCCCAATCCACCAACGCCGACCCGATCCGATGCCCGGCCACCACCGTGGCCTCATAGATTTCATCCACGTACAGGCGCCTGCCCAAGGCCCGGTAAAGGCCCCCAAACCGGGACGCCAATACGTCCGGAGCCAATGATTCCTTTCGCGGCCTTCGCCCATACAGCGCCCAACCCAACCCCATGCCCAAAGCCACCACCACCGCAGACAGCGTCATCAACGGGATGGCATGCGTGAACCGGCTCACATCAAACACCGCTTCATGACCGGCAAGGTAAGCCTCAAACCACGGCCAGGCCGGCGTCCCAATCACCCCCAGCAACACCGCGCACACCGCCAGCAACATCAGGGGCACGGTCATCACCCGCGGACTCTCATGCACCGCCCCGCCACCATGGGCAGGGTGGTGATCGTGATCGTGATCGTGATCGTGATCGTGTTTGCGCGCCCCGCCGTGGCCAACCCCCGCAGCCGCCCCACGGTATTCCCCAAAGAAAACCTCCGCCACCTGGCGCGTCATGTAGAACGCCGTGAGAAAGGCCCCGAAAACCCCCAGCACGAACGGCCACCGGCTCGGCTGCCAGAGCCAGGCGGCATGCAGAATCTCGTCCTTGCTCCAGAACCCGGAAAACACCAACGGCACCCCCGACAGGGCCATCATGCCCACCGCATAAGTCAAAAAGGTCACCGGCATCAACCGCCGCAAACCGCCCATGCGGCGAATGTCCTGCTCCTCCTGGCACCCGTGGATCACCGATCCCGATCCGAGGAAGAGCAACGCCTTGAAAAACGCATGCGTGATGAGGTGAAACATGCCCACCGCCACGCCCCCCGTCGCCAGCCCAAGAAACATGTACCCGAGCTGCGATACCGTGGAGTAGGCCAGGATCCGCTTGATGTCGTTCTGCGCCACCGCGATCAACGCCGCGAAAACCGCCGTCGCCGATCCCACCGCCGCAATGACCTGCAAGACCCCACTCGACCCCGCCGCCACCGGCACCTCCAGTCCACCCGCCATCAGCGGAAAGACCCGCGCCACCAGAAACACACCGGCCGCCACCATCGTCGCCGCATGGATCAACGCACTCACCGGCGTCGGCCCCTCCATCGCGTCCGGCAGCCACACGTGCAACGGCAGCTGGCCCGACTTGCCCACCGCGCCGAAGAACAGCAGCAGTCCGATACCCGCTGCCGCCGTCAGGGATCCACCCACCATCGTCGTGGTCAGCTGTGCCATCGCCCCCGCCTCAAGACAGCCTTTCCCATTGTCGAAAAGGAGCAACGACCCCGCCTCGCCGTAAAGCCAGAGCAGCCCAAGGAACAGACCGATGTCTCCGATCCGCGTCACCACGAACGCCTTCTTCGCCGCCGCCGCCGCGGACGGCTTGTGGAACCAGAATCCAATCAGGAGATACGAAGCCACGCCCATCGCCTCCCAGCACCCGAACAGGAGCAACAGGCTGTTGGAAATGGTCAGGCCCAGCATCGCCGACGCAAACAACGACAAAAAACAGAAGAACCGGGCCGCGTTCTCGTCATGGGCCATGTACCCGACGCTGAAGATGAAAATCAAAAGCCCGACAAAACTGACCATCACCAGCATCGCCGCCGCCAACGGATCCAGGAGAACACCCAATTGCACCGACCCCTGCCCCAGGCGAAACCAGTCGAAGTTCAGCACCCACCGGACGTCATGATGCCCTCCGCCACGCCAGGAAAGCGTCGCGAGAAACGCACCCACCGACATCACCAGCGCCAGGGCCATCGAACCAATCGCCAGGCCCGAACACACGCGCCGCGCCGTCCTGGGAAGCAACGCCGAAATCCCGGCCGCCAGCAGCGGCAGCAGCGGGATCATCCAGACCTTGGCGGCAATCGCTTCCATGCGCGTCAGCCCTTTAATCCATCCGCGGCGTCCAGCGACGTCGTGCGTTTGTGCCGAAACAGGGAAATGACCAGGGCCAGCCCAACAGCCGCCTCCGCGGCCGCCACCGCAATGGAGAACAGCGCAAACATCATGCCGGCATCCGGGTCGGCCTTGGGACCATACCGCCAAAAGGCCACGAAACTCAGGTTCGCCGCGTTCAGCATCAGCTCCACCCCCACCAGTATGAGAATCGCGTTCCGCCGCGAAAGCGCCCCGGCCATGCCGATCACGAAAAGCGCCACCGCCAACAACAGATGGGGAACCAGCGGATTCACCGGCGGACCTCCCCGCCCACACCATCCCGCGGCTTCCGCTCCCTCAGGGCAATGATGGCCGCCCCGATCATCGCCGCAGTCAGCAGCACCCCCACCACCTGCAACGGCAGAACGAAGTCGGTCATCAGGGATTCCCCCAGCTGCCGCACCGTGCGCAACTCGGAAGCCGCCCGCTGCGGCAGATCCTTCGCAGTCCAAACCGCCACCGTCAGCAATCCACCCGCCAGCAGAGCCACTCCCCACGCCGTCCAGGAGTGTTCCCCGCCGCGTTCACGCTCGTGCTCCCCGGCCGCACCACTGCGGGTCACCAGCAGCACAAAAAGCAGCAGGATCGCCACCGCGCCGATGTATACCAGAACCTGGGCCAGCCCAAGGAACTGGGCCCCCAACCCAAGGTAAATCCCAGCCAGCCCCGCAAAGGTCACCACCAGGCTCAAGGCGCAATGGACCGGATTCCGCAGGGCCATCGCGGCGATCGCCCCCGCCAGTGTCATGGCCGCCAAAAGATGGAACATGGGGTTCATGCGTCAGCTGGAGGCGTATCGATAGGTTCGCGGCCGGATCCGACGCCGCCCCACCAGCGCACGTCCCAGAAGGACATACGACACGATCACGGGAGGCGCACAAAGCAGCCACCCAAGCCATCCGCGCCCCGCTCGGTCCCAAACCACCACCACCGGCACCAGAATCAACGCCAGCGGCAGCATGAACTTCCACGCGAAATCCATCAGCTGATCCATGCGCAGCCGCGGCGTCGTCCCCCGCACCCAGATGAACAACGCGATCAACGTCATCATCTTGCCGAAAAACCAGACCCACGAGGGAATCCACGAAAGAAAGGAAACCGGCGCATTCCACCCCCCCAGAAACAGGGTCACCGCCAGCGCGCTGCTCGAGAACATCCCCAGGTATTCCGCCATGAAAAAGAGGGCGAACTTGAACCCGGAATATTCGATGAAGTACCCGGCCACGATCTCCGACTCCCCCTCAGGCAGATCAAACGGAGAACGGTTGGCCTCCGCAAAGGACGAAATCAGGAACAACAGAAACGCCGCAATCCCCCAGGGCGTGAACACATTCCACTGCGCCAGCCAGCCACCCTCCGGCACAGCCTGCGCCTCGACGATCTTCACCGTCGACAACGACCCGGTCACCATCACCACACCGATCGTCGACAGGATGAAGGGAAGCTCGTAACTCAGCATCTGGGCAATCGCCCGCATCGCCCCAAGCAGCGAATACTTGTTCCGGCTCGACCAGCCCGCCATGAACACCGCCAACTCCGTCGAAGCCCCCGCCGCAAAGAAAAACAGCAGTCCCGCATCGAGATTCAGAATCACCATGTTCCGACCAAACGGCAGGACGAGATACGTCAGCACCACCGGAACCAGCAGGGCCAGCGGCGCAATGAAATGCACCACCCGGTCCGCCGTCCGCGGCACGATGTCCTCCTTGGTCAGCGACTTGATCCCGTCCGCCACGAACTGAAGAAACCCATACGGCCCCACCCGATTCGGCCCCAGCCGGTTCTGCATCCGCGCAATGGCCTTCCGCTCGCACACGGTCGTGAGACCAAACAACAGGCCGAACACCGACAGAATCGCGCTCAACGAAGCCACCAACGCCACCGCAGGCCTGGCGATCTCGGGAACATGGCCGAGCACCGCATGCAGCAAATTGACGAATAGTTGGTCGATGGCCTGAACCATGATCCCCTGACCGGAATGGTGAGGCCCGATTTCAAGGCCTCCGACCCTCCGGGAGAAGCAGAATTTCTAGGAGGCCGGGCCTCCCGCCTCCGGAGCGGCCGCCGCAGCAGCAGCAGCGGCCTTCGCCTTGGCTTCCGCCTCAGCCTTCGCCTTCGCCTCGGCGTCCGCCTTGGCTTTCGCCTCCGCCCGCTGCCGTTCCTCGGCCCGCCGGGCATCAATCGAAGTCGCCTCCCCGGGATGCACCGCCAGGAAATGGGAATTCGGGCGCGCCAGCTTGTCCTTGTGCATCAGCAGCCCCTCGAACCGGTCCGAGGTGCTCAACTCGAACTCGGTATCCATCTTGATGGCGTCAAAGGGACAGACCTCCGTGCAGATCTGGCAACTCATGCAGACCGAGATATCAATGTCGAAGACCGCGGGATGAAACTGCGGTTTACCCAGGTGATCGGGCTTCTTGTCCCGGCTCTTCTCAATGTAAATGCACTGCGGCGGACACTCCTTCTCGCAAATCTGGCAGGCCACACACCTCAGCCCCGCATGCGGGTCATCCCCATCGAACACCAGAAACGGAAACTGGCGCGTGTTCTCCTTCGGCGCCACCCGCTGCTCCGGATACTCCACCGTCGTCAGGCGGTCCTCATGGAAATAGGACCCGACGAAATTTCGTCCGGTCTCCGCCAATCCCTTGATGATTCCCAGGCCTAGCATGTTCGGGTGAATGAGAATGAAATGGAATGTTGCGGCGACTTCTTCTCCAACCCGCCCTCAGCGATCCACCTCGCCCAGCACAATGTCGATGCTCCCCAGAATGATCACCGTGTCCGCCACATTGTGACCCAGGCAAAGATCCTCCAGCACCGTCAGATTGATCAAACTCGGAGGGCGAATCCGATAGCGATACGGGTTCGGGGAACCATCGCTGATGAGATAAAACCCCAGCTCACCCTTCGGCGCCTCGATCCGCCCGTAAGCCTCCCCAGCCTTCGGCCGGAATCCCCGCAGCTTCGCCTTCGGATCCATCACCGGCCCCTCCGGAATGGTATCCAAAGCCTGCCTAAGGATCTTCAGAGACTCATGCATCTCGAGAATCCGCATCATGTACCGGTCGTACGTGTCCCCGTGATCCCCCAGCGGCACCCGGAAATCAAATCGCGGATAAAACCCATACCCGTCCACCTTCCGGACATCGTAATCCACCCCCGCCGCCCGCAGCACCGGCCCGGTGATGCCCGCCGACACCGCCAGATCGGGCTTCAACACCCCCACCCCCTGGGTCCGCGACATGAGAATCTCATTCGTCGACAACAGATTCTCGAACTCCTCCAGGAACCTCGGAAAATCGTCCACCACCTTCCGCGCCGCCTCCATCCAGCCGGCCGGCACATCACACCGACATCCACCGAAACGCATGTAGTTGCACATCATGCGCGCGCCGGTCAGGGATTCGAACAGATCGAGAATTTTTTCCCGCTCCCGGAACCCGTACATCAGCGGCGTTCCGGAGGCACCCATGTCCTGCGCCAAAAATCCCGCCAAACAGGTGTGATTCTGGAGACGGGTCAACTCGGACAGGATGACCCGCAAGTACTCCGCACGCTCGGGAACCGAAATCCCGGCCAATCGCTCCACCGACAGCGCATACGCCCAGTTGTTGGTCAGCGAACAAAAATAATCCAACCGGTCGGTGTACGGCATCGACCCCAGGTACGAGGTGTTCTCGGCGATCTTCTCGTGATTGCGGTGCAGATACCCGAACACCGGCTTCAGCTTCACCACCGTCTCGCCGTCCAACACCACATCCATCCGGAACACCCCGTGCGTCGAGGGATGCTGCGGCCCCATCGAGATCTCCAGCAGGGAGCCCCCGTCCTCGGCATCCTCGGAAGGCAGCAGGGCATACGTGCCGGAACCTTGCCCCATTCCCGCCGTCTCCACCCACTGTTCGTTCATCGCCATGGTGTCTTCACCGCTCAACCTGCCTCGGTCGACTTCGCCCGGGCCCGGGCCCGTTCCAGCACCGCGTCATGCGGCGTCGGCTCGTACTCGTAGTCGTCCGGCTCCACGTAATCCTTGCGCATGGGATGATCCACAAAACCCTCCCACATCAACAACCGACGCAAGTCAGGATGGCCGTCAAACCGGATGCCAAAAAGATCGTAGACCTCCCGCTCCTGCAGTTCACAGGAACGCCAGACCGGAGTCAGGGAGGGCACCAAAACATCCTCCCCACGATCTCCCGTCCGAACCCGAATCGTCACCGGCCCATGCTTTCGGGCCATCGAATACAAATGATAAACAACCTCCAGACAGCCCGGAATCTTCCGCTGCTCCTCCACTTCCTTCTCCTCCGTCCCCACCAAGCGCTTCACCTTCACCTTCTCCGTCCGCTCCGGCCAGTCGATCCCAGTCACGTTCGAACAAAAGTCCAAGCGAAGCCCCTCGTCATCCCTCAGGAACTCCGCCACCTGACGCATGGACCCCCGGTCCACACGCAGGCTCGGAACCCCTCCAGGAGCCGGATTGGCCACAACTTCCACCCCGGCACCCGTCACGGACTGGACCAATCGATCTCGAATCTGTTGCGGCGTCTCCACGGTGTCGGTCGTCGGTTGTCGATCGGGCGGATGTTGAATCTCAAGACTCGGCTCGGCCTCACGGGGCGGTCAGCGCCCGGGTGTTCACCGGGGGCGCCCATACCGCGGGATTGCGGGGGGGGATGAGGTCATGCGTCCCATGCTGCGGAATCGGAAACTCACTCGGGGCCTCCGGACGCGTATGACGTGGGCGGTCCACTCCCGTCAGCGACTGATTCCCGATCTTCTGCTGCAGCGTCATCAACGCATGCAAAAGAGCTTCGGGACGCGGGGGACAACCAGGGATGTGCACGTCGACCGGAATAAACCGGTCAATGCCCTTGAGCACGTTGTAACCCTGCTTGAACGGCCCGCCTGAAATCGCGCACGCCCCCATGGCGATCACATATTTCGGCTCAGCCATCTGGTTATACAAACGCACGATCTGCGGAACCATCTTCTTGGTCACCGTGCCCGACACAATCATCAGGTCCGCCTGACGGGGTGACGGACGAAAAACCTCGGAACCAAACCGCGCCATGTCAAAGCGCGCCATGGTGCTGGCAATCATCTCAATGGCACAGCAGGCGAGACCGAATTGAAGCGGCCAGACGGAGTTTTTCCGGCCCCAGTTGTAGATCTCCTGCAGGGAGGTGACGATCACTCCCTGGGCTCTGGGAAGCGGTGACTGCGGCGTGGGAGTGGAATTCATGCTTGAGCAAATTCAACCATGGATCAAAGCGGTCAATGCCAGCTCAACAATCCCTTCAACCAGGCCCAGACCAAACCCTCGGCCAGCAACAAGAGAAACGCCGCCATCGCCAGCAAGGCACCCACCGAGAGCCCGGAATAAGCCGTCGCAAACGGAATCAAAAACACGCTCTCCACGTCGAAGACCAGGAAGACAATCGCGTAGAGGTAATAATCAACGCTCTGGTACCCCCCCGGATCCCCGCCCGTCGCCAACCCGCATTCGTAATTCGCGTTCTTCTCAGGTCCCTCCTTCTTCGGGGAAAAGAAACGCGCCCAAAGCGCCGCCAGCGTCAGTGGAACCACCCCCATCGCCACTGCCATCACACCCAGGGTGAGAACGACGTGATGAGGAAATTCCAGGAGAGGCTCCATGGCGGCATACATCAGACATTCACCCGACTGGGCAAGTCAACGGCTACCTTCGCATCCGTGGCATTCCAATGACTCCAACAACTCAAATCCGTGCTTCCAAAAGCAAAAAGGCCGCCCTTACGGGCGGCCTTGATCCTACACATCAGCAACACATTACTTCTTGCGGCGGATCAGCAGCAGACCCGCACCGAGAAGACCGAGGGCCGCGATGGACGGCTCAGGAACGATCGTGGAGATCGTGAAACCCTGGAGACCAACCAGTGCGCCAGGGGTGGCGAGACCACCACCGGTGGCAACCGAGGGCAGAACGGCAGATTCACCAACGCCGCCCAGACCCCGAGCGACAGCGGCCTCGTAGGTCGCACCGAGCGAGGACGCCCAAGCAACAACCTTGACCTGAGCCGTGCCGCTCTCGGCAACGCCCGGGATGGTGCGCGTGGTGTCAACACCAGTGACATTCAGGTAGCCCTTGCCAGCGTCAGGCGTGCTGCGGAAGGGAATCGGGGCGCCAACAGCGGCCAGAGTTCCACCAGGAGCAGCAGCATACAGCTGAGCAACGTACGAGCCGTCAGCAGGAATCGGGGACCCAGCATTGGCGTAGAGAACGCGAGCGTCCACCGAGCCAGTGATGCGGTTATTGAAGTTGACGGTGCCCTGCGCGAACGAAGAGGCAGCCACCAACAACGCAGCCAAGGTAACGAGGCAGTGTTTCATTTCAGCGATTATTTAGTCGTGGTTAAGATTCTGAAGTCAAGCAGCGAAGCAGCTTCAGTTCACACTGAACGTGCGATCCCAGCTACCAGCAGCGCTCTTGGAGACGAAGAAGCCTTCGCCCACCGCGATGGTGGGGTCGCCACCGGCAAATTCACCGAATTCGTAGCCGTTCGGGGCCTTGTACTTCTGCGTCGCCGTGTCGTACTGATAGACGACATCGCCGTCAGCAGCCGGGAACTTGAGGTCGGCAACCAACTTGCCAGCCTGCGGAACCTGCGAGCTCACCAGGTTCAAACCCTTGGCCAGCGCCGTCTTCAGCGTGCCCTGGGGAACTTCGCCAACAAACGTGACCGTCTGAGCGGCCGCGCCGTTGTTCTGGATGAAGAAACCTTCACCGGGAGCGATCTTGGCAGCCGGGTTGGCCCATTCACCGAACTCGAAACCAACAGCGGCAAAGCCACCGGCCTGAGTGTACTTGAAAACAATCGTACCATCCGCAACCGACGGAAGGACTTCCTTCAGGGTGTTGCCACCGCTGTTCAGCTGATTCGCAGCCAAGAGGTATCCCTTGGCAGGAATGGTGAGGTTGATGTAACCGACGGCATTGACCGAGTAGACTTGGGCGAAGGCCCCGAGAGAGCCGGCCATGCCGATGGCTGCTGTCGTGAGGATGAGTTGTGTTCTCATTTGTGTTGCTGCTGGTGTTTCCGTGTGTGCTGCGAACGGTTACAGACGACCGTGCGTGTGTCAAAACTTTTTTTGGCCGTTCGCACGATCCTTCTCTACACCGCCAAACCTCTCCCCACCAGCTTTTTGTCGAAATCAAACATTCCAAGCCCTCCCCTCAAGCTCACCCCCCAGCCCGGACAACACCCCCACCTCCGACCGTGTCAGGTGCCGGAACGAGCCCTTGGCCAGTGAACCCAGTTCCAAACCCCCGATGCGAACGCGCACCAACCTCAGCACTTCGAGCCCAAAGGCCTCGCACAAGCGCCGAATGTGCCGATTTCGCCCCTCATCCAGCACCACCTCGAGCCACGAGTTCCTCTCTCCAGCCCGCAGCACTGAAACCCGGCAAGCCGCCAATTTTTCCCCCGACTCCTCCACGCCGACCCGCAGGGCCTCGCAAACCCTATCGTCAAGAACGCGATCCACCTGAACGTGGTAGGTCTTCTCAAGACCCACCGCCGGATCCGTCAGTCGCGCCGCCCAGGCCGTGTCGTTGGAAAAGAGCAGCAACCCCTCGCTGGCCTGATCGAGTCGGCCCACCGGCGACACATGCGCCGGAAGTCCGGCATCGCGCAGGCAATCAAATACCGTGGGCCGACCCCGCTCATCCTTTGTCGTCGTGACCAGGCCGCGCGGTTTGTTCAGCGCCAGATAAACATGCGCCGATGCCTCCACCCACCGGCCATCCACCGCGATCCGGTCCCTGGCCGCATCCGTGCGCTGCTCCGGATTCCGGCACTCCCGGCCGTTAAGCGTGACTCGACCCGCCTCGATCAGCCGGAACGCCTCCGCGCGTGAGCAATAGCCCAATTTGGAGAGCACCCGGGCCAGTCCATGCGAAGCGGCACCCCGCCCCCCGGCGGCACGCCGACTCCGGTCTGGCGCAGGAAGAAATCTCGGATCCACGGGGGCGAATTCTGCGACCGTGCTGGTTCCCTGACGAGCGTCGGCTTGCCCACGGTCGGAGCGCTGGTCTTAATTCCGTCCCGTTACCCAACCGTCACCCCAAACGCCCCCATTGCCTCATGATCAAACGTTTTGTCCCAGCCCTGGCTGCCATCGCGGCCCTCGGGCTCGCCCTTTCCGCCTCTGCGGCGGATCTGACCCAGCAACTCGGCATCCAGACGTGGACGCTCCGCAATCTGAAGTTCGATCAGGTGGTGGAGTTCGCGAAGAAGCACGGCATCAAGAATCTCCAGATGATTGGGAACCACATGGATCCCAAAGCCCCGATCGAGGAGACCAAGCGCAAGAAGGCGATTCTCGATGCCGCGGGTCTCAAGGTCTACACCTTCGGCGTGGCCGGCACCTCCCTCGACAAGGAGGACAACCGGAAACTGTTCGAGTTTGCCAAACTCCTCGGCATCAAGGTCATCGTCGTCGAGCCCAACGACTACAAGATCTTCGATAATCTTGAGGAACTGGTGAAGGAGTACGACATCCGGATCGCCATCCACAACCACGGCATCCGCTCCCTCTACGGCAACCCGGCCGTGGTCCGCGCCCTCATCAAGCACCGGGATCCGCGCATCGGGGTCTGCATGGATGCCGGCTGGATCACCTCCACCGGCATGGACCCCACCAAGGTGTTCAAGGAGTACGATGGCCGGGTTTACGACATCCACCTCAAGGACAAGCGCGTCGAAAAGACCGCCGGCGAGGACGTCTCTTTCGATACGAACATCGGTGAAGGACAGGGCAAGCTCGACACCCTGCTCGCCGAACTCAAGCGCACCAGCTGGCCCGGGGTGCTCGCCATCGAGACGGACAGCCCCGACTTCGCCCGCAATCCCGACGACTTCGTCGCCAAGGCCAGGTCCTTCGTCGAAGCGAACGGCCACTGATCCTACCGGGTCCCCGGCCTGCCCCACCACGCGGGTGCCGTTCCCCGACAGAACGGCACCCGCGACCTTACTTCCGGACAACTTTCTTCGCGGCCGTCTTCTTCGCTGACTTGGGGGTGGACTGACGCTCGGCCTTGGGGCTCGCCTTCGCTTTTGTTCCCATGGGCGTCACCTTGTAAACCTCCCCATCCTTGTCGTAGGTGGTCCAGTCCCCGGTCTGCAGCCCCTTGTCGAAACTGCCGGAACGCAGCTTGGTCCCGTCTTTACGAAACCACTCCCAGAAGCCGTGCGGCAATCCCCCGGAGAGTGGTCCACGCGCCCAGAGGCTGCCGTCCTTATGATACTGGACATGTTCCCCCGCCTTGGCGGGAGGCGTCTTCGCTGGCGGCTTGGTTTTCGTTGCCGCCGGTTTCTCGGATTTCCCGACCGGTTTGCGTACAGCGACCCGGGAGGCTGACTTCGACAGGGGGGCTTTGCTCATGCGGCTACCCTCACGATCACGCCCGCTTCCGCCAAGCTCCGAGTCAGTCCAAGACCTTGGCGCATCAGGCTTCCCGAAGGTGTCTGCATCCCGCAGGCTCACTCCCCGTACACCCCGCTTCCGCCCATGTTCTTTTTTCGCACCCTGCTGTCCCTGATGGTCGTTTTGGTTTTGCTGACTCCAAAGGGGTCCGCCGCGGCAGCACCAAAAATTCAGCCCGCGCCCCGACAATCCGCGGACACCCGCCCCAGCATCCTTCTTTGCATCGCGGATGATGCGTCGTGGCATCACTTCGGTCTCAACGGCGATCGCGTGGTGCGCACGCCCCACATCGATCGGCTGGCCCGGGAGGGGGTGAGCTTCCGTCACGCCTTCTGTTCCTCCCCCAGTTGCACGCCCTCCCGGGGAGCCATTCTGACCGGGCAGCATTTCTGGCGGCTCGGCGAGGGGGCCAATCTGTGGAGCCGCTGGCCCAACACCGCACCGGTCTACCCGGATCTGCTCGCCCACGTCGGCTACGCCGTGGGACTCCAGGGCAAAGGCTGGGGGCCCGGCGATTTCCGAACGCACGGGCGGGACCACAATCCCGCAGGACCCGCCGTTCGCGACTTCGCCCAATTCCTCGACGGCCGGCCGCCCGACTCCCCGTTTTGCTTCTGGTTCGGCAGCCTCAATCCCCATCGTCTTTATGAACGCGGATCGGGAACCCGCTCAGGGCTTCAGGCCGTAGCGGTCGAGGTGCCTCCGTTCCTCCCGGACACCCCGACTGTGCGTGAAGACCTGATCGATTACCGGGCCGAAATCGAACGGTTCGATGCCGAGGTCGGGGAACGAATCCAGCAACTCGAAACCCGCGGCGAATTGGAAAACACACTCGTCGTGATCACCAGCGACAACGGCTTTCCTTTCCCACGCGGCAAGGCCACGTGCTACGACGCCGGCGTCCGCATGCCCCTCATCCTCCGATGGCCCGCCCGATTCCCGGGCGGCCGGGTGCTCGACGACTTCGTCAGTCTCACCGATATCGCCCCCACCTTTCTCGAGGCGGCGGGACTGCGCCCACCCAAAACCATGACCGGACGAAGCCTGCTGCCACTGCTCGATCCCGACCGCAGCAAGCGCATCGACCGACACCGGACCCAGGTCTTCTTTGGACGCGAACGGCACGCCAATGTCCGTCCCGACGACCTGGGCTATCCGATTCGAGGCGTCCGCACCGGGCGCCATCTCTATCTCCGCAACTTCGCCCCGGACCGCTGGCCGGCGGGGGATCCCCCCATCTATGGCGACGTCGATCAGGCCGGTGACATCGCCGGATCGCCCTCGAAACAGGCCGTGGTGGAACATGGACCCGAACCCGGTGCGCGGAGGCTCTTCGACCTGGCCTTCGGCAAACGGCCGGAAGAGGAACTTTACGACGTTCAGATCGATCCCTGGCAGACCAATAATCTGGCCGGCGACCCGCGTCAGGGCGCGGTCCTGCGGCGACTGCGACGCACCCTCGAGCGCGAACTGATCCGCACCGGCGACCCACGTCTCCGCGGCGAGGGCGAAATGTTCGACCGCTCGCCCTACGTGACCGGGGGCACCGTGGTCCGGCCGCGCTGAGCATCCTCCCCGGGGCCGGGCGGGATCCCCCAGGGGCCACCCACCTCCAGGTCCTCCCCGCTTCGTCCCTGACCACCTCGACGGCAGCTTACCCCGTCGTTGCAATTCCGCCCCCGACGGCGCGAGCCTGAAGTGCGAACCGTTTCATCCCATGCGCATTTCCGGATCCTGCCGCCCAGCCCCCCTGCTCGCCGCCGCCGCGGCCCTGGCGCTTCTGCTCACCGGCGACCTGCCGGCCGCCGAAATCGCGAACCCGAGGGTCCTGCTTTGGGACACCGTCACGAAGCTGGGCGACCGACTCGATGCCGCCGACCGCACCCGATGGAAGGCGGTGCCCACCGACCTGCTCTCGCTCGAGAAGGACCCGCCCAAAGCGAGTTCGGACCCCGGCTACTACGGCCGTGAATACACCTTCGAAGGCGATGCCGTGGTCGAGAACCCCCATCTCACCGCCGTGTTCTGGACCGCCCGCAATCGGGTCGTGATCTTCGCCAAGGACGCCCCGGGACTGCCCACGCCCTCGAAGTCGACCGGCCCGTTCGAAGGTTTTGCCGCCGTGGAATGCCTGGCCCTCTCCGCCCCCACCGCTCCGTCCTCCTCCTCCGCCACCACAACCACTACCGCCAGTCTCGAACTGATCCGCAACGCGGCGGACGAAGTCGCTCTCGGATTCCTCCCCGGCAACCTCCTCAAAACCCCGCCGTCCGCCGGCGAGCCCCCCGCTCCGGATCTGTTCCTTTTCGATCGGTCCGGCATGGTCGAAATCCGGCCGGCGAAATCCCGCCCCAACCTCCGCCTCGCCGCGCCAATCGAGCACGGCATCGTCCCGGGATTCATCGGGGACGATCTCGTGTACTCCGGCGTTCCCGCCGGTCAGAACACCCCCCTTCACCTGCCGTCGGAGAATGTGTTTGTCGGATTGCTCACCGGCGGAAACCACGAACTGGTGGTGACCTGGCCCAACGGTCCGCATGACCTCCGGCTTGAACCGGCCAGCGGCCCGGGCCGATCCCGCGGGTTCCAGTCCCTCGACCTCAACACCGCCGGTCAACCGGTTTACCTGGCGGCCCTCGCCGCCCCCGGGCTCTGGCATCGCCACCCGCTCGTCGCGACCAACCTGGAGGCGGATGTGGCGCTGCCCTGGAAACGCCCCTTCCCCGCCCGCTGGAAAACTCAGCTGCTCGAGGCCGGCGTGAAAACAACCTTCACCTTTCGCGACGCCCGCGCCCAGATCTGGCGCGGCGTCCCCGGCTCGTACAGCTACCCGGTCTGGTTCGAAGGCGACACCGCCCTCGTTCATCCCAGCAAAAAAGTCCCACCCAAGGGCGACGTGCTCGTCTACTGCCTCGAAGGCGAAGGCAGTCCACCGGCCTTCACCCCGCCCGCCGAAATCGTCAAAGCCACCCTCGGCCGCGCCCTCGCCGACGAACGGCTCGATCCCACCGGACGCCGCCTCCGCACCCACCACCGTCGCGGCGGGGAGGGCGTCCGACGCGCCTGCACCTGCGGCTGCACCGAGGCCATCCAGGCCCTGTTCGAAGCCGGGCAGGAGGTTGATCGCAAGGACGACATCCGGTCCGCCCTCGACGACATGATTTACTTCGTCGGCCAACACCTCGATCGCATCGGCGAATACCAGAACTTCGCCGGACGCCTGATCCAACGACTCGACGAGGCCTCGAAGGACGTGCCCGAATTGAAGACATACCTGGATGGGCTCAAGGAAATCGCCACCCGCATTCCCCAGGAATGCACGCTTCAGCAGGAGAACATGAAGTCGCCCGAGCACGCCGACGACCTCGCCCGTCGCACCCTCGCCCTCACCTCCCGCAAGGACCCGGGCAACATCAAGGCCTACATGGAACTGCTCAAAGCCTGGCGCGACATGGGCGGCGCCCAGGACTACGTGGTCGCCCAATGCCACGTCGTCGCCCGCCAACTGCACCAGGAAGCCGGATACGCCGCCGCCGACCATCCAAAGGCAGCCTCCCTCGCCCGCGAAATCCGCCAGCTCTGCCGGCAGATCCTTCGCAACCCCGATGGCTACGAAATCTGGGCCGAGTACTGATCCCTTCCCCCCTTCATTCCCTCCCCATGAATCACGTCCTCCCTCCCCACCCCAAAGCCCATCCGCCTCGACACTCCCGGTCCCTCGGACTCGCCTGCACCGGGCTCGCCCTGGCCGCCCTCCTCTCCGGTTGCGGCCCCGCGGAAAACAAACCCACGACGACATCCGCTCCCGCGTCCAGCAACACCCCGGACCCCGCAGCCCTCGTCATCACCAATCCGGCCCCCGCCGTTTCACCCGTGCCGGTCCTCGCGCCCCCGACCAACGTCAGCGCAGCGAAGGCCCCCGCCGCAAACACCCCGGCCGCCACCGCCGCGACAACAACTCCCACCCCCGCTGCCGCCAACACCTCCGCTTCCCCCGGCTCCGACCTGATCCGGATCGCCGGCGGCCCATTCATCATGGGGGACAAGGACGAAGCCGATGCCCCACCCCATGAGGTCAGCATCAGCCCCTTCCTCATGGATCGAAACCTCGTCACCCAGGAGCAGTACGAGAAACTGATGGGCGAAAACCCGTCACGCTGGAAATCCCCGCAGAACCCCGTTGAACAGATCCGCTGGTCCGACGCCGTCCGCTACTGCAACAAACGCTCCGAGAAGGAAGGTCTCGCGCCCTGCTACGATCTCACCACCTGGAAGTGCAACTTCAGCGCCCCCGGCTACCGGCTTCCCACCGAGGCCGAATGGGAATTCGCCTGTCGCGCCGGCACCACCACTGCCTACTTCTTCGGAGATTCCCCCGCCAAACTCGGGAACTTCGCCTGGTTCGACAAAAATGCCGGCGGCAAACCCCACCCCGTCGGACAGAAACAACCCAATCCACTCGGGCTTCACGACATCTGCGGCAACGTCTGGCAGTGGTGCAACGACTTCTACAAGGTCGATTACTACGCGTCGTCGCCCAAGGACAACCCCCGCGGCCCGGACACCGGCGAGAACAAGGTCGTCCGCGGCGGCGCCTGGCGCTTCGCCGCCGACAACTGCCGCTCCGGCTATCGCTACAACGAAAGCCCCGGCTACGCCGATGTCTGCTTCGGCTACGACATCTACGGCTTCCGCTGCGTCAAAAACGCCCCCTGACTCCCCACTCCCAGCTCCCTACTCCCTACTCCTCGCCGCGCCCTCAGGCGCGCTCCCCAGCCACTTCCGAAACTCCCCTGACTCAGCCAGCGCCTTCGCCAGCAGAGCATAACCGTCCGTCAACGGATGGCTGGCGTCGGCGTACAGCGACGCAGGCAGCGGACCGGGAACCAGATGGGGCACGCGTTGGGCGGCCAGCCAGGATGCAATTTCATCCCGAAGTCGGGCGTACTTCAGCCGGTTCGCCTCGCCCAGCATGGATTCGTTGAACGGCCCGACCACGACCAGCACCTCCACGCCCCGCTCCCGGAGCCTCGCCACCAGACGACGAAACGCGGCCCACTGCAGCGACGCCTCCGGCTGAACCCACTCGAAATCCACCGTCCGCGTTCCCTTCGCGTTCCAGGCCCGGTGCCGGGGACTGGCCGGTCCGCGCTCGGGATCCGGCCCGAACGGGGATGGCACCTGGAGCGTGATCTGGCGGAGGGGATTGCGCCACAGGTTCGGGTACCGCGGCGGGTCGCCGCCCTCGTCTGCAAGCGTCCAGGCGGGCAGGCTTTTCTGGTTGAAATACACGTTCTCAAGGTGATCCACCCACTGGAAAAACCCGACGGCATGGCCCACCACGATGCTCATCCGCTCGCTGGCCTCGGCGCGGTAACAGGGAATCACCGGCCGAAATTGGGGAACCAATCGCGCGTGATTGAAGGATTCCGATTTGGTCGAACTGAGATCCGCTTTGGGACTGCTCATCCACAGGGGATTGCAGTGCAGCAGAACCTTCCGTCCGCCGATGGGTGCGCCGTAATGCGAAACCAATCCCTCCAGCGCGAGGGGAAACAGCCCATTCACCCCGGCATTCACGAACCGGTTGGTCACCCCAATCTCCCGATCCAGGAAATGGGACAACGTCCCGTCAGGCGCCACGTACTCCCCCCACACCACGGAATCCCCTAGCAGAAACACCGTCTGCGGATCGGCGGCCTGCTCGAGTCGACGTTGATAGAGCCAGTAGTCACGGCTCAGACCATAGGGAATCCGGTAATCGCGACCGGTCTCAAACCGTTCGAGGCTCCGCCAGGCCCGGGGCACGCCCCACCCCACACCCAGCACCAGACCCACCACCGCCAGCCAGCCGCGCCACCCCAACCTGACCTCGTTAACCCCAAACACCGGCACCGGCGGTTGATCGATGCCCGCCCCCTCCCGGCTCTGGACCTGTTGACTCATGGCGTGCGGGTCAGAATTGGAAGTAAATGAAGGCCCCGCCTCCGGACGAACCGAGGCACAGAAAGAGGACCATCGCGACCGCCACGGCCACCCGAACCGCTCCCAGCCGAAGCACGGAGCGAAGGCGCGACTCGTACAGGAACTGGTAAAGCCACACAGAGGCCACCAGCAAAACCATGAGCCCGGGAATCTGCGGACTTCCCCAGGCCGCCCCGAAGATCCGGCGGACGATCAGCAGCGCATCGGACAGCGTCTCCGCCCGGAAAAAGATCCAGGTGAAGGTCACGAACAGGAACACCCCCGCCTGCTTCACAAGCCTCGGCACGCGCTCCCGATAGAACGCGGCCTGCTCAAGCTCACGGGTCACCACCACACCCAACCCGTGCAGGATTCCCCAGATCACAAAGGTCCACGCCGCCCCATGCCAGATCCCCGAAACCAGAAAAGTGATGAACAGGTTCCGAAAGGTCAGCCAGCGCCCGCCCCGGTTGCCCCCAAGCGGAATGTAAACGTAGTCCCGGAACCACGACGACAGACTGATGTGCCAGCGCGACCAGAAATCCCCCAGACCCGTCGCCAGGTACGGATTGTTGAAATTCAGAATGAGATCGAATCCCAGCACCTTCGCAATCCCCCGGGCCATGTCGGTGTACCCGCTGAAATCGAAAAAGATCTGCCACGCGAACGCCACCGTCCCCAACACCAGCGCCGAAGCCTCCTGCGCCGAGGGATTCGTGTACACCCGGTCCGCGTACAGCGAGAGGTAGTTCGCCAGGGCCAGCTTCTTGAACAGCCCCACCAGAAACAGCGAGGCGCCGTCCGTGAAGTTCGAAAGCCGCACCTCCGGAAATCGTCGGAACTGCGGGAGGAGATGGCGCGCACGCTCAATCGGCCCGGCCATGAGCTGCGGGAAAAAGCACACGAAGGTCGCAAACCGGAGGAAGTTCCGCTCGCGATCCCCGCGGCCCAGATAGAAATCAATGGTGTAACTCAGCGACTGAAACGTGAAAAAGGAGATGCCCACCGGCAGCAGGTACTCCGAACCCAGCGGCATCAGGGTCGCCGGATCCGGCAAACGCACCGCCATCTTCCCTGCCTCGAGCACCGTATTGAGGTTCTCCACCAAAAACCGCGCGTACTTGAAGAACAGGAGCAGCGCGAGGTTGTTGATCAAGCTGATCAACAACCAGGTCCGCCGGCTCGCAAACCACGCGCCCGCCGCCATCAGGAAAACCAGCACCCCCAGACCTCCCAGGGCCGGCCGAAGCGTCACCGGCCCCAGCGCCATCCCAACCCCGGTCAACAACACCCCCGCCACCGCCATCCAAAAGGCCCGTCGCAACACCGGATCCCCACCCCAGCGCAGCGTCCCACCCACCCCCCCTCGCGCCCGCGGGGCTGGTGGGGAATGGTCCATCAGCAGGACCAGGAAGTAATCCAGCACCGTGGAATACACCACCAACAGCAGGTAGTACGGATTCCACCAGCCATAGAAAAAGTACGACGCCGCCAAAAGCCACGTCAGCCACCAACGCGTCCCACCCAGCGCAAAATACACCGGCAGGACGACCCCCAGAAAAACAAGAAACGGCCAGGTGTGAAAAAGCATGTCGCTCTCGGATCCACCGCCAACCCCGCAAGCCCCGAAACGCTAGTCCCCCGCCCGACACCTCTCAACGGCAATCCCGACCAACCCGCACCCACTCACCCGATTCCCGTGTTTACGAAGGGCGTCCGGATCTGCCAAGGATCCGCGCATGCCCGCCCCGGCCCGGACCCTCAACCGTCGTGCCTTCCTTCGCCGCACCACCACCGCCACAGCCACCGCTACCCCACTCCTCACCCTCGGCTTCCCCCACCTCCGCACCCGCGCCGCCGAAAGCCCAACGCTCGGGCACGGCGCGTTCCGGTACCGCGTCGTGCCCGGATGGGGAAATCTGGGCATCGAAACACCCGTCAACAACTGCCACGGACTCGCCTTCGATCGCGAAGGTCATGTCATCCTCTTCACCGACCACGCCCGCAACAACGTCATCATCTACGACAAAAAGGGCCGGCTCGTTCACAAATGGGGCACCCACTTCCCCGGTGCCCACGGACTCTCCCTCGTCTCCCTCGGCGGCCGCGAGGTTCTCTTCCTCACCGATCTCCAGACCCACAAGGTCACTCAAACCACCCTCGACGGACGCACGCTCCAGGAATGGGATTGCCCCCTGCACACCGGCAAATACACCCAGGCCGATCAGTACCGCCCCTCCTGGACGCTCCATGCGCCGGAAGGCGATTTCTACGTCCTCGACGGCTACGGCCGGGATTACATCACCCACTACGGACCCGACGGGAAGTTCGTGAAAATCTTCGGAGGCGCCGAAGGCGGCATCGTCCATTGGGGCCCGCACGGAGGCATGTTCGAATCAGCCGCAGGTCAGCCGCCCTCGCTGCTCATCGCCATGAGCGACCAGCAACACCTGCTGCGACTCGATCTCTCCGGCAAGCCCCTCGGCCGGATCCCTCTGCCCGGCGGCAACCCGCGCCAGATCCGGCGACACGGAAATCACTACTTCGTCGCCCACCTCGGGGACAACTGGCCCAAGGACCGCGACTGCCGCGGTTTCATCTCCGTGCTCGATTCCCGTCTGCGTGTGGTCGCCAACGTTGGAGGATCAGCCCCCGAGTACGGCGACGACGGAACGCTTCGCCCCATGCGCCACGAAGGAGAAGTCTTCCGGCACCCGCACGACCTCGTCGTCGATGACGAACAAAGCCTGTACGTAGCCCAGTTCGCCTCCGGCCAGTCGTACCCGGTGAAGCTGGAACGGCTCTAAGCCCGCCCCTCGCCTGAACACCACCCGCACCCACGTCCCCACCTCCCGCATCGCCACCCTGCTGGCGCTGCTCCTGTCGACGACCGCCTTCCTGACCCCGGCCGCCGCCGCGCCGCCTTTCCTCCCCAACGCGAACGCTGCGGATCCCTTCTGCACGCGCCCGGCCGCCGTCCCCCTCCGCCCCCCCTCGTCCGGCACCCGCCGCATGGTCGAACGCCTCACCCATCTCCGCGACGAGGCGCATGCCCACCCGGACCTCAACCCCTTCCTCGCTGACGTGCTCGCCGACCGCCTCCAGGCGGCCCTGCGCGAAGCCGAAGCCGCGGGTAACGCCCCACGCCTTCTCGCCTTGCGCCCAGCCCTCGCCCTGCAGGAACTCAACGCCGGCCGCACCCTGGCCGCACTGCGGCAGTACGAGGCCTATCAGGCCACCCTCGACACCGCCACCTGGCGCCTCGACTCGTCCCAGTCCGCCGACCTTGCCCTCCGCACCGCCGTTGCCCATCTGCGGCTCGGCGAGGAGCAGAACTGCCTGCTCCATCACCACGCCGAATCCTGTGTCTTCCCCATCCAGGGCGCCGGCATCCACGCCCTGTCCGGGGGCTCCCGTGGAGCCATCCGCGTGCTCACCGCCTTCCTGAAGCGTAACCCGCACAACCTCCATGCCCGCTGGCTGCTCAACCTCGCCCACATGACCCTGGGCTCCTACCCGCTCCACGTCCCCGCAGACCAACTCATTCCCCCCGGCGCCTTCGCCTCCGAATTCCCGATGCCACGCTTTCAGGACGTCGCAGGCCAGCTCGGCGTCGATGTCGAAGACCTCTCCGGCGGCGTCGTGGCCGAGGACTTCGACAACGATGGTCTCATCGACCTGATGGTCTCCGCATCCGGCTTGAGCAGCCCCCTCCGCCTGTTCCGCAATGGCGGCGACGGCCGCTTCCACGAACGCACCGTCGAAGCCGGGCTCTCGGGACTCCACGGTGGACTCAACCTCGTCCAAACGGACTACGACAACGACGGCCATGCCGATGTGCTGGTCCTTCGCGGAGGATGGCTCGGTCGTGGCGGGCATCACCCCAATTCACTGTTGCGGAACAACGGGGATGGAACCTTCGACGACGTCACCGAGGCCGCCGGGCTTCTCAGTTATCACCCGACCCAGACCGCCGCCTGGTTCGACTACGACGGCGATGGCGACCTCGACCTCTTCGTGGGCAACGAATCCAGACCCGACGACCCGAACCCCTGCGAACTCTTTCGCAACAACGGCGACCGCACGTTCACCGAGTGCGCGCGCCCCTGCGGCCTCGACATCACCGCCTTCGTCAAGGGAGTCACCGCCGGAGACTTCAACCTCGATGGACGCCCCGATCTCTACGTCTCCGTCGTCGACGGTCCCAACCTGCTTCTTCGCAACGACGGGCCGGCTTCCCCGTCCGAGTCCGGCTGGCGTTTCACCGAGGTCGCCCGCTCCGCCGGGGTGATCGAACCGATCCACAGCTTCCCCACCTGGTTCTGGGACTATGACAACGACGGTTGGCCCGATCTCTTTGTCTGCGGATACCGCTGGCGCGGCGCCGGCGACGTCGCGGCGGATTACCTCGGACTGCCCACCGACGCCGAACGCCCCCGACTCTACCGGAACAACCGTGACGGCACCTTCACCGATGTCACCCAAGCCTCGCGTCTGTCACGGGTCATCCTTGGAATGGGCGCGAACCACGGTGACTTCGACAACGACGGCTGGCTCGATTTCTATGTCGGCACCGGTGATCCGGACCTCGCCGCGCTCGTCCCCAACCGGGCCTTCCGCAACGCGGGGAACGGCACGTTCCAGGAGGTGACCGCGGCCACCGGCCTGGGGCATCTGCAAAAGGGTCACGGCATTGCCTTCGCGGATTTCGACAACGACGGAGATCAGGACCTCTACGCCGTGCTGGGCGGGGCACTGACAGGCGACCGCTATCGGAACGCACTGTTCCTCAACCCATCCCACGACACAGCCTGGGTCACCCTCAAACTCGAAGGCACCCGATCCAACCGGGCCGCGCTCGGCGCGAGGATCGAACTGATCGGCGAATCACCCTCGGGTCTCCGAACAATTCATCGCACCGTCAGCCCCGGTGGCTCCTTTGGAGCCTCACCTCTGCGACGGGAAATCGGCCTGGGCGACATCACCACCATCCAATCCATTCACGTACGCTGGCCCGGCCCCGGCCAAACCCAAACCTTCACCAACCTCGCAACAGGCCGCTTTTATCACCTCATCGAAGGCCACCCCCTGCCCCGCGAATCCCGGCCCCCGACCCTCCGACTCCGGTCCGAACCCTCCCCCCACCCCCACCCCCAGACATCCCGCTGAGGCGCAAACAACGCGGCTCGGAAAACACTGGATGCGATTTCCGCGAGCCCCGCGCCCCCGCGCCCCAAAAAGCAAACAGCCGGCCCAGGAATCCTGGACCGGCTGGCGTAAGATCTGCCTGGCTTTCCCCCACCAGACCGCGTTTCGGCGGAATCCGGCGGAAGTCGGCCTTTTGTGGACTTACTTCGCGGCTTTCTTCTTGTCCGCGTGGAAACGCGCCCAGCGGGCGCGGGCGGCGGCGGCGATGCGCGCGCGTCCCTCGGGAGTCATGTTCCGGGGCTTCTTCCCGCCGGAAACCGCACCCGGCGGACGACCGCGGCGCTTCGGAGTGGTCAGCACGGCCGCCGACGAGGCCACCGGCGCTCCGCCGAACAGGCTGGCCAATTCATTCTGCAATTTCTCAATTCCTTCGATGAGGCTCTTGGCGCGAAGGATGGTCTCAGGACTAATCATAGGTAGTTGGTATGCCAACCCCGCCAAAGTGAGGCTCAAAGTAGCGATCCGTCAAATCACTTTTCTCTCCCTGACTGACTCCTGACGGAAATATTCGCACGAACAATTCCCCACCCCTCACCCCTAAGTCTGAAAAACGACCTCACCCCCCGCTCAATCCTCACCTAAATCAACTAGCCTGTTAGTCCCCATAACGCCACTCGCCGCACACGCACACGCAACCGTCCACCCCCTCGGATCCCACGGTTTGCCGGGGAAAACCTTCACCCCTGGCCGACAAACAGGTCCCAATCCGGACCCCACGGCCCCCAACGGCATGACCCGCTCTCCGGACGGACAGACAAGGAACCGGAGACAGCATATTTACCTAGGCGAAGCACTTAGCCAATCAAACCATCCCGAAAGGTTCCCGGCCCCTCGACTCACTCACTTTCCCGGCCCGCTCCAGGCCTGTCCCCAAACAGCTTAAGAAAGATCCGGAGGCGCCATACCACACCGCATCCCACGGCAACGGAACCCCAAGTCACCCAATCAATCGCACGATTATACGGAATCATGACACTCACTCTCCAGTGTCCGGCGGCGAATGCAGAATCCGCGCGTCCAACTTCGTCGAAGTCAGCCAGGAACTCCGTGCCCCCGATAGTCGATCCACCAAATAGCTTAGGGCGGCGGGGATACTGCCTCCACCACCACGAATCTGACAAGCCCCAATCCCACCAGGGTCGACGCGTCGACGCGTCGTGAATGGGAATCCGCACCTCCCCACGGCTCGCCTCCCCACTCCTCTGACTCTTGCCCCCCGTCAACGCCCTTCCCACTCGACCCGCAACGTGACGAGGCCAAAGGCCGGAATCGTCACTCGCACCCCCCCGTCCGACACCGGCACGGACTCCAGATCATCCTCCACGGCCGAACACCGCGTCA
The DNA here is from genome assembly GCA_964476125.1 of uncultured Verrucomicrobiota bacterium. Lineage (GTDB taxonomy): Bacteria > Verrucomicrobiota > Verrucomicrobiia > Limisphaerales > CAIMTB01 > CAIMTB01. The sequence goes on along the minus strand of CAYZAE010000058.1, from coordinate 4,928 downwards.
CCCGGCTCATCACCCCCCGATAGGCTCCGATCCGCGCCCCGGTCGATCTCCCCGAAGTCTCAACCAGCCGCAGAATCTCCCCACGCCCGTCCTCGGCGGACTTCCAGGCGTTCACATGCACGGACGAAGGCTCGACCCGCAGCCCGGGTCCAGCCACCGGATCCCAGTCATTTTTCCCAGACGCGGAAAGTTTGTCGCTCCGCGTGATCTCGGATTTCTCGACCGGCGTCATCGTCTCCGCCCCGAACCTGGCCACGGCGGCGGCATCGAAGTCCCCGAAGGTCGTCAGCACATATCTGAAAACGAAATCACCCCCCTGGCCTGCCGCGTAACCCTCCGGGGTGTAGTTGCTCATGCAATAGCTGAACACCGTCGATGGCCGGCGCCCAAACGCCTGCGGCCAGACCCCCCGAACGACATCCCCGAGCGTCATCAGGGGAGTGTCGGGCGCGGACAGGGCCACGGTGCCACCCTCCCCTGAAACGGCGAGCCAGTCCTGGATGCTGAACCACTCGCGGCACGCACCCGGAAGCAGATCCCGGGAGGGATCGACCCACCCATTCTGGGTCGCGTAACGAAACACGGGCTCTCTCACCGACAGCGGAAAGGCAACATAAGCTGCCTCCTTCTCCAACCCCTCCTCCTTGCGCACCCGCAACTCGATCCGCACCTCAGGCCTATCCTCCGGCAGCCAGATCTCCGTCTCTATCCCCGGAAATCGCAGAGCCACGGTTCGCATCACCGCCACCGCACCCACCGGAGTCCGGACCGACGACACCAACTTCCCCGCCCCACCCGGATGGAGCGCGAGAACGGGGACAGGCGACACGGTGCTGTACTGGACGATTCGATTCGGAAGCGGGTCGCCTCCGGTGACATACACCCACTGCCCGAGAGCCAGCGGCTGCGAGGCATCCACCCACTCACGTCCGGTCGCCCGCTCCCGCCAGCTGCGGATGCCGCCGCGTTCAGGATCCAGCTCGACCCGGTACCACCGATTCTCCAGCACTTGCGAATCCGCGGACACCGCAGGCTTCGGCGCCACCGGCATGGGCCGCAGCGCAAGCGTCCGATAACCGAGTCCGGGAATCTCCGGCGCCATAAACCGGACCCGCCGGTACACGGGGCCCTCACGGCGTGATTCGAGCGGAATGGCAAGACCCGTGGAGGGATCCACCAGACCCTGGCCACGTCCAATCTCCATCTCCACCACCCCCCCGCGATCCCAGCTCAGCGGATTGAACAGAACCACCGATCCCGGACCCGCGGGTATCACCTCGCCCAACGCCGAGAGGCTTCTCGAAAGCACCCGCTCCAGCGACCTCCGCGCCTCCGGAGCCCGCGCATCCTTCGCCCCTCCCTGCCGCTGCGCTTGCGCGCTCATGGGATCGCGCACGCTGCAGTCCGCATGCCATGTGTGTTCATCAATCAACAGACTCTGCCGCCAGGCCCGGGCAAGGTCCTCCGCATCCGCCACGAAATTTGTGTCCGCCATCGCCGCCAGCCGGGCGGCCTTCTCCGCCGAAGGCAGGCGTCGCGAATTCTCACGCGCAATGGCCGTCACTCGCGCATTGGCCGCCAGACCATCCTCCCAGTACGGACCCCCATCGCCCCGCACCACCTCCAGCGTTCCCTGCTTGCGCTCGATCGAGGCCAGCGCCGCCGCGAAACCACCGAATCGCATCCGTGGAAAGGCATAAACGCGGTTCCACTCCTCGACCAACCCCGCCTGGGCCGGCTGCAACGCGACGTTCTCCACCTGCGTCCCGTACAACAGCACCTCATCCGCCCGGTACTGCGGCGTGTCGTAGGCCTGAAGAAACCGCGGCAGCGATTCACGTCCCAGCGACAACCGCGGCGGCAGCCCAAACAGACTCGAGACCTGGTGATAATGCCGGGAATACCACGTCGTCACCCGCCCCCCGTCCGGCCCCTCCCAGGCATGCGGCGATCGTTCGTCCAACCGGTTGAAGAGAAGAAAGGGACCGCGATACGCATCACTGGCCCCCACGAAATAGCGGACACCCGAAGCCGCCAGCACCGACGCCATCGACCACGAGTAGGACGGCACGTCCGTGATCACCGCCACGTCGAACGGAGTCCCGTGTTCCCTCGAAAAATTCCGGCTCGGGTAAAGCGAACGCACCATGCCCTCCAACGAGGCCGACCCGGTGAACAGACTCCCATGCACCACCGGCACATGAATCCGCCCCTCCCGCATCGCCCTCACCAGCCGTTCCCGCGACACCGCTCCGCGACCACGCCAGTACTCCTCCACCACCCACTGCCCGTCCACCGTGAAGGAAAACCCGGAACGCTGCTCCGACAGATCCATCGCATCCTCCAGCACCCGCGTCTGCAACTCCGCAATCTTCGCCTCGTCATCCGTGTAGCCAACATCGAGATGCTCATGCGGAACCACCCACAGCGACCATCGACGCCCCGCCCGCAACTCCCGCTCGAACTCCCTCTCCCCACCCGCATGCTCCACCCGCACCCGCACAGGTTGCACCCCCTCCCACGCCGGCATCTCAAGCGTCACCCGTTCCTCCCCGAAATCGGTGCCCGCCGCAAACCCGGCCGAAACCTCGACGTCCCCGCCCACCCGCATCCGGCACCGCACCCGACCCTCCGGCGGCCGGCTCCGGAATCGCAGAAACACATCCAACTCCTCAAACAATCGCCCCTCCCTTTCGCGATGAAACACGGTCGGCTCAACCCGGACCGACAACTCGGGTTCCTCCTCACCTTCGGGCAGCTCCTCCAGCACCAGGGCGTCGTAAACCAGGCCCGAACACCCGGGCCAGGGAAAGCCCGAAGGCCGGACGTCCTCCCGGGCCCCGGGCACATCCACCGCCGTCAGAACCAACCGGTTGACGCCCGCGCGAAACCGCGCCGCGGGAAGAACGCAGGAAACCACACTGGTGGCGTAATGGGGTTGAAAAAACACCGCGGGATCCCCGGCCGACCGCACGATCGTCGGCTCCTGAAAGAAGCGACCGCGCCACCCGTTGGCTTCGATCTCCAGCGCCGGCAAACGCGCACTGTACGCAAGCAGGGCCACCCTCAACCGCAGGTCCCGCTCCGGCGGACCCGGCAACTCAAACTCGATCGTCGCCGGATGCGCCCTGAAACCAGCCTCGCCGTTCGACGTGCCCGGCTGGTACGCCGGCCAGTCACTCGACTCCGAACTCTTCCCAATCACAAACCGGGCATCCGAGGTGGCATCGGTATAATCAATCTGCCGCTGCCCCGTGACAGGATGAATCCACGGCTTCATCTCCGCCGAGGACGCATCGAACTTTCCAATCTGCCAAAGCACACCCGCGCGGACCCGCCCGCCCAGGACCGACACCAGCCCCAACCCCACCATCACCCCAGTCAGCACCAACCGCCGCAGAAACGATCGCGATCGCATGATCCATGCACCCTACGTCCTTCCCGGAACCGCGGCCACACCCCGCTCCGGTGCGTCCGCAGTTTTTTTGGTGGTGGAACCTGTCTCACTACGAGATCGCCAAAGCACAAACCCCAACGGCTGCCGCCCGCTCAACGCAGGCGGGTCCAACGGCGGCACCCTTCCGGGTCCGAGAAAAGTTCCTTCCCCGGAGTTCATGGGACGGCTGAGAGAAACGCACAGGCTCTGACGATCCCGAAGGGATCCCGGAAAGTGGCCGGAGGCCGCGTCGTTTCACCCACAACTTCGGGAGGCACCGCCCCCGCTCCGCGCCGTAAACAAGGGATTGGCTTGCACGCCGGAGACCGGTACAACTTTCCCCAACGATGCTTTCCGCGATTCGAATCATTCCGACGGTACGAGCCGGCACCTCCTGGTGCCGCGGCTCGGAGTCCGGATGTTCGTCCTGAGCGGAATGCCCACGAACTGTCCGGATGCCGCGAGGCCGGCCGGACGTTCGAGGTTCACCTCCCCGACTCCTCCCCCCTCGCAGGCTTCCGGGCCCCCCCGAAACGCCATGCCCCACCGATCCCCCCCCGAGCAACGCGGCCTCCTGCTGATGCTGCTGTCCATCGTGCTCTTCGCCGCGAACGTGCTGCTCCTCCGTCATGTCGCCCTCCAGGCGCCCGAAGTGGACGGCTTCGTCGCCTCGGTCTACCGAGGCGCGGTCGGCATCGCCGCAGTCTGGCTCGTCTTTCGCGGCCGGGGCTTCGAGCCCCGGCACCTGTTGATCCGCCCCCTGCTGCTCATGCGCGGCGCGGTGGGCGCCGTCGCCATCCTGCTGTTCTACGTCACCATCCCGAAACTCGGCGCCGGCAAGGCCGTGCTCATCAACCTCACCTACCCGATCTTCGGCGCCCTGCTCGCGTCACGCTGGCTCGGCGAACGCATCGTCCCCACCCAGCTCGCCTGGATGATCGTCGCTCTCGCCGGCCTCGGACTCTTCATCGCCGGGGATTCCGAACCCCATGCCCTCGGGCACTATGAATGGCTCGGCCTCGCCGGGGCTGTGGTCGCCGGAATCGCCGTGGTGCTGATCCGGCTGCTCAGCCACTCCGAAAGCACCGCCACCATCTACGGATCGCAATGTCTGTGGAGCGCCCTCGCCGCCCTCCCGTTCTGCACCCGCTCCATGCTCCACCTGTCCACCGGATCCATCCTCCTGCTCGTGCTCGCCGCACTGCTGGTCTCCGCCGGTCAAATCGCCCTCACGGAAGGGTTCCGCACCCTGTCCGTCGCCACCGGCTCCTCCCTCCAAATGCTGCTCCCGCTGCTCACCGGCCTCGGCGGCTGCCTCCTGTTCGGAGAAAGCTACCGCACCCCCGAACTCATCGGCGCCGCCATCACCCTCGCCGCCACCTGGAAGGTCGTCCACTCCCGCAAACCACTTCCACCTCCCTCCCCCAACAAGCCGGGCTCTAAGAGCCCGTCTGAAAAGTGAGTGGGGTCCTGCGGCGAGGGATTTTGGGCG
>CAYZAE010000057.1:0-35999 GCA_964476125.1 uncultured Verrucomicrobiota bacterium | reverse complement strand
AGGGCTGGGTTTGGGGGATGAAAGGCCGGAGGGGCGATTGGGATTAAGATTAAGATTGGGATTAAGATTAAGGTTGCAATGGGGTCGCATCTAGATTGTTGACATTTGGAATCAGCCGCGGGCGATTGACGGCGCGCTCCATTCTGCGACCCCTTCGGGCTCGGGACCGTTTGACTTCTCAGTCCGGAGGTTGAGCTGGTGCCCGACGCTCCGGCCACTGCCTGGCATGCCGTCGATAGGCTTCGGGACAATGACCCAATACCAAGGTTGGCGAGGGCTGGGTTTGGGGGATGAAAGGCCGGAGGGCGATTGGGATTAAGATTAAGATTAAGATTGAGATTAAGATTAAGATTAAGACTGAGACTGAGATTCAGATTGAGAGGGGGAGAGGGGGGCGGTGGGGTTAGACCCCATGGCTGGGGGAATCCCGATCCCCTAATGATTCTTCACACCGCAGAAAAGGGGTGTCCCGTCCGAAGCGTTGTCGGCGGCGAGGAAGAACTCGGGGACGAAACGAAACCACCATGACATCCATTGAAATCAAGGGCGACTGGAACATTGCCAAGGGAAAGCTGAAGCAGAAATGGGCGAATCTGATCGATTCCGATCTGCAGTATGCCGAAGGCAAGCAGGAGGAGCTGATTGGCCGGATCCAGAAGCGGACGGGCGAGACCCGGAGCGCTGTGGAGAAGGCACTGAAGGAGTCCTGCTCGACCTGCTGTTCCTGAAGGCACGGCAGCTCATTTCCACCAGGTAACATGAACACTTTGAAACTCGGGATTCTCACTCTCGTTGCGGCCTCTCTCATGGGCTGTGATGAGCGGAAAACGGCCATCGACGCAAAAACAGACGTTATGAAGACAGAAATTGATCATCGGAAGGAAGCGGTGGACCTGGCGGCCAAGTCGGCCACTAAGCAGACCGAAGCAAACGCGGCAGTCGACAAGGCCAAGATCGAGGCGGACAAGGTGTCAGCACAGGCCCAACTCGACGCCGACAAGAAGAAGGCGGAGGCGGAAGCCGTGGCCGAGAAGGCCCGGGTGGATGCCGAGAAAAAGAACTGAACGGTCGCACCTTGTGGCCGATGACCGGAAATCGTGGGGGCCGGGGCCCGGGGCGCCCGGCCTGTTTCACAATCTGAAGGGAGGCGGCCCCCTGGCCGCCCCCGGGGCGATTCCCAAACACGCGGGCACCACCACGGCGGCAAGCGCATTGTCAGGCCTATGGACGCTGGCCCTGGCGTGTTTTGTGTTCGGGGCGCTCTATTTCGCCCGGGACATTCTCATGCCCCTGTCGCTTTCGGCCTTGTTGACCTTTCTTCTGGCGCCTTTGGTGACGCGGGTGGAGCGGTGGACGGGACGGGTGGCGGCCGTGTTGCTGGTGGTTCTGCTGATTCTTTGCGCCTTCGGTGCCGCCGGTTGGATCCTGACGCGCCAGCTGGTGGACCTCGCCACCAAACTTCCCGACTACAAGGACAACATCCAAACCCGGCTCAGGGCGTTCCGGATTGCGCCTGGCGGCCGGTTCACGCGCATCTCGGAAGCCGTGGAGGAGTTGAAGAAGGATCTTCCGGGGGGCCGGACCCAGGAGGCGGGACGGGTGCCCGGGACCGCGTCGAAGGCGGATGGGTTGGAGCCGGCGGAAGCGCCGCGGGCGTCCGCGGCCGTGCAACGGGTGGAGGTTTCGAACAGTAACCCGTTCCAGCTTGTGAAGGTCATCATCGCGCCCGTCCTGGGACCTCTTGGCACGGGGGCGCTGGTGTTGCTGCTGGTGGTTTTCATGTTGTTGAAGAGGGAGGACCTGCGCAGCCGGCTTTTGCGGTTGATCGGTCAGGGGCGGATTCTGGCGACCACCCGGGCCATGGATGATGCCGGGGCGCGGGTGACTCGCTATCTGCTGACGCAGCTGGTGCTCAATGCCAGCTATGGCGTGATGGTGGCCCTCGGTCTGTTCTTCATCGGGGTTCCGAATTCCCTGCTCTGGGGGGCGTCGGCCGCGGTGCTGCGTTACATCCCCTATGTTGGTCCCTGGATCGGGGCGACCATCCCGATCGCGCTCTCGCTGGCCGTTTCCCCCGGATGGTTCATGCCGCTGGCCACGCTCGGCTTGTTCGTGTCGGTGGAACTCCTCAGCAACAACGTCTTTGAGCCCTGGCTTTACGGCTCAAGCACCGGGGTCTCCCCGATTGCGCTGATTCTGGCTGCGTTCTGCTGGACCTGGCTTTGGGGTCCGGTGGGGTTGGTTCTGGCGACGCCGATGACAGTCTGCCTGGTGGTGTTGGGCCGGCACATTCCGCGACTTTCATTTCTCAGCATCGTCCTGAGCGACCAGGACGCCCTGACGCCCGCCGAGGATTGTTATTACCGGCTGCTGACGGTGGGCGAGGAGGATGAATTGGAACTGGTTGGCGCCTATCTCAAAGCGAACTCACTCACGTCCCTGTACGATTCCGTGCTCATCCCCGTGATCACGGCGGTCGAAGTGGATCACCGGCTCCAGCTTCTCGACGACGTGCAGCGCGCCCGGGTCGACCAGAGTTTGCGGGAGATCGTCGAGGATCTGGGCGTGTCGCCCTCGCTGGAGGCCGGGATGAGTTGCCGGTCCGCGGGGAACCTTACCTCGACGGATCCACGGCCTGGCAGTCGCGTGTATTGCCTGCCGGCTCGGGCGGACAGGGACGCGTTGGCGGGGGCCATGCTGGTCCAGTTGTTGTGTCAGCAGGGGGTTGAGGCCGAGTGCCCGCCGGCGACGCTGGACATCGGGGAACTGGCGGGGTTGGTGGGGAGGGCGGGGTTCGATGTCGTGTGCATTTCCGTGCTGGCCCCGTTCACGGTCCTCCGTGCGCGTTACCTTTGTCTCCGACTGCGGGCTCAATTGCCCACGCAACGGATCGTGGTGGGTTTGTGGGGGGCTTCAGGGATCGGCGCCGAGGTGCTTCTTCACTTGCGCGAATCGGGTGCGGACGCGGTGTACACCACCCTGGCCGAGGCTGTGATCGAGCTTTGTCAGCGGGCGCCCGGCATGGTGGGACGAGGGCAGTCCGAGCCAGCACCGGTTTTGGGGGGAACTGTTGTCGAGGCGCCCGGCAGCAGCATCCAAGGCGGGAAAGCCGCCCTTCCCGCGGCGACCTGATCCCCGGCGCGTCAGCCCTTGCGCGGGTCGAACGCTGACTGGGCCGCCAGTTGCCGCCACAGAACCTCGTCCTCGCGACAGACCCGGGCCGGCACCTGGATGGCGACTTCGACGTAAAGATCCCCCCGCTCCACGGATCCCAGGGGCAGACCTTTGCCTCGAACCCTCAACCGGTGTCCCTGCTGGGTGCCGGCCGGAACCTTGACCGAGATCGTGCCTTCGAGGGTGTGGACCGGCACCGTGGCTCCCAGGACGGCTTCCCAGGGGGCGAGTCGGAGTTCCCCGAGCAGATTCGCGCCGTCGACGGACCAGTCCGGGTGTTCGGCGTAGCGGACCCTCAGGTAAATGTCCCCGGCGCTGCCTCCGCCGATTCCTTCGCCTCCCATTCCGGGCACTCGGATGGACTGACCGGTGTGCACTCCGGGAGGAATCCGGACCGCGTGTTGGGCGGTGGTTTCCTGGCCTGTGCGCGGGTCGATGCGCCGGACGGCGATGTTGCGCATCGCGCCTGCGAGCACTTCGTCGAGGGTGATGAGGATGTCGCCCTCGATGTCATGACCCTGCCGCATGGCGACGGGCCGGGCTCCCCGGGGTCCGGCGCGGCCTGCGGTGGCATCCGCGCGCGAGCCGAAGAACTGCTCGAAGAAATCGCTGAAACCGGTTCCTTCGAAGTGGAAGTCGAATCCACCGGAACCATCGGCGGAACGTGCGCCCCGGCCGGGTGCGCCCTCGGGTGAGGGGCCCTCCTGGGCATCCCTCCCGCGGCCTTCGCCCGCCTGCCAGCCGGCCACCATGGCGTCGTACTTCCGGCGGTTCTCGGGGTGGCTCAGGACTTCGTGCGCCTCGTTCAGTTCCTTGAACTTCTCCTCTGCGGTCGGTTTGTCTTTGGCGACGTCGGGGTGGTATTTGCGCGCCAGGGTCCGGAAGGCCTTCTTGATGTCGGCATCGGAGGCGTTCCGGGGAACGCCGAGCGTCTGATAGTAGTCCTTGAAGGCGGCGGGCATGAGGAAGTGGCCGAGGGGGGAACTATCGCTGGCGGTCGGGCATCAGGATCCCGGGCATGGCGGACACGTAACCGTTCAGCTCCATCTGGAGCCGGTTCCAATTCACGGCGTAGTGCCGTGCCGTTTCGACGGAGACGAGTTCCTGTTTCAGAAGCTGCATGAGGTGCTGATCGAAACTTTGCATGCCCTCTTGGAAACAGGATTCAATGACCCGGGAAAGCAGGTGGGTGTCGTTTCGGGCGATGGCGTCCTGGGTGGCGGTGTTCCGTCGCATGATCTCCAGGCAGGGAATGCGTTTGCCCTTGAGACCCGGGACCAGCCGCTGGCAGATGACGGCGTTGAGACTGCGGGCCAGCAGCGTGCTGGCGTTGGCCTGTTCCGCCGCGGGATGGAGTTCCCGGATGCGATCGAGTGTCTGCGGAACGGAGTCCGAGTGGAGTGTGGCCAGCACCAGGTGTCCGGTCTCGGCGGCCTGCATGGCGGTCTGCACGGTGTCGTGATCACGGATCTCCCCGATGAAAATGACCTCGGGATCCTGGCGCACCGCGTTCCGGATGGCGTCGGCGAAGGTCGCCGTGTCCACCCCGACCTCCCGTTGCTCGAACTGGCAGCGATCCTCGATGAAGAGGTACTCGATGGGATCCTCGATGGTCACGATCCGCAGGGCCTGGGTTTCGTTGAGACGCTGGAGCAGGGCGCAGGCCGTCGTGCTTTTGCCCTGACCCGAGGCGCCGGTGATGAGGAGCAGTCCACGGGGTTCCTCCACCAGTTGGGCCACGGCGGGCGGCAACCGGAGATCGTCGAGATTCGGGATGCGCTGGGGCACGACCCGAAGCGAGAAGGACTGGGCGCCCTGCTGTTTGCTGAAGTTGGCCCGATACCGGAGACGGTCGCAGAGAAAGCTCAGGTCCATCTCGTTCTGCCGCTCGATGCGGTCCATGATCGATTTGGAGAAGGCCTCCCGGAGCATTTCCACGATGTCATCGTTGCCCGGCACCGCGAACTGGGCGGGCGGGATGCGCCGGAGGTCGCCATCCACGCGGTACGCGTAGCGCCGATCCGCCTGGGCGTGCAGATCGGTGGCCGATTCGTGTTTGCACCAGTCCAGCAGCCGGCCCAGGGAGCTCGTGGGAGGGATACGTTCCATGATCGGATTCTGGAGTGCGAGTTGGGGCCGTGAGGCCGGCAGCCCTGGAGGGCCGGGGGCCCATGGGGGCCGGCCGGGCCGACCAATGACGGGTTGCGTTCCGTTCCGTCCTTTGCGTCAGGCGGCGACGGCGGGCAGGTCGGGGAGTTTGAGCAGGAACTTCCGCACCGTCTCACGCCGACACTTCAGCATATCTTTGAAATTGATGGAGTCGGTGTGGGCGATTTCGTGGTCGAGGGCGACGAGACGTTTCTCAACCTCTTCCCTGAGGTGGAGCTCCTCCTGCCGGGTGAGTTCGAGTTGGATCATGGTGGATTGCCTTCCTGGATGCCGGATACCTCGGGGCATCACGGTTTCCGTGGGGACGATGCGCCCGGGACGGGTGTGGCGGCCATGGGGTGTAACCCTACCGGAACTTTCGTCCGACTTGGCAGGCGCAGGGCGTGCGCCTGCCAGCAGTTCAGACCACAGATCCGGACCCTGGAACTTTCGCGTCCGGGAGGGCGAGATCGACCCAGCCCCACGCGGCGTGGGGCCGGGCGGTGGGAGGGGCTGGGATCACGCGCTGGGAGGTTCGGGGGAGGAGGTGAGGCCGGGGCGCCGTCTCCGCCGGGTCAGAGATCCGAAAGGATTTTCGGCGGGAACGCCGCCCGCAGCGCGTTCATGACGGCCAGGACGTCGATGATTTCCTGGGTGATGGCGCCGGCGACGGGGGGCAGGTGGCCGGTGGCGGCGACGATCATGCCGATAATGCTCAGACTCATGCCACCCAGGGCGCTCTGGAGCGCGATGCGCCGCATCCTGCGGCTGATGTGCATGAACTCGTCGACCCGCCGCAGCGAGTTGTCCAGGATCACCACGCCGGCCGCCTCGGTGGTGACATCGCTGTTCTGCCCGATGGCCATGCCGACCGTGGCCGCCATCATGGCCGGGGCGTCGTTGATGCCGTCGCCGACGTAGAGCGTGTGACAGGCCGCGGTCTCCTTGCGCACGATGGCCAGCTTTTCCTCCGGACTCTTTCCGGCCTGGATTTCGGTGATGCCCACTTCACGGGCCAGATACTGCACTTCGGATTCGCGGTCGCCGGACACGATCATGACCCGGTCGAACTGGTGCTTGGGTCCGAGATGGCCGACGAACGACCGGCTTTCCTCGCGGGGGGCGTCCCGGAAGCGGAAGAGCGCCGCGTACCGGCCTTCGAGCGTGACCAGGCATTCGAGACCTTCCTGGGCGGGGGGAAGCGGGTCCTTGGCCTCGGCGGGTGGGCCCTGGGCTCCGAGACGGGCGCGGCTGGTGATTTGCACGGTGCGCCCTGACACGGTTCCCCGGAGACCCTGTCCGGGCGCCTCGCTGACCTCGGTGGCTTCGCGGAGGGGGATTCCGGCCTTCTCGGCGGCTGTGAGGATCGCCCTGGCCAGCGGATGTTTGGAGTAACGCTGAAGACGGGCGGGGGGGGCCAGCACCTCGGCGGGGGGGATGCCCGCGGCGCTGACCTGTTCCGTCACCTGCGGGGCGCCGTAGGTGAGGGTGCCGGTCTTGTCGAAGATCGCCGTGCGACATTCGGCGATCCGTTCGAGGACCACGGGGCTTTTGACGATGATCGACCGTCGGGCGCAGAGGGAGATGGATCCGATGATGGCGATGGGGATGGCGAGCAGCAGCGGGCAGGGTGTGGCGATGACCAGCACCGCGAGAAACCGGGTCGGATCGCCGCTGACCGCCCAGGCGATCGAGGCCACCGTCAGGGCGGCCGGGGTGTAGACGGCGCCGAGACGGTCGCCCAGCCGGCGCAGGGAGGGCCGTGTTGATTCGGATTCCCGCATGACCCCCATGATCTTTGCGTAGCGCGAATCGATGGAACGCCGGCTGGCGGTGAGCGTGACGGCGGATTCCCCGTTGATCGCGCCCGAGATGACGGTTGAGCCGGTGGTTTTGCTGATCTGAAACGGTTCCCCGGTCAGGTAGGACTCGTCCATCGTGCCATGCCCTTCCGTGACCACGCCGTCGACGGGGCAGATCTCATGGGGATAGACCACCAGCGTGTCGCCCACGGCGATCTGGTCGAGGGGGACATCGGCGAGCACGGAGTCCCTTTTTCGGTGGGCGACGGAGGGGACGCGTTTGGCGAGGGCGGCGAGGACCGAGGAGGCGCTGCGCAGCGCGTAGCTCTCGAGGGCCTCCCCTCCCGAGAGCATGAGCACGATGATCGAGCCCGCCAGGTACTCGCCCAGGATCACGGCGGTGACCATGGAGATGCCTCCCAGCAGATCGGATCCGAACTCGCCCTTCACAAGCTTCAGGAGCAACTGCGCCAGCAGGGGGAGTCCTCCCAGGAACAGCGCCACGAGCAGGGGTGTCGCAGCGGTGCTGGCGGAGGCCCCCATCCCGAAGCGGAGCACCAGATGCAAGCCGATCGCGGCCGCGGCAAGAATCGTGATCACCGTGGCCCGGCGCCGCCAGATCCGGGTCGCGAAACCCTGCCGCGTTTTGGTTTCCCCGACCTGGGCCGCTTCCGGGGGAGCCGGTGGCGGCTCCGGTTTCGGGGGGAGAACGACGTCGGGGAGGGCGTGTGCGGCAGGCATCGTTAGAATCGGTAGGTCACGGTGAAGGCGCCGAACTCCGTGGATCCGTCCTGCCTTTCGAACTCACGTCCGCGAAAGATGTAGGAGAAGTCCAGGAGGACCCTGGCTGCGGAGATGCCTCCGCCGACCTGGGCCGAGGGAACGAGATAGTTCTTCTCCACGCTCGGGCTATCCTTCCAGGTGTTGCCGTCGAGGGTGATGTTGTGGAGCACGAGACTTCCGTGGACGCCGCCATGGAGGAAGATTCCGAAGGTGGGACTCCGGGAATTGGGATCCGGATCGGGACGGGGACTTGGGAGATGCCCCATGCCCCGGAGGAGCGTTGAACTGAAATTATCCGGGAGGTTGTAGCCCCAGCGGAGCTGGCCGCCGATCTGGGCCTGGGTGAATACGTTTCCGAGCATGGCGGTGGCTGTGGGCAGCGCCTCGGCCGACCAGCTGCGGGGTTGGCCCAGCAGGGTGTATCGCCGCCGGTGTTCGTAGACGAAATTGACGATGGGTTCGTTGTGGATCTGGGAGTCCCAGCCCAGGGACTGCTCGCTGTTCACCCAGCGATGAATTTCCCGCTGGGTTTCGCCGGCCAGGGACCAGGGGCCGACCACGCCGGTGAAGAATTTCAGGCCGTGGTAACGGTTGGCGTTCTCGATGTGCAGGGTGATCCCCGCGAAGAGGATTCCCGCATAGGGCCTGTCGCGGGGATCGGGGATCACGAGCGACTTGTCGCCCGGCGTGATCATCATCTGCCCGAAATCGTAACCGACACTCCGCCTTCCTGTTCCCATGCCCCAGGGCAGACAGTTGGCGAAGCCGTCGACCCAGCGGGCCTCCGCCTGCAGCAGGGAGACCGAGACGCCGTCCGTGTAGAACCGATCCGTGCCGCCGAAGATGTCGTTCTCATAGCGGAGCGTCAGGGACCAGGGGTGCGGATCCCGGGAGAGTGCCGGGGTCCGGGGATTCTCCGTGGAGGAATCGGGGTCGGTGGAGTCCGCCCGGGTGTCGGTGGCGGTGGCGGTGGCGGCAGTGGCGGCCACCGTGGTTGCCAGGATCCAGGTCGCGATCGACCGCAGAGGGTCCGTCATGATCCGGGGTTCCTATTTCGTTCCGTCCTGGATTTTCTCCCCCGCCTTTTCCATGTCCTCGCCGAAGCCGTGGGCTGTGCGGCATCCCGAGCCCGCGATGGACAGGAAGGTGGCGACCAGGAAACAGAGACCGAGGCGTCGAAGCCACATCAGGGGAGTCGTCTTCATGCATGCATGTTCCCATCGCGGGGCGGGTGCCGGCCATGGGGTGTTCACCCCAACCCAGCGAGCAGGGGTGGTCTGGAGCCGCTGATTCGACGGCCCGCCCGGGGTCAGATGCGGGGCGCTGCCGTTGAGACGGTCGGGGTCGTCGGGGCCGTTTCCTGTCGTGCTCTGCCCCCTTTGAAGAGCTCAAGAATCAGCAGGGGAAGGGTGCCCAGGGCGAGCAGGATGAGATCATGGCTGAACGGCACATGGGTGGTGCGGAGAAAGCCGCCCAGCAGCGGGCTGTGGTGACTCCAGACCTGCAGACCGCACGACACCGCGACGACGGCGGCGAGGTAACGGTTGGAGAACACGGGAATCCGCCAGACCGGTGTGGTGGCACTGCGGCTGCCGAAGGAGCGGAACAACTCGGCATAGACCAGCACGGCGAACGCCTCGGTGCGTGCCAGTTCGAGCGTTCCGGTGCGGCGGACGGCCAGGTAGACTCCGAAGGCCACCCCGGCCGTGAGCAGGCCGGTCAACCCCATGCCCCGGAGAAACCCGGAGTCCGTGATGCGCTCGGCCCGTCCCCGCGGTTTGTGCTTCATCACTTTGGGATCGATGGGATCGACGGCCAGGCAGAGGGAGGGCAGACCGTCGGTGACGAGATTGATCCAGAGCAGGTGAATCGGCAGCAGCGGCGCGGGGAGGCCCGGGATCACGCAGAGCGTCATCAGGAGCAGTTCCCCGGTGTTTCCCGCCAGCAGATACTGGAGGGTCTTTCGAATGTTGTCGTGAATGCCGCGACCTTCCTCCACCGCGGCCACGATGGTGGCGAAGTTGTCGTCGGTGAGAATCATGTCCGAAGCCTGGCGGGTGACTTCGGTGCCTGTCTTCCCCATGGAAATCCCAATGTCCGCCCCCTGGATGGCGGGGGCGTCGTTGACGCCGTCGCCGGTCATCGCCACGACCGCCCCGAGTTTTTTCCAGCCCTGGACGATGCGCAGTTTGTGTTCGGCCGTGACCCGGGCGTAGACGGTGATCGTGGGGATTCTCTTTTGCAGATCCCCCTCGGACAGACGGTCGAGGTCGCTGCCCGTCGCGGTTCCCTCCTCGGTGGTGGTGATGCCGATTTCGCGGGCGATGGCGGTAGCCGTCTCCGGATGATCCCCGGTGATCATGACCACCTGGATGCCCGCGTCGTGGCAGCGGGCCACGGCTTCCTGGGCCGCCGGGCGCGGGGGATCGTACATCCCGGTCAGACCGACAAAGACGAGGTCGGTCTCCACCTGTTCGGCGGAGAGATCCGCGGGGGACGTGGACTCAAGATCGCGATGGGCGGAGCCCAGGATCCGTAGGGCGGCGCGGGCCATGTCGGTGGTTTCTGCCAGGATGCGTTCCCGGTCCGTGTCCGTCATGGGCCGCTCGCCGGCGGGAGTGGAGAGACGCGAGCACCGTTGCAGCAGGGGACCCGGGGCCCCGTTGACGAAGGCGCGAAGGGTTCCCTCCGGTGTGCGGCGGATCACGGTGCTTCGTTTCCTGTCCGAATCGAAAGGGAACTCCCGTTGCCGCGGCATTTCCCGCTCCAGGCGGTCGCGGTCGGCTCCCGCCTTGAGGCCGGCGGTCAACAGCGCGCCTTCGGTGGGGTCGCCCACGACGCTCCAGACTCCGGCCTCCTGGGTCAGGTGGGCGTTGTTGCAGGCGATTATCGCGAGGGCGATTTCCTGGAGCGCCGCGGTCTGCTCCGGGGTGGGCGGCTGGCCGTCCACGAGCACCCGGCCCTCGGGCCCATAGCCTTCTCCGGTGAGGCTGTAGGATCCGGCCGCGATCCGGATGGAGCGCACGGTCATCTGGCCCAGGGTCAAGGTTCCGGTCTTGTCGGTGCAGATCACCGTGGTTGAGCCCAACGTTTCCACGGCGGGCAGCCTGCGGATCAGGGCGCCGCGACGTGCCATTCGCGAGACGCCGAGGGCGAGGGCCACGGTGACGATGGCGGGCAGGCCCTCGGGGACGGCGGCGACCGCCAGGCTGACCGAGGTCATGAAGAGTTCGAGTGGTGGGACGCCGCGCAGCCAGCCCAGGCCGAAGAGCAGGGCCACGATGCCGAGGGTCACCCAGACCAGGATGCGTCCGAAGGCGGAGAGCTTCTGTTGAAGCGGGGTTGGATCCTGCCGGCCCGCCGTGGCCCCCATCAGGCCCGCGATCCGCCCCAGCTCCGTCTGCATTCCCGTCGCCACCACGATCGCTTCCGCCTTTCCCGCCGAGACCGTTGTTCCCAGGAACACCATGTTCTTGCGATCGCCGAGGGGCAGATCGGGCTGCTGCAAAAGGTCGATCCGCTTGGCGACCGCATCCGATTCGCCGGTGAGCGCGGACTCCACGCAGCGCAGCGCCGCGGAGTGTGCCAGACGGGCGTCCGCGGCCACCAGGTCGCCCGCCTCGAGAACGAGAATATCCCCGACGACAATCTCCGCGGCCGGGAGGGTGGCGGGGTGTCCGTCGCGCCTGACCGTGGCCCGGGGCGCCGTCATGCGGCCGAGAGCGGCGATGGAGCGTTCGGCGCGATACTCCTGGAAGAAGCCGATGACCGCATTGAGCACGACGATGATGAGGATCGCCGTGAAATCGATCCATTCCCCGAGCAGCCCGGAGATGATGCCGGCAGCGACCAGGATGCCGATGAGCACGCTTTTGAACTGTCCTAGCAGAAGTTGGACCGGGCGGAGCCCGGGGCCTTCGCGGAGGGAGTTGGGGCCTTGCAGGGCAAGCCGGCGGGCGGCTTCGGTTCCCGAGAGACCGGTTTCCCGGGTGTCCAGCCGCTGGAGAACTTCGGCCGTTGGCATCCCATGCCAGACAGGGTCGGGGGAGGGCATCGATGGGAGGGGGGATGGCTACGAGCCGGCCTCGAGAAGGCGGCGGACGGTTCGGATCAGTTCGAGGGATTGGAATGGTTTGCCGAGGAATTGAATGCCGTGTGGAAGAGAGAACTGGATCGCCGCGACCTCCGCGCTGTGACCGCTGGCGTAGATCACCTTGAGTTTGGGATCCTCCCGGGAAAGTCGTTCGCCGAGTTCCTTCCCTCCCACGCCGCCAGGCAGACCGATGTCGGTGAGCAGGAGCCGGATGGCGTCCCGGTTCTTGTTCCAGACCTCGAGCGCTTCCACGCCGTTGTTGGCCGCCAGGACGTGGTAGCCCGCCTGGGTCAGTGTGCGTCGAACGGAGGCCCTCAGGAAGGCGTCGTCCTCGACCAGCAGCACGGTTTCTCCGTGGCCGGCCGGGGCGGAGACGCCGGGTATCTGGGGGATGCGCGCGGGCGCTCCGGGCAGTCGCGGGAAGTAGATCCGGAAGGTGGTGCCGTGGCCGACGTCGCTGTAGACATTGACCCATCCCCGATGTTGCCGGGCGATGCCGAAGACCGTGGCCAGACCGAGGCCGGTGCCTTTGCCCGGGTCCTTGGTGGTGAAGAACGGTTCGAACACGCGGGAGAGATGGTCGGGTTCGATCCCGCAGCCTGTGTCGCTGACGCTCAGGCAGGCGAAGGAACCTGCGGACGCCTCCGGGGAGTGCGCCCGGACGGAGTCATCGAACTCGACGCTTGAGGTTTCGATGACGAGAAGACCGCCGCCGGGCATGGCATCGCGGGAGTTCACCGCGAGATTGAGGAGCACCTGGTCGATCATTCCGGCGTCGGCACGGACCGGCAGGGGGTTCAGGGCGAATTTCAGCTGGAGATTGATGTTTTCGCCGAGAATGCGCCGGAGCATCCGGGTCATGTCCTCGACGGACTGGTTGAGATCCAGGTCGCGGGGCTGGATGGATTCCTGGCGGCTGAAGAGGAGCAGTTGCCGGATCAGTGCGGCGGCCCGCTG
The DNA here is from genome assembly GCA_964476125.1 of uncultured Verrucomicrobiota bacterium. GTDB lineage: Bacteria > Verrucomicrobiota > Verrucomicrobiia > Limisphaerales > CAIMTB01 > CAIMTB01. The sequence continues at coordinate 23,042 of CAYZAE010000057.1, read as the reverse complement.
GGTTGCGGTGCCGATGGCTTCGGCATGCTCCATCTGGGCGTCGGAGGGTGTGCCATCGGTTCGCAGGAGGTCGCACTCGATCTGGATGACGGCGAGGATGTTGTTGAAGTCGTGGGCGACCCCGGCGGCGAGTTGTCCGATGGACTCCATTTTTTGCGCCTGTCGCAGGCGTGCCTCCAGCTGCCGTTCGCGGGTGACATCGCGTTTCACGGCCACGTAATTGATGACCTTCCCGGCTGGATTTCGGACCGGGGAGACGGTGGCTTCCTCGTCGTAGAGCCTGCCGTCCTTGCGCCGGTTCACGAAGAGCCCGCTCCACATTTCGCCGCGGTGGAGAGTCTCCCAGAAGCCGCGGTAGAAGGCGGCGTCGTGTTTGCCGCTCTTCAGGATCTTCGGATTTCGCCCGATGGCTTCCGACCGGGTGTAGCCGGTGGTCTTTTCGAAGGCGGGATTGGCGTAGACGGTGGTGCCGTCGATGTCGGTGATCAGGATGGTTTCCGCGGCCTGTTCGACGGCGGTGGCCAGCAGTTTCCGGGTGGACTCCTGCTGCTTCCGCTCGGTGATGTCACGGATGTTGCACTGGATCACGGTTTCGTCGCCCGACCGGTAGACGTTGCTGACAAACTCCACGGCGATGCGACGGCCCTCGCGGGTTTGCAGCGGAAGATCCTCGTACCGGACGTAGCCGAGCTGTTGCAGGCGCTCGAGCATCGCCTGGTTGGATTCGAGGTCCCCGAAGGGACTCAGTTCAGCGACGGTTTTCCCGATCATTTCCGAGTGGGAATAGCCGAGCAGGCGGATGAGGAACGGGTTGACGTCCGTGATGGCTCCTGTCGTGGCATCCAGAATCAGGATGCCATCCTGCGCCGTCTCGAACAGGCGCCGGTACCGCACTTCCGAGGCGCGCAGTTCCTTCTCGGTTCCCTCCCTGGTTCTTTCCGGTTCGTCCGGAGGCTGGGCTGCGGAGCTCATCGGTGGCTCTTTTTCTGGGGATCGCGTCACGGTTCCCGGAGGTACGGGGGAAATCCGGGAACCGGACCGTTTGCTTGGATTAGGATCGAGTCAGGCGGCTTTCCGGTCATCGACGACCTCGGCGTCGATGATGGGACCTTGCCCGGTCCTGCCGGCGCCGTCCCCGGGAGGCTGTGCGGCATTGGCACCGGCCCTGGCATCGGCACCTCCACCTCCATCTCCGCCGGAGTCGGGTCCGGCTGTCCGGGGTGCGTTGCGTTGGAGTTCATCGAGGACAGCCGTGCAGGCGGTTCGGAGTTTTCCTGCGGCGGTTCGGATGGCGGCCGCATCCTTGTCCTCGCGGGACTTCCTGACGCCGGCCAGTTCGGCGTCGATGCGGGAGCTCTGGGGTGGGGATAGTTCGTGGGCGTGGTCCTTGAGGATTTTTTCCGCCTGATAGACCGCATGCTCCGCCTCGTGGCCGGCTTCGAGCTCCGACTTGCGCTTCTGGTCCTCCGCGGCATGGAGTTCGCCGTCTTTGCGCATCGACTCGACCTCGGCCCTGGAGAGACCGCTGCTGGCGGTGATGGTGATCTTCTGTTCCTTGCCGGTGCCAAGATCCTTGGCGGTGACCTTCAGGATGCCGCTGGCATCGATGTCGAAGCTCACATCGATCTTCGGCGTTCCGCGGGGTGCGGGTGGGATGTCGTCGAGGGTGAAACGCCCGACCGATTTGCAGTCGCTGGCGAACTGGCGTTCCCCCTGGAGCACGTGGATTTCGACGCCGGGCTGGTTGTCGGCGGCGGTGGAGAAGGTCTGGGATTTGCGGCTCGGGATGGTGGTGTTGCGTTCGATCAGCCGGGTGAACACGCCTCCGAGGGTTTCGATGCCGAGGGAGAGGGGGGTGACATCGAGGAGCAGCACATCCTTGACCTCGCCCTGGAGGACGCCGGCCTGGATGGCGGCTCCGACGGCGACCACTTCGTCGGGGTTGACGCCCTGGTGCGGAGCTTTGTTGACCAGTTTCCGGGCGGTTTCGACGACGCGCGGCATGCGGGTCATTCCGCCGACGAGGACCAGTTCGTCGATTTGGTTCGCGGTGACGCCGGCGTCCTTGAGGCAGGTGGTCACGGGGGCGAGGGTGCGTTCGAACAGCGCTTCGCAGAGTTGTTCCAGTTTCGCCCGTGTCAGTTTCAGTCCCAGGTGCTTGGGGCCGCTGGAATCGGCGGTGATGAACGGCAGGCTGATCTCGTAGTGCAGGGCGCTGGAGAGGGCGATCTTGGATTTCTCGGCCTCCTCCTTGATGCGCTGGAGGGCGTCCGGTTGTTTGCGGAGGTCGATGCCGTGGTCGCGTTTGAATTCCTCCAGCATCCAGTCGATGAGCCGGTTGTCCCAGTCGTCGCCACCCAGGTGGGTGTCGCCGTTGGTCGCCTTGACGTGAAAGACACCCTCGCCGAGTTCCAGCACCGAGATGTCGAAGGTGCCGCCGCCGAGGTCGTACACGGCGATCTTTTCCTCCTTCCGCTTCTCCAGTCCGTAGGCGAGGGAGGCGGCGGTGGGTTCATTGATGATCCGGAGGACTTCCAGACCTGCGATGCGGCCGGCGTCACGGGTGGCCTGTCGCTGGGAGTCGTTGAAATAGGCGGGGGTGGTGATGACGGCCTGGGTGATTTTTTCGCCCAACCGCGTCTCGGCGTCGGTCTTGAGCTTGGCCAGGACCATGGCGGAGATCTCCGGGGGGCTGAACTGGCGTGTCTGTCCGTTGATCAGGACCTCCACTGCGGCATCCCCGTTGGGGGCGCGGACGATCTTGAAGGGGACGCGTTTCGCCTCCTCCTGCACCTCGTCGAACTTCCGGCCCATGAACCGTTTGATCGAGTAGATGGTGTTGGTGGCGTTGGTGACGGCCTGCCGTTTCGCGGCTTCGCCCACCAGGCGGTCTCCGGACTTCGCGAAGGCCACCACCGACGGGGTGGTCCGTTTGCCTTCGGAGTTTTCCAGCACGGTGGCTTCGCCTCCGTCGATGACCGCCATGCACGAGTTGGTGGTTCCGAGATCGATGCCTAGTACTTTTGCCATAACTTCCCTTGAGCCAGACCAAGTTGATCGAGGGGTCGCGCGACGATGCCGAATGACGAACGACCCGGACCGAGTCAGCGGGACAGAGTAGGATGACTCGTGGAACCTCTGCGATGGGGTGTTCTACCCAGAGTCGAAGCCGCGCCCGGGCTCGCGTGGAAGGGGGCGCGGCTTTGGTGTCCGATTTCCGGAGAGCCCGGCCCATCGACGGCGACGATGGATCCGCGGCAAAGCAAACAGGGAGCGGACGATGAATCCGCTCCCTGGCGAAGTTCCGGGCGATCGCCCATCCAGCCGTTGGATCGGCTACTTGCAGCAACCGATCGACGCCACCGTGGTCATCGAGCAGGAATGCACCTTCTTGGTGGTCGTCCTCTTCCCGTGGCCTGTGACTTGGCTGCTGGTGGTGCAACTGCCGCAGCCGTGACTGGTCACCGTGTAGACCGGCCTGCTCCCGGCGGCCATCACTTCGGAACCCCTCGCGCTGTGGCTCGTTTTGGTCGTGGTGACGGACTGGCAACTTCCGCAGCCGGAGTGGAAGGGTTGGGCCTTTTCAGCCTGGGCCATCGAGCGGGAGGCAGGCGTGCCGGTGATCGCAGCCAGTCGGACCGCGCCCTTGGCGGGGGATTCCGAGGCCCTGCCGGAAAGGCTCATCGACAGGGACAACGCGACGATGGCCGCGATGGAGGTCAGGGAAGTGAGCGCGAGAGTCAGCGGGTGACGGAGAGGGGCGGTGTTCATGGTTTCGAGGGGTTTCGGCTTTTTATGTGGGGCCGATCGCAGTGACCGGCTTCTGGGGATGCCTACGCCGGCCGCCCCGGGATTCCCTCGGATTCCAGCACTCGGAACTTGGCTGGAACTCACCCTTTCTTGCTCACCGTCGGCGCCCGCTGCAGCGGACCGCAGCAGACCGCAACGTCCGGTTTACCCTGTCGGGGGATGCTTCTTTTCGTGCCGGGCCGCGGATGAATCGGCGGCAAAGATCACTTCGTGGGTGATGGCGGCGTCGGCGAGACTGGTCAGCGGCATTTCCTGGTTGTGATCGAGGGCTTCGAAGAACGCCTCGAACTGGGACTGGTAGGGGTGGTCGGCGACGTCGCCGGAATCCAGCATCGAGACCCCGAGCCGGCTCCACTGCTTCTTGCTCAGGCCGCCCAGCTTGTTGCTGTAGAATTTGTCGTCCAGCAGGGTGCCGTCGCTGCCCACGAGATGGATCCGGAAGTAGTAGGGCTGCTGGCAGTCGATCACCGACGCGCATTTCCCGACCCGCCCGTCCTTGAACCGAAGGATGCTGACGCTGGTGGTGGGATATTCGTACGCCGCGAAGTCCTTGGCGCTCGAGTGGGTGGCGTAGCTGCTGACGGTTTCGACGTTGGGCCCCATGAGCAGGATCAGGGCGTCCATGGCGTGGCAGCCGGCCGAGAGCAGGCTGCTGCCGCCGGCGGCCTTGCGCACGTTCCAGCGGAACTGGCCGTACCAGGGGCCGATGCCATGGAAATAGTCGACCTCCGCGTAATGAATGCGGCCGAGCAACCCCTGGTCGACGAACGCCTTGGCCGTGCGGATCTGGCTGGAGTAGCGGCATTCGAAGCAGACGCAGGTCCGGACTCCCGCGATCCGGACTGCTTCCTGAACCGCCACCAGATCCTCCCGGTTCAGGGCCACCGGCTTTTCCAGAATGAGATGCTTTCCGGCCTGGGCGACCGCGATGGCCTGGCGGGCGTGGTCCTGGGGGTAGGAGCACACGGAAACCACGTCGAGATCCGGCTGGGCGAGGAACGCCTGCAAATCCTTGAACACCCGGACCGGTCCGCCGTGTTGGGCGGAGAGTTTCGCTTCGTCGAGGGGCCTGGACGAAAGGATGGAGGTGATTTTCGCCCGGCCGGTGGCCTGGAGGGCGGGGATATGGGCGCTGGCGACCCAGCCGTAGCCAATGACGCCGACGTTGTACGTATTCATGGGGTTTGATCCGTGCGTGGCTCTTCCCGTTTGCGTTGCGTTTACGTGGGGCTGTGCCGGTCGGTGAACGGGAAGACGACCGCCATGCCAGCGGAGCCGCGGTCCAAAGTCAAAATCAGGATGCATTTTGGGGGCGGTGCATGGGATCCCGTCGTTCTGGGCATGGTGTCCGTGGTGAGAATTCATTTGCCGGTGTTGAACGGCGGTCCCTAGCGTTCGCGTGCGGTCGTCGAATTTTCGGAGCAACGAACCTGGACTCAACATGACCAATATTCCCTCCGCGTCGGAACTATCCGATCTCAGTGCCGGACTTCATCGATTGGCGCGCAACCTCTGGTGGACCTGGAACCAGGAGGCGCAGGATCTTTTCCAGGAGCTTTCGCCCCGGTCCTGGCAGAACCTTTATCACAATGCGGTCGCGGTTCTGAGGGAGGTTTCCGACAACGAGTTGAAGGTGCACCTCATGGAGCCGGCGTTTCGCGCGCGGGTGACGGAGGTGTTGAAGGATTTCGACGGGTATCTGGCGGAACCGGCGACCTGGGGGGCGGAGAATGCGGCGGCGCTGAAGGACAAGCCGGTGGCCTATTTCTCGGCCGAATTCGGGTTCCACGAGACGCTGCCGATCGCAGCCGGTGGTCTGGGCATCCTGGCGGGCGACCACGCCAAGGCGGCGAGCGATCTGGGGTTGGGATTCGTGGGCGTCAGCCTGTTTTACCGCGAGGGCTATTTCCAGCAGGCCATCGATCAGAACAACTGGCAGACGGAGTACTACTCCTGGCTGGATCCGAAGAACCTTCCGATCGAGCCCGTGCTTGATCCGGGCGGGGAGCCGCTGAAGTGCTCGGTCCGGATCGGGATGAGCACGGTCTTTTTCCAGGCCTGGCGCGTGAACGTGGGGCGGGTTCCCGTCTACCTGCTGGATCCGTACCTCCCCGAGAACGAGGAGCATTACCGTCGGATGGCCACGCGGGTGTACGGCGGCGACATCACGACGCGCATCATGCAGGAGATCCTGCTGGGCATCGGCGGTGTCCGCCTGCTGCGGGCGCTGGGGATCCAGCCCTCGGTCTTCCACATGAACGAGGGCCACGCCGCGTTCCTGATCCTGGAGCTGGTGCGTGAGCGCATCGCCGCCGGGGACACCTTCGAGAAGGCCATGGCCACCGCCCGGGCCGAGTGCGTGTTCACCACCCATACGCCGGTTGAGGCAGGGCACGATCGGTTCAGCAGCGAGCTGATGAGCTACATCGCTCATAAGTTCCAGTCCCAGCTTGGCCTGACCCACGACCAGATCATGGCGCTGGGACGGGTGAAGCCGGACGACGCGAGCGAGCCGTTCTGCATGACCGTTCTCGCGCTCAAGGGTTCCCGCGCTGCGAATGGAGTCAGCGAACTGCATGGCGAAGTCAGCCGCGAGATGTGGCAGGGACTGTACCCGGGCAAGAAGGTGTCGGAGGTCCCGATCGGGCACGTCACCAATGGCGTCCATCTTCCCGGTTGGGTGAAGGGCACGGCCCGCCATTTCTGGTACGACAAGTATTGCGAATGGGAAAAGGCCCACGGCGGGTTCGCCACCGCGGTGCCGCACATTCGCACGGCCGACTACTGGGAACGCCTGATCAACTCGCAGGAATTCTGGACCCGCATGGCGGATCCGGCCTTCGTGTCGGACGAGGAACTGTGGTCGCTGCGCTACAAGCTGCGGCGCCAGCTGGTGGAGTTCGCGCGCCGACGCCTGCTCATCCAGGGCCAGCGCATTTCCCAGCGCGATTTCATCGAGCTGGATCACCTGCTGAACGTCGATGCGCTGACCATCGGGTTCGCCCGCCGGTTCGCGACCTACAAGCGTGCGCCGCTGATCTTCGAGCATTTCGAGAGCATCGTGCAGCTCACCCGCGACGCGGCGCGCCCGGTGCAGTTCATCTTCGCCGGCAAGGCGCACCCGCGCGACGACGCCGGCAAGAGTTACATCCAGAAAATCATCCACCTGAGCAAACACAGCGAGCTCAAGGGCCGGCTGGTGTTCATCGAGAACTACGACATCCATGTCGCCCGTCAGATGACCAGCGGCTGCGATGTCTGGCTGAACAACCCGCGTCGGCCGCTGGAAGCCTCCGGCACCTCCGGCATGAAGACGACCACCGGCGGTTGTCTGAATCTCAGCATTCTCGACGGCTGGTGGCGCGAAGGCTGGGATGGCACCAACGGTTTCGCCATCGGGGACGATTCGCACCCGGCCGACGTCGCCGAACAGGATCGCGTCGACACCGAGAACCTCTACCGCGCGCTCACCGAAGAGGTGATCCCGTGCTTCTACAACCGCGACGCCGTCGGAATCCCGCGCCAATGGATCAAGCGCATCCGCAGCGCGCTCTCGACCCTGGCGCCCAAGTACACCACCTGGCGCATGGTCCAGGAGTACGTGATGAAGTACTACCTCACCGGCAAGTGAGGGGACCGAGTCAGGCGTCGCGCCGCGACGCAGGGGAAACTCGTGCATTGTCCAGGGACTGAAGTCCCTGGCTACCATCGTCCTGTCGCTCCGCGACCACCGAACGACTCCGAAGTTGGCCTGGTTTCAGCCCGCCTGCCCGGCGGGGCCGGCTCACGGTTCGATCATTCCAGCCACTAGTTCCGCCCAGAGTTCCCCGTGGCGTCGAAGGCCGCGGGGATTGAAATGCACGCCATCCCGGTATTCGGCGCGTAGGGCGTCGGTGTCGGGACCGCGCCGGGTCAACCCGGACTTCCAGAGCGCCGCCTGAGCGGATCGGAACTCGGCATCGGCGGCGTCTTTCTCGGAGTGGTAGGTGGCCTGGGCCGTGACCCAGGGGATCTTCCATCCGGCTTCCTTTCGGGAGGCCTCCACCAACCGCCGCATGAAGGCCACGTATTGATCGCCGGTGATCTGGCGGTCGGCGGGATAACCGCTGCGCGCCTGCCCGGCGTCCGATTCCCCCTGGTGCCAGAGCACCGCGCGGCAACCGCGTCGACCGAGGCCCTGGAGCCGATTCGAAAGGCGATCAAACAACGTTCCCGTGGCCTCCCACGTGTGAGGTCCCACCGCCTTCACGTTCGCGCCGGTGGTGGGCTGGTTGGTCATCCGATCTCCGCGGGGCAGCCATTCGCGCACGCTGGTGGCTCCCACGCCGATGGAGACCACTCCGACCGGCACTCCGAAGCGGGCGACGAGGGCATCCCCGAAGGCGGGGACGAAACTTCCGGCACTGCCGCTGGCGCCCGGTTGCGGATCCCGGGCTGGACGCCATTGTTTCCCATCGAACGCCGAGACTTTGTCGGAGACGGGTTCCTGCCGTTCGCTGCCGTGATTGGCGGAATTCGACTGCCCGGCCACGACGAAGACCTCCCCCACGCCCACGTGATCCACGGTGACGGTGGCGGATGGCGAATCGGAATCCGCTGCGAAGGCACTGACTTCGCATCGGTACCAGCCGCCGGCGGGCAGACGGAGCGACGCCTCGAAGGTTGGGGTGCCGGGTTTCACCCGGATCCGACGGTTCGCCAGTTCCTCCCGATTCCCAGCCAGCGACCGAAGCACGCGGATTTCCAGGCCTCGTGTGTCGGCAGGCACCTGGCCGCTCACGATTATGGTGCCGCGGTCGGGGCGTTGACGTTGGAAAACCTGGAAATCCAGGGGTGAATCCAGGGACAGGCGGTTGGTGGCCGGGGGTTCGGCGGCAAACGTGGCCTGGGCGATCAGAGTGAGGGCCAGCGCGATGCCTGCGAACAAGGGCCGGGAGAGGGTGCCTGGGATGATTGGATGCCGAGGGAAGTGCGGGGGCATGAGAAAGGGTGCCGCAGGACGCAGGCTCGGTCATCGACGAAATGGGTCCATGGGGTGGGTGCCGGGACCGAGTGAACCAGGATTCGCCGGAGCGTCGCCGTCCGAAGTTGAAGGGCCCACCGACGCCGCTTTCCCAGCCCACGGTGAAACCAAAGCGGTGACATGTCCCCGCAGTCCACACGCCAAGTTCTTTCGCTCACGCGGTTTGGACTGCGGCCGGAGCTGAGGGGGATTCCCTGCGACCACTCGGGATGCGCGGCCGGGAAAGATCCCTCAAAAGTCCCGCTTGCGGTGGGGGAGGTGGGTGCGGATAATCCTCGGGCGGTGAGGACCAAACCACCGCGTGTTGATCCGTCGGTTGGTGTGCCAGAGTAGCTCAGGGGTAGAGCAGAGGACTCATAAGCCTTTGGTCGGGGGTTCAATTCCCTCCTCTGGCACCATCTTCTTCTTGGCGGGGTTGCAGGCGTGGGGCCACGGTTTGGGCTGTTCCCGGACGTTCCCGTCCGGGCATTGACGCACGACGATGTATTTCCTGCGCCGACTGGCCGCCATTCCGCTGCTGCTGCTCGCGATCAGCGCCCTGGCCTTCGCCCTGGTGCGCTGGGCGCCGGGCGGACCCTTCGACCTGGACCGCTCCGCGGCATCCCCCGAGATCGAGCGGGCGCTGGCGGCGCGGTATCATCTTCAGGAACCCATGGTGCAGCAGTACGCCCGCTTTCTGGCGGGCGCTGTGCGTGGGGATTTCGGGCCGTCGCTGAAGTACCGGAGCCATTCCGTGACGGACATTGTGGCGCAGGGGCTGCCGGTTTCTGTGGTGCTCGGAGGCCTGTCATTTGCCTTCGCGCTGGGAGTCGGGATTCCCCTGGGCATGGCGGGGGCGTCCAAGCGCGGTGGGTCGGCGGATACGGCCTGGAGTCTGGTGGCCTTGCTGGCGGTTTGCGTGCCGGCGTTTGTGTCGGGGCCGATCCTGGTCCTTTACCTGGCGGTGCGTTGGGATCTCCTGCCGGTGGCGTTGTGGGGGGACGGGTGGCATCTGGTGCTGCCGGTGGTGACGTTGGGCACGTACTACGCGGGGCGGGTGGCGCGGTTGATGCGGGAGGGCATGCGGGAGGTGCTCGGGGCGCCGCACGTTCGGGCTGCGCGGGCCCGGGGCATCCAGGGACTTCCGCTCCTGATGCGTCATGTCTTTCCCCTGGCGGTCCTTCCGGTCCTCACCTACTCGGGCCCGTTGTTGGCGGATCTGCTGACCGGCTCTTTCGTGGTGGAGAACTTGTTCCAATTGCCGGGCATCGGGACGTTGACGGTGAACAGTGCGTTGAACCGGGACTACCCGCTGATCGTGGCGCTGGTGCTGTTGTACGGGGCGCTGCTCCTGCTGTTGAACCTGGCCGTGGACCTGGCGCACGGGTGGTTGGATCCAAGGGTGCGCCATGGCTGAACGTGGACATCGCGAAAATCGTGGATTGTCGCCGGCCGCGCAGGCGTGGCGCCGGTACCGGAGCAATCCCTGGGCACTGGGAGCGGCTTGGGTGCTGGGGTTGCTGGTCGCTGGCGTGATCCTGTCGGCCTGGGTGCTGCCGCACGCGCCCAACGCGCTTTCCGAGGCGCAGTATGGACCGCCGTCGATGAGCCACTGGCTGGGCACGGACGCCAGCGGGCGGGATGTTCTGGCGCGGGTCTGTGCGGGGGCGCGGGTCAGTCTGGCGGTGGGTTTGGCGGGGGCTCTGGTGAGTCTGGGGATCGGTGTCGCCTGGGGAGCCCTGGCGGGGTACGCGGGCGGGCGCCTCGACGGCATCCTGATGCGGGCGGTGGATGTGCTTTATTCCCTGCCTTCGATCGTGTTCCTGATCGTGTTGGTGTCGGCGCTGCGGGAGCCGGCGCAGCGGGGGTTGGCGTCGGTGTTTGGGGAGGGGGCGCAGGATGCCGCGGGTCTGCTGTTTCTGGTGATCGGCCTGGGTGGGGTTTCCTGGCTGACCATGGCCCGGATGGTCCGGGCGCAGGTGCGGGTATTGAAGGCGCAGGCTTTCGTGGAGGCGGCGCGGGCCTTGGGCGCCGGGCATTTCCGGATTCTGTTCCGGCACCTGCTGCCGGGAACGATCGGGGTGATCGTGGCCTACGGAACTCTGACCCTGCCCGCCGTGGTCCTGGGCGAATCCTTCCTGAGCTTTCTCGGGCTCGGCATCCAACCTCCCCAAGCCAGCCTCGGATCGTTGATCGCTGACGGCGCTGCGCAGGTGAACCCGGTGCGGGTGCGGCTCTGGCTGCTCGCAGGACCGGCGTCGGTGCTGGTGACGATGTTGTTGTCCCTGAGCTTCATCGGGGACGGGCTGCGGGAGGCCCTTGATCCTTAGGAGTGGGAAGTAGGGAGTAGGGAGTGGGGAGATCGGAGTTCGGAGTTCGGGGCGGCTGGCTCCCAGCTCCCTTCTCCATACTCCGCACTCCCGACTCCCCACTCCCCACCGCGCGAAGCGCGTCAAACGAGACTCCAGCCGGGGCGGTACTGGCGCTTGAGCAGGGGGGCGGCTTCCGGGGTGCCGCGGATTTCGAGTTTGGCGGCGTCCCATTCGAGCGTGCGGCCGGTGCGATAGGCGACGTTGCCGAGGTGATTGGCTTCGGTGAGGGCTCCGGCGTACTCGAAGTTGCAGGTGGTGGGGGCGCCGGTTTTGCAGGCGTGGATCCATTCCTTGTGATGTCCGAGGCTCTCCGGAATGGAGGGGGCGGGCCGCTGGAAGTCCTTGAATTTGTCTTCGGGCAGGAGGAGGTGCTTGCCGTAATCGCCCAGCAGCATGCCGCGATCGCCGATGAACAGGCAGCCATCGCTCCATTGCGGGATGCCGCGGTCGGTCCAGATGGCGGGTTTCATTTCGCCCTGGTACCAGGTCAATTTGACCGGCGCGCGCTTGCCGCGGGCGGGGTAGGAGTAGGTCGCCGACATGCTGGCGGGCGCGAGTTCGGCATGGGGCGGGGGGCCGTCGGCGGAGATGGTGGTCGGGGCATCGAGATCGAGGGCCCAGAACGGGAGGTCGTTCCAGTGACTGCCAAGGTCGCTCATGGTGCCGCTGCCGAAGTCCCACCAGCGGTACCATTTCGGGCCCGGGAAATAGACGTCGTGGAACGGGCGTTCGGGGGCGGGTCCGAGCCAGAGATCCCAGTGCAGCCCGGCGGGGATGGGGGAGGAGCCTGCGGGCCGTTGGCGGACGGCGACGATGTCGTGGTTGCGTTTGGAGGCTTCCTCGCTTTGCAGACCCCAGGCGCGGGAGACCCAGACGTGCACTTCGCCCACGTTGCCGATGGCTCCGGAGCGGACCAGTTCGACGATGCGCCGGTAGTTGGAGGTGGCGTGAATCTGGGTGCCCATCTGGGTGGCGACCTTGGCCCGGCGTGCCGCTTCACGGATCACGCGCGCCTCCCAGACCGAGTGGGTGAGCGGTTTCTCGCAGTAGACATGTTTGCCCATCTGAAGCGCGGGCAGGGTGGCGAAGGCGTGCGTGTGTTCGGCGGTGCTGACCACCACGGCGTCGAAGGTGGACGCGTGATCGAACACCTCGCGGAAATCGACGAACTTCTTCGCCTTCGGATGCCGGGTGGCGGCGGCGTCGAGGTTGCGTTCGTTGACGTCGCAGAGTGCCACGATGTTTTCCGTGGCGGCCACGTCGCCGAGGTTGCCGGCGCCGCGACCGCCGCAGCCGATGACGGCGACGTTCAGTTTCTCGTTGGGATTGGCGGCGCCCAGGACGGCGGGTGCCGCAGCCGAGGCGAGCATGGTGCCGAGGAAGGATCGGCGGGTGACGGTGCGGAGGGACATGCGGGGGAGGGTAGGGGGTTCGTTGAGGAATTCAGCAGCAAAGTCCAGGGGGTCCCCACCCCAGGGGTTTGAAAACAAACCACGAAGCGCACGAAGGTCACGAAGGAAGGCCCTCCGAAGGCAACCCGCAGAGCTTGGCTCGAACCGGACCCCGGGAAGTTCCCGAATCCGCATCGCCTCGCGCTCTTGGGGTGCGGTGCGTTCCGGCTATTCGAGGGTCGTCTCCTCCTCGGCCAACGGAGCGCGCGCTGAGAGTTCGCGCCCTGCCTCGAAATGGGTCAGGATGGGGTCAGATCATGAGCGAGACCGCGTTTCTATCGGGCCGGGTGATACGGCGGAGACTGCCGGAATACGTGGGGCCGCCGCCGGCGGACGCCCCGGCACTCAAGCGCTTGCGGTTGCCGCAGGGGGATCTGGTGCAGTTCCACAACGACGACGAGGGCATGCGGTACGTCGCGTGGATTGAACTCAAGGAGGGTGGTGTCCGGGGCAACCACTACCACGAGCGCAAGCTGGAGCACATTTACCTGCTGACGGGCGCCGTGGAATTGACGGTGGAGGACATCGACACCGGCGAACGTGCGGTGGTGGATCTGGAGGCGGGAGACCGGGTGACCATCCCGACCCGCATCGCGCACGCGTTGCGGACGGTGCGCGCTGGCCAGGCGGTGGAGTTCTCCCCGGGGCGGCTGGAGTCCAACGACACCTTTCGTCGCCCGCTGGTGTAGTGCGCCCTTCGGGCGGCTGGGAGTGGGGAGTGGGGAGCTCGGAGCGCGGAGTGGGGAGGGCCGATTCCCTATCCGGCGGCGCCGAGTTCGGCGTGGGCGTGGCGGAGCATGCGTTCGGTGGTTTCCCAACCGACGCAGGCATCGGTGATCGAGACCCCGTATTTCAGCTGGGTCAGGTCCTGGGCAAGCGGCTGGTTCCCTTCGAACAGGTGGCTTTCCACCATGAGGGCGACGAGGGAGCGGTTGCCGGCGCGGCGCTGAGTGAAGACGGACTGGCAGACCTCCTCCTGACGGGCGAAGACCTTGGCGGAGTTGGCGTGGCTGCAATCGACCATGAGCGCCTCGCGCACGCCGGCCTTGCGCAGCGCGGCGGTGGCGGCGGCGATGCTGGCGGGGTCGTAGTTGGTCCCCGCTTTGCCGCCGCGGAGCACGACATGCCCGTACGGATTGCCCGCGGTGCGGACGACGCTGGTCAGCCCTCCGGAATCGATGCCCAGGAAACTGTGGGGCGAACGCGACGACAACATGGCGTCCACGGCCACCTGGAGACCGCCGTCGGTGCCGTTCTTGAAGCCCACAGGCATGGACAGACCGCTGGCCATCTGGCGGTGCGTCTGGGATTCGGTGGTGCGCGCGCCGATGGCGGCCCAGGCGACGAGGTCGTCGATGTACTGGGGCACGATCGGGTCGAGGAATTCGGTGCCGGCGGCCAATCCGAGATTGTTGATCTGGAGCAGGAGCTGACGGGCGCGGGTCAGGCCGGTTTCGACGTCGTCAGAGCCGTCGAGGTGCGGGTCATAGATGAGCCCTTTCCAGCCGATGGTGGTGCGGGGTTTTTCGAAGTAGACCCGCATCACGATGCAGAGCCGGTCGGCGAGTTCGCGGCGCAGCTCGTTGAGCCGGCCGGCGTACTCGAGGGCGCTCTTTTCGTCGTGGATGGAGCAGGGCCCGATGACCACGAGCACCCGGGGATCGGTGCCGTCGAGGATCCCCTCCACGGCGGCGCGTCCTTCGACGACCGTGCGATTGGCGGTTTCCGTGATGGGAATCCGGTTCTTGAGCTGAAGGGGCGGGGTCAGCCGGCGAACTTCGGCGACCCGGAGATTTTCCGTCCGTTGAATCATGTTGTTTCGGTTCCCGCGCCGGATTCCTCCGGAAGCTGCGGGGCGACGACACTACGTAACCGGCCGGAAGACAGTCGAGTCAGCAACCGGGCGCCTTCGGAGACCCCTTCGGCGGTGCGGATGATGTTTCCGGAGGTTTCGTCGAGGGTGATGGAGTAGCCCCGGGCCAGGGTGCGGTCGGGGGAAAGCAGGCGGAGCCGGAGTTCCAGTTGGTCCAGGGCTTCCCGACGGCGGTCGAGCGAGCGGCGGGCGGCGGTGGCGAGCGTGGCAGCCGGGCGGTCCAATCGCAGCCGGCTCTGGGCCAGCGCGCGGGCCGGCTTGAGCGCCTGGAGTCGGGCGGTGGCGGTGGCGGCCTGTTGGCGCGCGGAATCCAGTCCATCCCGGGTCCGCCGGGCCAGGGCGAGGGCGAAATCGTCGATGCGCTGCGAACGGTCCTCCAGCCAGCGTCGCGGATGAAGCCGGCGCAGGCGCGCCCCGAACTGATCGAGACGATCCTGGGCCTCGCCCTGGGCGCGGAGGGCGAGGCGGCGGAGCCGAAGGGCCCAATCCTCGACGGCTTCGCGGCTGGCGACGTAATCGGCGGTGAGGATTTCGGCGGCGGCGCTGGGCGTGGCGGCGCGCAGGTCGGCGACGAAATCGCCGATGGTGAAGTCGATTTCGTGACCGACGGCGGAGACGACGGGGATCGTGGAATGGAAGATGGCGCGGGCGACGGCTTCCTCGTTGAAGGCCCAGAGGTCCTCGAGACTTCCGCCGCCGCGGGTGACGAGGATCACGTCGACGCTGCGGTCGGGGTGGGTGTCGGACCAGCGGTTGAGTTTTTGAATGGCGGCGGCGATTTCCAGTTCGGCTCCCTGGCCCTGGACGCGGCAGGGGGCAAGCAGGACTTCGAGACCGGCGAATCGCCGTTGCAGGACGTGGAGCACGTCGCGCAGGGCGGCGCCGGTGGGGGAGGTGACGATGCCGAGACGTCGTGGGAACCGGGGGATGGGCCGTTTACGGGCTGGATCGAACAGCCCTTCGGCCTGGAGCTTTTGTTTGAGCCGTTCGAAGGCGGCCTGGAGGGCGCCGATGCCTTGCAATTCAACGGCGCGGACCACCAGTTGATACTGCCCACGCGGTTCATAGACCGTGAGGTTCCCCTGGAGCACCACCTTGGCGCCGTCCTTGAGCGAGGGCCGGGCCGGTGTCTGGGTTCCGCGGAACAGCACGCAGCTCAATTGGGCGCCGGTGTCCTTGAGGGTGAAATACATGTGCCCCGAGCTCTGGGCCCGGAGGTTGGTGATTTCGCCGGAGACCCAGAGTTCGCCCAGTTCCTTCTCAAGCAGTCCCTTGATCCGGGTGGTGAGGTCCGAGACGGAAAAGATCTTCCGGACCGGTTCGGTGGGGAACAGTTCCCCGAAGTCCCATTGGCTGGCGGATTTGCGGGGCATGCGCGGGGGCCGGAGTTCGCGAAGCGAGGAGTGCGGCGTGGGGAGTGGGGAGTGGGGAGCCGTGAGTCGGGAGCGAGGCGGGGGTCAGTCGCGATTTCCGCCGTCGGGGAGGGCCTCGGAAATGCGCTGAATGCCGAGGGCGCGGCCGGTTTCGGGATCGACGCGAATGAGCGCGCCCTGGAGCAGGACGCGGTCCTTGGCGACGGTGAAACGCTGCGGGGTGCAGGTTTTGAAGCGGCGGACGATCGGTTCGATCTCGCGTCCGAGCACGCTTTCGTGGGGGCCGGTGAAGCCGGCGTCGCAGAGAAACGCGGTGCCGCCGGGGAAGATCTGTTCGTCGGCGGTCTGCACGTGGGTGTGCGTGCCGATGACGGCGCTGACGCGACCATCCAGATGGCGGCCCATGGCGATCTTTTCGGAGGTCGCCTCGGCGTGCATGTCGAGGAGGATGATGGGGGTGATGCGCCGGAGCCGATCGACTTCCTGGGGGACGAGGACGAACGGGTTTTCCAGGGAGGCCATGAAGCTGCGGCCCTGGGCGTTGAGCACGCCGACGGACGGGAAGCCGTCGCGCTGCCAGACCGTGCTGCCCTGGCCGAGCGTGCCGGAGGGGTAATTGATGGGGCGGATGAAGCGCGGTTCCTTGAGCAGGAGTTCGCTGACCTCGCGTTGATCCCACAGATGGTCGCCGCAGGTGATGACATCCACGCCCGAGGCGAAGATTTCGGAGGCGGTTTCGGGGGTGATGCCGGAGCCGCCGGCGGAGTTTTCGCCATTGGCGATCACCATATCGACGCCGCAGCGGGCGCGGATCTGGGGAAGCAGAACCCGCATCGCCTTGCGTCCGGGTGCTCCCACGATGTCGCCCACGAAGAGCAAAGTCATCGGGAGAGCCTAGGGGGAGAGCGGAGGGCAGGGAAGCGCGGAGGATTTGGATTTGGAGTGCGGCAGACCTCTGCCGCTTTGGATTCGCGGGGGGGGAAGAGGTACCGGGGTGGGATGGGATCTGGCCGGAGGGAGGCGCAGGGCGCGGCGTTCGCGGCGTGGAGGGGCGGGGGGACGGTGGTAGCAAAGCGGCAGAGGGCTGCCGCAGTCCAAAACGCGCGGGGAGTGGGAAGAGGGGAGTGTGGAGTGCGGCAGACCTCTGCCGCTTTGGACGGACGGAGGAACGAGGAACTGAGGTGGGATGGGAGCAGGGCGAGAAGGGGGCGCGCGGGACGGCGGTGTTTGCGTGGAGGGGCGAGGGGACGGTTGTGGGAAAGCGGCAGGGGGCTGCCGCAGTCCAAAACGCGCGGGGAGTGGGATAGGCGGATGTGGAGTGCGGCAGACCTCTGCCGCTTTGGACGGACGGAGGAACGAGGAACTGAGGTGGGATGGGAGCAGGGCGAGAAGGGGGCGCGCGGGACGGCGGTGTTTGCGTGGAGGGGCGAGGGGACGGTTGTGGGAAAGCGGCAGGGGGCTGCCGCACTCCAAAGTGCGCGGGAGTCAGGGGCCGGTTTGGCCGAGGGATAGGAGGACTTGTGCCGCGATGGGGGCGTCGAGGGGATGGAAGCGGGGGTTGAGGCTGAGCGCCTGGTGCAGGAGCTTGCGGGCGGCGTTGCGGTCGCCGAGCTGGGCTTCGATCCGTCCGGCGTGGAAGAGCAGGCTGGCGTCGGGGGTGTTCCAGCGAAGCGCCTTCCGTTGGATGTTGCGGGCTTCGGCGAAGCGGCCCTGCTTGAACAGGCACCAGGCCAGTGTGTCGGCGTTGGCGACGTTCGGAAAATTCTCGAACGCGCGCTCCGCCTCGGCCGTGGCCTCCGGCAGGTTGCGGTCGTTGTCGGCGTAAAATCGTGCAAGCTGAGCATTGCCGCTGGCCGGGCCATGGGTGTGGGGCAGGGAATTATCGGCTCCGTGGGCCGGGTGGGCATGGCTCCCGGCCCGGTGGAATTCAATGACGCGTTGGAATTGTTCCTCCGCCTCCTGCGTGCGTCCCGCGGCGCTGAGCACCTGGTGTAGTCCGGCAAGCGCCTCATGGTTGGGGCCGGCGGCGAGGGAACGTCGGTAGAAGGCCAGGGCGTTCGTGGAATCGCCGGTGGCGGAGGCGATCCGTCCGGCGATGGCGAGCACGAGGGCGTTGGAGGGGGCTTCCTGGAGGGCCCGGTCGGCCAGCTGGCGGGCGGGAAGAACGGCCCCTTCGTGCCAGAGCATCAGGGCAAGCTGGGCGCGGCACCAGGCGGTGTTCTCGGCGTGGGGGCCCCCGGACTTGATCGCCCGTTCCATCAGCCAGCGGGCTTTTCGCCCGTCGCCGGTCAACCACAGGGCGTGCGCCGCCCGGCTCAGGGTGGAGAGATCAGGACCCGCATCGAGCGCGGATTGGTAATGGTCGAGGGCGGTGTCGTAGTTCCCGAGTTCCACCGCGGCATCGCCGAGCAGCGAATGGGCGCGGGGTTCCCGGGGATTTACGGCGAGGGCCTTGCGGGCCCAGTCGCGGCCCTGGGCGAAGTCGTGCGTTGTGTTGAAGACCCAGGCGAGTCCGACCCGGGCATCGACCGATCCCTCGTCGAGTTGCAGGGCGCGACGGTAGGCGGACTGGGCCCGGAGCGGGAGGGCGCCGTCGTGATTGTCCCGGGCAAGCTGCATCGCGGCATCGCCGAATCGGATCCAGCGCTCGGCGGTTTCGGGGGAGCGGCGGGCTTCGGTTTCCAGAGTGCGAAGACTTTCGGCCTCGGGGGCACGGGGGGGCGGAGTCCCCACGCGCGCGGCG
The DNA here is from genome assembly GCA_964476125.1 of uncultured Verrucomicrobiota bacterium. Classification (GTDB taxonomy): domain Bacteria; phylum Verrucomicrobiota; class Verrucomicrobiia; order Limisphaerales; family CAIMTB01; genus CAIMTB01. The sequence continues at coordinate 4,418 of CAYZAE010000057.1, read as the reverse complement.
GAGCGGGTGGTGTCCGGGGAGTTCCCGGCCTGGACGTTGGTGAATGCGAATCCGACCAGCGCGGCGACAAAGGCCAGGGAACGGGCCGGGGAACGGAGGCAGCCAGGAAGTTTCATGCGGGGAAGGAAAGGGATGGTGAAAAGGAAGGCGGCATGATCCGGCGGGATCATGCCGCCTTCGTGGTTTCCTCAGTCGGTGATCAGTTCATGGGCGACATCGTCGAGGACGAGGCGTGTCGTTGGTCCACGGTGGGGCCGGCGTGCGGCGTGGCGAGGTAGGGGAAGACCTGGTGGTAGACCTGGTCGTTGGCGGAGATGTTGTCGCCCACCACGGTGATGGCGCTGTAGGTCGGCCCGCTGGCGACCGCGGTGAGGGCGATGTCGACGACATCATCCCCGATGCGACGGCCGTTGGGCCAGCCGCTGGACGCGGTGAATCCGGTGCCGCTGACGGTGTCACCACCGATGAAGCCGAGCCGGCTGAAGGCCGCCTGGCCGGCGACCGGGACCGGGCCGGTGCGGGTGTCGACGCGGATGACGTCGGGGATGAAGACAGCCGCGATGTCCGCACGTCCGGAGGTCGCGAAGCTGGTGCCGTAGACGGCATTGATAAGGGCCGCGACTTCCGGGTTTTCGGCGTAGGTCCGGAACTTGGAGGCGTCGGCGGTGGGGGACGTACGGTTGTAGTTGTCCTTGTCCCGGAGTGCGACGAGGACCTCGTTGAACAGCGGATTGCCCAGCCGGTTGACCTGGATCCAGGGACCGGAGCTGGTCGGTTCGCCGTCGGTTCTTCGCAGGGTGATGCGTGGTCGGCTGACGGAGGCGTAGACCCCGACGCCGGTGGCGGAGCCGAAGAACGGGGCGGGGTATTGGACGGCGGGCAGCGCGTCGATGGGGATCTGGATGCCGTAGGTCAGGACGTTGAAGCCCTTGAAGCCGTCGACACCCTGGCCGTCCTGGCCGAGTCCGTCGGCGAGCGAACCGTTGTTGTCGAGAATCCGGGAGTCGAGCAGGTCGAAGATGGCGGGGGTGTCCGCGTAGAATGCGTCGTCGCGGGGCCCGGCGAACACCACTTCCCCGGAGGGCAGACTGCGGATGGCCTGCTGGGTGTAGGAATCCAGTTCACCGAAGGTGGTGGCGCCGGACACCGCCTTGCCGGAGGAGGCGTCGTTGTAGAGCGGGGTGGTGCGTTTGCCGACGTTGGGAGGGGCGATGGGCAGGGCGGAGGCGAGGGTGGACGACCCTTTGGCGACGGAATAGGTCTGGGTGTAGTTCTGCCTGGCGTCGCCAATGGTGCTGATCGCCCCCACGGCGGTGCCGAGCCCGTAGGACAGGATTGTGCCCGGGTTTTTGAGGCCGGGACCGGTCGTTGGGTTGATGTCGGAGAACTGGAAATCGTAGCGCAGCAGCGTGGCGCCGGTGTTGGGATCGGCGATGTGGATGCTGTAGAGGGCGTCGTCGGCGAACCGCTCGTAGATCACGCCATCGCCGGGGTCGGAGAAGGGCCGGACGGAGACCAGCACGTTGAGCACGCGTTGGGCCGGGTTGTCGTAGCGGGTGCCGACGAAGGCGTAGACATCCGTGAGATTGGCCTGGGGATCCTGCTTGATGAGGGGGGCGTCGCTATGACTGGAGGCCCGGCCGGGCAGAGGTTGCAGTGTGGCCAGGGCGGACAGTGAGAGGGCGGCGAGCCTTGGCCAGGCGTGGGGGTGGGGATTGGATCGGAATGGTTTCATGGGGTTGGTTGATGTGGTTTTTGGGGGGACGGAAATTCAGGCGACTGCGAATCGAGCCCGCGCGAGGCCCAGGGTGGCGACACCGAGCAGCAGTGCGGGCAGCCAGGGGCCGCCATCCGGCACGCCCGGCGTGCGATAGCGGATCCGGCCGGTGATCAGGTCGCCATCAATGGTCAGGGCCTCAAAAAGGTCCAAGGACGATCCGGGCGCCGGCGCGGTCATGGTCTGGAAGCCGAAGCCGCCGGTGACTGTTCCCACCGAGAAGGCGAGATTGGGCAGCAGATCAATGATGCCGAGCAACGAGTCGTAGCTCGTGGCGAAACCTGCGGGTGAGAACAGAGTGCTGCCGATCAGGGGATCGTGGGTGGGGGCGTTGAGCAGGGAAACGATGGCGATGTCCCTGGGACCGGTGTTTTCCACGGTGGCCTCATAGCTGTACAGCCCCCCTCCCAGGGCCGAGGGAGTGAGGTTGACGAAGAGATCGGCCTGCGCCACTGGCACGAGAAAGGCCGTGGCCAGGCACCAGGTGATCGGGACCGGGATGGCCGCGTTTCGGCGGCTCAGGGGTCGTGGACGAGGCAAGGCGGGAGTTCGGTTCATTCGGGTGATTGGTTGTCACCCAGCAGAACGACTGCCCCCCCGAATTGGATGCATCGCGCTTTTCGCACCCACACTCCACTCCCCACTCCCCACTTGGCCGGGTGGGTGCACGACCCACGACCCTCGACCCACGACCCTCGACCCACGACCCTCGACCCTCGACCCTCGACCCTCGACCCTCGACCCACGCTCCCCTATCGGCTGCGTTTCCGTGGCCCCGTCTTTGCGGCGACTTCGTTCACCCGGAATTCCACCATCCTCCGGATCAGATCGAAAGGGAGGGGTTGGTCGAAGGGGAACTGGACCGAACCTTTCGCGCTTTTGTAGTCCGCCAGTTCCGCCTGGTAGGCGGTGATTGCGGAGGGGGTCGGATAGAAACCGAGGTGGTTTTGGAAAGCCGCGAAGTGAACCAGATTTCCTTTCAGAACGAAGGTGGGGATCTGGTACTTGATGGCCTCCTCGGCCTCCGGCGCGGCTTTGCGGATGATCGCCCGCACCTTCTGGAGCGCTTTCTGAACCTCGGCTGGAAACGTCGCGATGTAGGCGTCGATGGTGCCTGCGGGCGGGGATTTCATGGCAGGATCAGGTATCGAAGCAGGAGGGCCACGGGCGAGGCGGCGGTCACGCCTCAAGCGAAGTCAGACCAAAGAATTGAAGCGCGTTCCCGCGAAGAATTCTGGTCGCGAGCCGTTCCGCGTCGCTGGCGTGGAAATAGTCATCCCGTCGCTTCTCCTCCAGGACCTCTGCGATCAATCGCCGGGCGGTCCTCATCGCCCCGTAGGTCTCCTCAATGTGCCAGTTGTCGCCGCCCAGCATCATCCGCGACTCATTGGGCAGAATTTCGATGGCTTCATGAAGGGCCAGCTTGAAATGGGACGGGCTGAGGAGGAAGGACCAGGTCAGGTCGAGCCAGATGTTCCGGTACACGAAAGCCATGGCGAGCAGGTCGCGGCTCCAGGGATACGCGAGGTGCATCAGGAGGAAACGGGTCTTCGGATGCCGCTCGATCAACCCGGCCACATGAAGCGGATGGGAGCCCTGGATCAGGGCCGTGCCCAGATGCATCTGGACCGGCAGATCGCGGGCGGCGGCCAGGGCGCAGAATCGGTCGACGACAATGTCGCCAAAGGCCTTTCGTTCCGCAGGGGAAGGGTTCGACTGTCCCCACGCTCGGCGGGCCAGGGTGATGTCGGGAGGGGCGAACTGAACATCGCGATCGTAGGCCAGCGCGTTCTTCAGCGCGACATGCCGGCGCGAGATCAGTTGATCCACCGCTGGTTCCAGGGCTCCCAGATAATCATCGAAAGTCCGGGCCTCGATCCCGAGCCGACGCAGCAGGGCACGCCCCGAGTTTCCGTTGTGATCCCAGGAATCCGGGCTCCAGCCGCAGGCAAACCCGTTGATGCGAACCACCGAATGGTAGCCCGTGCCAAAGGCGGCCCGGGCATCAAGAAGCGGGTCGCTGTAGGGATCCGTGATGATCTGCTCGATGCCGGCGCGTCCCCGGACCTCCGCGCACCAGTCGGGGCGGCGATGGGCCGCGCGCACGGCGTCGTCGATGGACTCCCAGTTCGAACGCGTGATCTCCCCCTCCCCCTGGCCGTGCAGTTCGGTGATGGCGCGAACGAGATTGCGAACGAAGGAACTGGATCCGCTCGATTCAAGATAGGGGGCAAGCGCCTCCCAGGTGGTCGCCGGAGTCGCCGCCAGCATCGGATCCTCATCACGGCTCTCGGAGGGCAGGGGATAGGGACGGGCCTGGGTCCAGCCGGCGTAACTTTGTTGGAAGAGTTGCAGCAGGTTCACCTCGCGATGGAGCAGGACCTCCGGCAGGTGATGTTCATGGACGTCGATGATCGGAATGCCGGCGACGAACTCGGTGAGGGAGGAGGCCATGGGGACGCGGTGGGTGAAGCCTTCCCGCGCCCGCTGCCGACGTCAACTTTGCCGGAAGGGTAGGCGCGATCCGGTGCCTATCGAGTGGGTGGGTGGTGGAACTCGTCGCGCAACGACATCCCCAAAGCGCACCCCCAAAAGGCTACCGCCCGCTCAACGCGGGCGGGGTTGTCGCAGCGCGACAACC
>CAYZAE010000056.1:27345-36082 GCA_964476125.1 uncultured Verrucomicrobiota bacterium | reverse complement strand
CTTGGGAACCTTCAGTCGGGCTGTCCTCATGGCGGTCGCCGGCTAATCACTGCCGACCCTTCCGTGGCAAGCCTTTTTTACAAAGGGACAGGTAAATAGTTTCAGACCAAGCATGGCATGCGTGCGATCAAACGTCTGTCCCTCTGTCAGTGCGGGAACCGAGGTTGCTCCGACCAAAGACCTGGCACTCTATCGGTGAGCCTGCGCGTGGGGCGCGACGAAATTCCGGCGTGATCGATTGCCTGTCCCCTTGTCGATCCTCCCCCCCTATTCACCCGACCAGGCCTCGACAAAAGACCTGTCCCGCTGTTGGGGTGCGATTGTTGCTGCGGCCGGGGGGCGCTGCGGTGGCGGGTCGTGGGGGGCGGTATCGGAGGTGGGGACGTCAGACAACGCTCGCCACCCGGGGTGTCCCGGCTTTGAATCGTGCGGTGCGCGAACCGCCCCAATTGGAGCAAGTCGAGGTCACCCGGGTGATGGATCGGGGGAAGCGGCTCAGTTACTTTGGTGGCAGCGATTATCTGCGGCTTTCCTGGCATCCGGAGGTGCGAGCGGCGGTGGCGGAAGGGGTGGTTCGGTACGGTCCGAGCGCCTGCGCCTCGCGGATGACGACGGGGAACGTTCCGGTGTATCGCGATTTGGAGCGTTCTTTGGAGGAGTTTCTCGGCGGCCGGGGTGCGACAACGCTGACTTCCGCCGGTTACACGGCCCCGCTGGTGGCCGCGCAGGCGCTTGCCGGGGAGCATGACCAGGTGTTGCTGGACGAGCGGGCCCACGCCTGTCTGGCGGATGCAGCCCAGTTGACGGGGCTGCCGGTGAGCCGATACCCGCATCGATCGGTCGAAGGATTTCGGGCGGTGGTCCGGGGACTGGGCCGGGGTTCCCGCCTGCTGGTGATGACGGACGGCCTTTTCACGCATAGTGGTGAGGTGGCGCCTTTGGAGGGGTTGGTGGATGCCATGCCTCGGGGAGGCACGCTGCTGGTGGACGATGCGCATGGAATAGGAGTTCTTGGCGCGCGTGGTCGTGGCAGTTTGGAGTTGGCGGGGGTTCCGCTGGGACGCGTGGTGCTGACCTTCACGTTGAGCAAGGCGTTCGGATGCTACGGCGGAGTTGTGCTGGGGCCTCGTCGTTTGCGGACGGCTATTTTGGAACGGAGCCGGTTCTACACCGGCAACACCCTGGTCCCCCCCCCTCTGGCCTGCGGAGCCCAGGCGGCGATCCGGGTGCTCCAGCGGGAGGGGGAAGAACGTCGGGAACGTTTGTGTCGCGGATTGAAGCTGGTTCGGAGTTCCCTGGGCGAACCGGGTGGGCCTGGGCCGATGTTTGCAGTGGCTCCTGAGCCGGCGGCGGCTGTGGATCGTTTATCGCGGCTTCTGCGCTCGGCTGGCATCCATCCACCGCTGATCCGGTATCCAAACGGCCCGGCAGACCGGTATTTTCGGTTCGCTTTGTCGAGCGAACACGCAAAGGAGCAGTTGGAGGCGCTGGCAGGAATTCTGGCGCGATTCAGGGGAGCACAGGCATGACACAACCTTCAGGGGAATCCAGGGATGCGGCGACCCAAGGCGGGAAGCGGCGCGGAGTGCGCTGGTGGCCGGCGCTTCTGGTGGTGGCGGTGGCGGGCGGGCGGCTTTTCCTCAGTTGGCGTGATCCGGAACTGGCGCGTCAGGAACAGGTGATGCGCACGGGTGGGGTGGCGCTGCTCTCGTTCGCGCTGCTGCTGGTTTGGCTGCTGGCGTTCTCAAGAATGCGCTGGTCCGCTCGCTGGCGTCTGCTGGGGATCGCGGTGGGTGGCCTCGCCGTGGGTGCTGCCTTGTTTCGGTTTGTCGGTGTCAGTGGAGATCTCGTTCCCATTTTCGAGCCGCGGTGGAGGTCGGCCTCCTCGCTCGTTCCGGTTGCCGCCAAGGAAGTGGCTGGGGCGACATTCCGGGAGGCCGGCCCTGCGTTTCCCCAGTTTCTTGGGCCGCGAAGGGATGGCGTGATCGAGGGGGTGACACTTGATCCGGACTGGATGGCTCGCCCACCTCAGCTGCTTTGGCGGCAGCCGCTGGGCTCGGGCTGGGGAGGGTTTGTCATTGTGGGCGACCGGGCCCTCACCCAGGAGCAGGATGGAGCGGAGGAATTGGTTTCCTGCTTCGACCTGACGAGTGGCCGGCGTTTATGGACCCATCGGGATGCGGCCCGGTACGACAATCCGATCGGCGGGATTGGACCGAGGGCGACGCCGACGGTGGTATCGAACCGGGTTTACGCGCTGGGCTCGACCGGCTTTCTGAATTGCCTCGATCTGGCCGACGGGAAGGTCCTGTGGAGCACGAATGTCACGGAGGGACGATCGGCGAAGGATCTGGTTTGGGGGCTGAGCAGTTCGCCTTTGGTGCTGGGGGATCGGGTGATCGTGGCGCCGCTCGGGCGCTCGAATTCCGTTTCACTGATGGCGTTCCAGGCGGGCACTGGAGCCGGGCTGTGGAGCGGGGGAACAGCCGAACCCCATTACAGTTCGCCGCGATTGGAGACGATCCGCGGGATGCCGCAGCTCCTGACGTTCACGGGGACGGGTGCGGCGGGGCACGATCCCGGGACGGGCTCGTTGCTGTGGGAACATCCCTGGCGCGGCGGGCATCCCCACGTGGCGGATCCACGGGTGGTGGATGCGGACCGGGGCCGGGTTTTGGTGACCAGCGGTTATGGCACGGGAAGCCAGCTCATCGAGGTGGCCCTGGGGGCGGAGGGGAAGTGGTCGGTCACCAACATTGTCTGGCGATCCATGCGTCTGAAGTCGAAGTTCGCCAACGTGCTTCTTCTCGACGGTTTCGCGTATGGACTGGATGACGGGCGGCTGGTTTGTCTGAGTCTGGAGGATGGAATCCGGCGATGGGACGGGGAACGCTATGGGCATGGGCAGTTGTTGCGCGCGGGAAGGTTTTTGCTCCTGACGGCGGAGAACGGCGACGTGGTGCTCGTGGATGCGGATCCGGCCGCCTTCCGGGAACGGGCGAAGTTTTCCGCGGTCACCGGCAAGACCTGGAATCCACCGGCGTTGGCGGGGAATGTGCTGATTGTGCGCAACGATCGGGAGGGGGCTGCGTTTCGGATGCCGGTTCAGCCATGAGGACCATGATCGATCCAGGATTGGCAGAGCGATGCCGGCGGATGCTCGGGTTTGCCGTGTGTGTTCTTTTGGGACTGTCCGGATGCCGGCCTGACGACAACCCGTCGGGAACAAGCGCCGGGGCCGGTGTCGCATCTTATGGCGCCCTGAAAGTGAACCCGGCGCTCGCTGCGTCGCCGGAACCTGCGCGGCGGCCGGTGTCGGCCGAGCTGTCCACGAACGCCCCCCTGACGGTGCTTCAGACCGAGTTGTTTCCGGCCACGTTATGGCGGAGTCGGGAGAGCCGGGTCCGGGTTTTTTCGGACATGTCGGCGACCGGGCTTGGGGGGGCGACTTTTGTTTCGTATTCGTCGCCGACGGGCATCGCGACGTTGCGTCCGGGGGATTGGTTGGATGGCGGGCAAATGCGGGAGAACTGGTTTCTGGCGGGTTTCAGCGGGGCGCCGGGTTGGACGAACTGGGACAGTCCATGGGCGGTGTTCCTGGAGCGGCGCCCGAAGCGGGTGCAATTGGGGACGAACGGCCTGGAGCTTCAGTTCATCGGGGCGGCGCGCCATTTCTCGCTGATGCCGATCTACGGTTACTACAAGCCTCCGCAGGAGGGGCATGAGTTCGACACCACTTCCGTGGCCGCGGCGGGCAAGGGGTCCCGGGCGAAGGAACGTGAGAAGTCAGGGGCCGGAGGGGGCGGGAGACAGAAGGGTGAGCGAACCAGCATGAAGCGTCCGAAGCTCCAGGTCTGGGAGTGGCCGCTGGCGGTGGCGCGGGATCCGCTGACGCGGCTCCGCTATTGGGCGGGTGCCACGCGTCGTTTTCCGGTTCGGTGTGAGGAGGCCGTGAGTGTGGACCGTGAACGCGATGTTGTGACCCTCCGGCACCGTTTCGACTGGCTGGAGATTCCGGATGAATGGGGCACCCGGCCCATTCGGATTTCGCCCGTGAGCCCGACGCTTGCTCTCGCGCTGAAGGTGGGACCGAGGTTCCCGGTGACTTTCTCGCAGCCACCCTTTGATTTCGAGATTGCGACCCCCTTTGGTCCGTTCCATGGCATTCCAGAGGCGGACGGATACGACGCAAGTTTTCCGGTCCTGCGTTATGTGAACGAGACCGAAACGCCTGCGGCGCCACTGTCGTTGGGTTCGGATCCCACGGTGGTGGCCGCGGCGGCTCGATTGCGGGAGTTGGTGGCGAACCTGGTGTCCGGGAAAACCGGAACTGTTGCCGCCGGGACGGAACTGTCGCTGGCCCGGGCTCTCCCCTGGCTGGGGGGCACGGATCGGACGAACGCCACGGCCTGGCTGGCGAAGCGCTTTCGCGAGGAGATCCTGATCCCTGCGCGGGTTCAGGATCGTGCGATGGGGGCGGCGACAGGAACGGGCCGCGCCTTGCCGGCGCCCGGGGAACCGGGTTCGGGAGCTGCGGTGAACGAGTCCACGGAGGTCGGCCGCCTGCTTCCAGCGCTCTGGGCGTACGTGCATTTCACCGGGGACCATGGATTGGTGCGGGACCGTTGGTCCCTCATCCGGAGCCTGTTCACGATTCCGGCCCGCACCCGTTGGGCGGGTTTTGGCGGGGAGGGGGTGGCGTCGATGGGGGCGGGAGCTTCTGAATCGCTGGCGTTCGCCCGCCTGGCGTATCTGGCGGGGGACGCCGCGTCCTATCAGCTTGGTTGTTCTGCTTTCGCGCGGGAGTTGGTTCATCTGCATGTCCGGCAGTGCGGGACAGCCTGGTTTCGGGAGCAGCAGCCCTGGCATTCCATGGAAGCGATCGATGAGGATGCGGTTCCTTCGATGTTGCAGGGCGATCCTTCGGGGTGGCATCTGGGGAATCTGGAGGGGCGGGAGGTTCCGTCGGGCCGGTCGTTGTTCGAACGACGCTGGATGGGATTTGAGGACCCCGATGTGGCTCGATTTCTGCGGGCGCATCTTTCGGCGGACGTTTTGCATGAAGTCTCCCAGCATTTCGGTGCGCCGGAGCCCTCCGAAAGGGCTGCCGGCCAGGAGCTGGGCGAGGGGGTCTCCCGGATCCTTTTGGAGTCCCTGCTGGTGAGCGCGGCTCCGACAAATCTCGCGCGGCTGGCAGCAACGGCACGGATCTCTGGCTCTCCGGTGGAAGTGCTGGCCGACTGCCTTGCCGTGCTACGTGGCGGGCAGCCGCTCCGATTCGAGCGATTGATAGCATCGGCGCCTTCTTCCGACTTTCAGGCAGGTCTTGAAGGGGAGCCGACGGGATCGAATCCGGATCTGGTTCAGTCGATCGACCTGCCGGAGGTGGGGGTTGCGGCGTGGCCGAGGGTGGCCTGGTGGGGATGGCGGACGCCCGCCGGGGCGAGGTGGAACTTTGGGGAGGTGCGGGCCGGGGATGACCTTTTGGCGGCGCCGAAAGAGTCAGGGAGGGTGCCCTTGAACCGGAACACGGTGCGGTACGAATTTCGCTGAGGCCGGGTGGTGAGTTCGCGGCTGGCGTGCGGGGGTCGAAGTCAGCTAGGGTTTCGTCCTCGCATGAACATCGAAACGATCTGTCTTCACGGAGGCACTCAACCCGATCCGACGACCCTGTCCCGTGCGGTTCCGATTTATCGGACGTCGTCGTTCGTCTTCAAGAATACGGAGCATGCGGCGAATTTGTTCGCGCTTCGGGAGTTGGGGAACATCTACACGCGGTTGATGAATCCCACGACGGACGTGCTGGAGAAGCGGGTGGCGCTGCTTGAGGGGGCTCCGGAGCCGGCGGGGCTTGGGGTGGCGTCGGGCACGAGTGCTGTTTTCTATTCCGTCATCAATCTGGCGCAGGCGGGGGACAACATTGTGTCGGCGCGGAACCTCTACGGGGGCACGTACACCCAGTTCAACGACATCCTGCCTGCATTGGGGATTCAGGTTCGGTTCGTGGATTCGAACGATCCGGCGAACTTCGCGAAAGCCATCGACAGCCGCACCCGGGCTTTGTTTTGCGAGACGGTGTCGAATCCGGCGCTGGAAGTGACGGACCTCGAGGCGGTGGCGAAGGTTGGCAAGCAGCACGGGGTGCCCTTGATCGTGGACGCGACCTTTTCGACGCCGTATCTCACCCGGCCGATCGCACATGGGGCAGACATTGTGGTGCATTCATTGACTAAATGGTTCGGGGGCCACGGGACCGGCATCGGGGGGGTGGTGGTGGACTCGGGCCGCTTCGACTGGGCGGCGGGCCGGCATCCGCTCTACACGACCCCGGATTCCAGCTACCACGGACTGCGCTGGGGTATTGATCTTCCCGATATGCTGCGGCCGCTGGCGTTCATCCTGCGCATGCGGACGGTCCCGCTGCGCAATTTGGGGGCGTGCATTTCGCCGGACAATTCATGGATGTTTTTGCAGGGCATCGAAACCCTGCCGCTTCGGATGGAGCGCCATTGCGAGAACGCACTGAAGGTTGCCCGGAACCTCAAGAGCCATCCCGGGGTTACCTGGGTCAAGTACCCCGGTCTGGAGGACAGCCCTGAGTTCGCCAGGAACCAGAAGTACCTCCGGGGCAAGGGCGGTTCCATGGTCGTGTTTGGCATCAAGGGGGGCAAGGAGGCGGGGAGCCGTTTCATCGACAACCTGAAGCTGTTCTCGCATCTGGCGAATGTCGGTGACGCCAAGTCCCTGGCGATCCACTCCGCCACGACCACGCATTCTCAGCTTTCGGAAGAAGCCCAGAAGGCCGGCGGGATCAGTCCGGACCTGGTCCGCTTGAGCATCGGTCTTGAGCACATCGACGACATTATGGCGGATCTCCATCAGGCGCTGGCGAAGGCGACTGCGGCCTGAAGCCTCCCCGGGGACCGTTACCTGGAGGCGCAGGCGGTGCGGGCACGCAAGTTCCATCCGCCTGCGCCAAGGGGGCGTGAAGTGTCCCGGCTTGGAACGTCGGGATTAGGTTGGTGGAGGAAGAACCCGGGGTTGGGGAAGGATGGATATGAACACGAAGGATCTGATCCGGATGGGGGTGCCTCTGGGGGATGCGTTGGGGCGGGGGAGCGATTTCATTGCGCGTTACTGCCTTGCGGGAGGGGATCGGTCCCGCATCGAAGCGGAGGTCGCGGCGATCGTGGCCGATCCCCAGGCCTTTCTGGCCGATGCTTTGCGCGGTGAATTCGCGAAGGCTCTGCTCGCGGCACCTCCAGCGATCCGGTCCACGCCGGCGAAGTACCGGCAATGGGGCGGTGACCTGGAGCATGAAGCGGTGCTTCAGATGGAAAAGGCCTGCCTCCTTCCGGTCTCCGTGGCAGGGGCGTTGATGCCCGACGCCCACGTCGGCTATGGCCTTCCCATCGGCGGAGTTCTTGCTACGGACAATGCCGTGATTCCGTATGCGGTGGGGGTCGATATCGCGTGCCGGATGAAGCTGACCGTTCTCGATCTGCCGATGCGCGACTTATCGGCAAAGCAGGATCGACTGACCCGCGCCATCGAGGCGGAGACGCGGTTCGGGGTGGGGGCGACGTTTCAGGATCGACGTGATCATGAGGTCATGGACGCCGATTGGGCGGTGTCGCCGGTCACCCGGCAGAACCGCGACCGGGCGTGGTCGCAGTTGGGTACCAGCGGCAGTGGAAATCATTTTGTGGAGTTCGGGGCTTTGACCGTGACGGATGGACGGTTGGGGATGGAACCCGGGGAGTACGTAGCCCTTCTCAGCCACAGCGGAAGCCGTGGCACTGGGGCTGCGGTTTGCGACCACTACAGCAAACTTGCGGTGAAGCTGCATCCGGAGGTCCCGCGGGAACTGCTGAGGCTGGCTTGGCTCGGGCTTGAGACGGCCGAAGGGCAGGAGTATTGGGCCGCGATGGAACTCATGGGGCGGTATGCCGCCGCCAATCATGCTTTGATCCACCAGCACATCGCTGCGGCGCTTGGTGCCGAAATCCTGCTCACCTTGGAGAATCACCACAATTTCGCCTGGAAAGAGCGCCACGTCATCGAGGGCACGGAACGTGAGGTGATCGTGCACCGCAAGGGAGCTACCCCGGCCGGAGAAGGAACGTTGGGGATCATCCCGGGTTCCATGGCGACCCCGGGGTTCGTGGTGCGCGGTCGTGGTGAGCCCGCTTCCCTGAATTCAGCCTCCCATGGGGCCGGCCGGCGCATGAGCCGGTCGAAGGCGAACGAAAGCTTCGAGTGGGAGGATGTGAACAGGCGCCTTCGCAAGGCCCGGGTTTCCCTGATCTCAGCCGGGCTGGACGAGGCGCCGATGGCCTACAAGGACATCCATGATGTCATGGCCGCTCAAGCCGATCTGGTCGAGGTGCTGGCACGGTTCGATCCGCGCCTGGTGAAGATGGCAGCGTCGGGGGAGCGGCCGGAGGATTGAAGACCGCGAAGGCGGAGGAAGGAACTCGGGCTGCCGAATCGATGATTCGGGTTCATCTTCAAGGGATTCCTGGATGCCGGCCGGGCCATCAGGGATGTCCGCACCATCGCACGACAGGCTCTTGAGTTCACCCTGTCCCCCTGTTGGTGCATCCGGGGCCGCGTCGCAGGGGGGGGAGGGCGGCTGACCAAAGACCTGTCCCCCTATCCGCGTCCGTCCCCCTATCGGCCTCCCCCTGTCCGGGCGCCTCCGAGGAGGGGGGCGTGTTCGTGGGGGGGATCGACG
>CAYZAE010000056.1:0-27245 GCA_964476125.1 uncultured Verrucomicrobiota bacterium | reverse complement strand
GAAATCCGGTGCTCCGGGATAGGGGGAAGTCTGGCCTGGGAACGAAAGGAAAGGGCCGGCGGCTTTCGCCGCCGGCCCCGCATCGAACCGCTGCTTCGGAGTACTTCGGAAGAGCGACTGACTACTGGAGCCTGCCGTTGACGAGTTTCTTGGCTTCGTCGAGCACGGCGGTGGAGAAGCGGGCGTTATGGACGCCGTAGCTGCCGTCGTGTTCGACCATGTAGATCAGGTGGCGAGCCTTCTTGATCTCATCGGGAATGAGCGATTGCTCATTGGCGACCGGGGTGGCGACGGCGGGGGCGCCGGCGGGCCGGGTGATCTGGCCAACGCTGGAGTATTCCCAGGCGGCCTTGCCGTACTTGGCCTTGAGCGGGTCGGGCGATTTGGTTTCACCCCATTTGTCGAGCAGCGCCTTGACCTCGGCGATGGCCGCCTTGGTGTTGCGCTGACGGAATCCGACGAAGACTTCGGCTTCCTCGGCGGTATGGCAGGGGACGCAGTTTTCGGCGAGCGGCTTGAAGGAGTGGCCGGTGTAGATCGGGTCATCCTCGCTCGGGTGTTCCGAGGCGTGGCCGTGGGTGTGGCAGTGCGTGCATTGCTTGGCCACATCGCGGTGCGAAGACTGCGGAAGTCCGCTGAGGTCGAGGCCGGCGATGGAGGCGTCGCCGATGTTGCCGATCAGCACGTTGTACTGGGGCGAGTGATGGGGCGGGCGACCGGTGCCGGACCAGACGGCGCCGCGTTGGTTATGGCATTGGGCGCAGATTTGGACGTTCTCCTTGTACTGCAGGGTGAAGTTCGTGTTGGTGGCGGTGTAGTACGAGAAGAAGTTCGTGGAGTAGGTCGGGTTGCGGAGCTGGGCGCCGTACTCGGTCTTTTCGTGGGCGGTATGGCAGACGGAGCAGGTGATGCCGGTCTTGGCGGCAACGTCGCCCGAAGGCATGGAGGGGAGGTCGACGGGCGGCGTGCTTTCCGCGCCTTCGAGCATGGCCATGCGGACGGCACCGCCGTGGCAGGCACCGCAAGCACGCATGCGGCTGACGGCCGCGACACGGTTGGTGTTCATGAATCCCGTGGCGCCGGTGAAGTCGGCGTTCACCGCGGCGTGGCCGGCGGTGAGCCATTCATCGAAGGTGGGATGATGGAAACCGTTGTGGCAACCGCCGCAGAGGGTTCCGGAGAGGGAAACGACGGGGCGAGCCTTCAGGTCGCCGGGGTCGGAGATGTGGTTCGCCGCCGGGCCATGGCAGTTTTCGCACTGCACGCCGCCGAGCCGGGGGGTGGTGGCTTCGCTGACGAATCCGCCGGGGAGTCCGTAACCGACGCTATGGCAGGGAAGGCAGTTTTTGTTCCCGGCCTGGCCAATGGCCTTGAGGGTGTCGAGCGCGCCGTGATGGACGGTTTCGGCCCAGCCGTCGTGGGCCTTGGGATGGCAGCCGCGGCAGACGGACTGTCCGACATAATCCGGTTGAGCGCCCTGAATGCGGAAGATGCCCATGCCCTCACCGGAAGCGGGAATGGACGCGGAGTTGTCGGAGGTAGCGTCCCCAACGTTGGTCCAGGGGGCGCCGACGCCTTCCGACTTTTGCACGCGGTACGGACCCGAGAGGCCACTCCAGCGCAACAGGAGATTGTCGCTCTTGGTGTCATCGGCCACCGAGGTGATGGCGGGACGCGGGTCCACGCCGCCTGGCCACGGGTGGAGGATCTTGGAGTCGGCGGGCAGCTTCTCACTGGCGGCGAAGACTGCCGGAGCCAGGGTCGCCAGGAGCAGTGCGACCTGGCGGGTGAGGCGTCGCGATGCTGGGTTCAGGGGTTTCATGGGGTCTCCGAATGCTGGGCGGTTTTCGATCAACGAATCCGGGTGCCTTGGGCGGTTCGACGCATTCTGCGGTAGGGGGCGGTTTGCGTTTTCATCGCTTCGTGTCCCGACTCATGGACCAGTATTAGGACATCATATCCTTCCCTGGTCGGGCGAGCCTTTCCTGTGCACAATTCTTGGCGTCTTAGGACAAGAAAGGGTTAGTAAGCCGGTCACCCCGGGCTTGACTTGGATCAAGGGAATATCGGGCGGGGAGGGGGTGCTTGAAGGGGATTAAAGCGATGTTTTTGGGCGGATCTTCCTTGTTGGTGGCCGGTTTCCTAGCCGTCCGGAGGAGGCGGGAGAGGAGCCATCGTGGCCTTGTGTTCTGGCGGGCGGGGAGGGGTGCGACACGGAATGTTGAGTAGTGCTACTGAATCACCGGAGATGCCTTGGGCGGTATCCGAAAGCCGCGGGGGGCATGGAATGGCGGAGAAATCGGGGGGTTGTGGGGCTCGACGTTGGGTGGCGGTCTCTCGGAGATCATCTTTCCGCAGGAACGTGCGGAACTGCACGAAGTGCCATTACTCGATCGCGAATCCGTACGTTCCGCCCTATCCCCGGGAGGAATGAATCACGGTTGATTCCGTGGCGGGCCAGCGGGATCCAGCGGTCCCGACCTGTCCCGGGTGATCGAGCCAGGCTGCATCCGCACGCAATCACGAAGGGCCCCCTTGCCGAAGGGCAGGGGTGCCCTTTTTTTGGTTTCCAGCGCGCCGAGCTGTCCTGGGTCCGGCTCCTTCGAGCGTCACTCCACGACGCCTGGAGTTGGCCGCTTTTCAAGAGTCGCGGAGCAACCCAATGACGGTAGCCGTGGACTTTGGTGGCGCCGGGACGCCGCCGCAGCAGATTACACGACGGGTGGCAGGGGGACTGGGTCGTGGGCTTCGAGCAGCCAGAGGTTCTTGTCGAGCATGCGCGAGATTCCGGTGAGCAGATCCGAGGAGCCGGGATCCGCCAGGTCGGCGGTGTGCTGGATCCCTTCGCGAACGGCGTTTCCGATCAGGGCGAAGCGGTCGGCGAGTTTCGCGACGAGCGTTGGGCCGTCGGTGACCGGGGGAAGCTCGGGAGTTGGGGAGGTCAGGAAGCGAGCCGAGTGATTTCGTCGAAAGCCCGCATGAGCCAGGCGTCGTCGGGCCGGGTGTAGGGACGGAACACTTCGATGGATCCCTCGCGGTCCTGATAGAGCAGGGCGCGATGGAACCCGAGCCGGCTGGCGGCGGGATTGTCGATGAGGCTGGCCGAGTCATTGGCACTCATCTGGAACAGGACGCGGAGTCCGAATTCGCCGAGGGATTTGCGGCCGAGCTGACGGGACACGTTGTTGTAGGTGTCGCAACTGGCGATGACGTGGAATCCGTGGGCGGCTCCCTCGTGGATGAGGTCTTTGAACACCGCGGCCGGGGAGGGGGGAGCGTCGGTGGCGCCGAACGCGAATTCGTCCTCGGGTCGCAGGGCGCGGAAGTTCTGGAGTCCGTGGACGAACAGAAACCGGGTGGGGTGGAGGTTTGATCCGGGGTTGGCGGGGGTTCGCAACGAGGCGCCGAGTTGGGAGAGCGCGGGGCCGGCATCGGCTGCCCGGGCCAGGGTGATCCGGTGGGGGAGGCGGGAGACGAGCCGGTCGAGGAAGGCGCGGTCGGGGGAGTCGGCGGCACTGCCGTCGAGGATGACGAACTCCGCGGTGTCGCGGGGGTGTTGGGCGGCGAGGGTGAGGAGGGTGATGCCGAGTTGGGCGAGCAGGGTGTCGTCGCGTTGTCCGACGATGAGCAGATGATCCCCGCTGCGGCGGGAGAACGAGATTTGGGTGGGGCCCTTGATGGAGTTGGGGGCGCCGAGCCAGCAGCGGGACACGGACAGGGGCCTGGGCTCGGGGCTGGGAGCTGGGGATGGGGCGCTGAGCAGGGCCTGAAGGTCCGGGTTGTCCCGGACGTCGGCGGGGGCGTCGCCCTCGTAGATGAGAGGTCCGGGGAGTTGGGGGAGGGAGAGGTCGGCTTGTTGCCGGATGCGGCGGAGGTGGCCGTCGCGGACTTCATCGGAGAGCCAGACCACCTGGAAGGGGCTGTTGCCGCTGCGGGCGCCGGCGGCGTCGTTGTAGATACCCTCGCCGGGACGGGAGAGCAGGCGGGGCGCGGGGTTTTCCTCGTCCATGATGAGCATGGCGTCGGCTTCGTTGCACTGGAGGGCGATGCGGACGACCATTTGGCCGAGGGTGGTGCGGGCGACGGTGTAGGCGCCGCCGAGTGTTTGGGAGCCAAGGATCACGTGGATGCCGAAGGCGCGTCCCTGGCGGACGATGCGGTCGAGGAGGACGGAGGCATTTTGGGCGATGCGATCCTCTTCGACGAAGAACTCCTGGAATTCGTCGACCAGGAGGAGGAGCCGGGGCATGGGGGTGGCGCCTGGGGAGCGGCGGTAGGCGGCGAGGTCCTGGACCTGGGCGTTGCGGAATTGTTCGCCGCGGATGCGGAGTTCGTCGTCGAGCCGCTGGAGTACGCCGAGGCCGAATTCGCGGTCGCTTTCGATGGCGACGACCCGGGCATGGGGCAGCCGGTGGGTGGCGTAGCACTTGAATTCGACGCCTTTTTTGAAGTCGACGAGGTAGAACTGCACCTGGTCGGGCGGGCACCAGAGGGCGAGGTTGGTGATGAGGACGTGGAACAGGGTGGATTTGCCGGAGCCGGTTTTACCGGCGATGAGGGCGTGCTGACGGGTGGCTTTGCCGAGGGCGAGGTATTGGAACTTGGTGGCGCCGGTGCGTCCGATGGGGACCCGGATTTCGGAGGCGGTGTCGCCGGTCCAGAAGGCGTCGGGGGTTGGAGCGATGGAGTCGAAGGGCACCTCCACGCGGTTGGAGTCGAGGTTGGCGCGGGCGACCCGGCGGATGAAGTTGGTGAGTGCGGTGGTTTCGGGGGCGGGATCGAGGTGGAGGGTGGTGCCGGGGATGGATCGGCCGTTGATGACCGGGTTGGGTCCGTTGAGGGTGAGGTTGAGGCAGGCCTGACGGAGGGCGGCGAGCGGGAAGTCGAGGGGTACGGGCTGTCGCTGGTCGCGATGGATGAGCAGGAAGACGCCGCAGCGGGCGCCGGTGGCGGCGAGGTTGAGCAGGCGTCGGAGGGCGACGTCGGTGAACCCGGCGGGGAAATCGGCGAGGACGACGAAGCGGTATTTTTCGGCGATGTTACCGGCCTGCTGGTTGTATTCCGCGATGGTGGCGTATTCGTTGCGGAGATACATCTGGATGACTTTTTCCAGGTGTTCGTTGAGTTCGGAGAGTTTTTCCTCGATTTGGCCTGGCTGGGTCCAGATACGGCCGTGGATCAGGTGTTCCGTTTCGTCGGCGAGATGGGTGAGACCGGCGAAGCTCTGTCCGAGTCCGACGGGGTCGTAGAGAGTGAATGCGATGCGGCCGGGCGGGGAGCCGGCGAGGAGTCGGCAGACGGTCTGGTTGAGCAGCCCGATGGCCTGGGTTCGGTGGTTGGGTGGGGTGTCGAGGAGGAGGGATCCGTGGTGTGGGAAGGTGAGCAGGAGGGGCAGACTTCGAGGCTGCCGGAGACCTGGAGCGTCGCGGAGGTCGGGAGGCAGGGCGGAGAGGAGCGTCTGGAGGTCCAGATCGAGGCTTCCGAATCGGACGGCGGAGGTTTGGGTGGCGGGGGGGATCCAGCCGTCCTGGGGGATGCAGTGGGGTGGGTGCTGCGGGGTTTGGTCGCCGGACTGGAAGACTTCGATTTCGGTGAGGATGGGATCCGCTTCGCTTCGCCAGCGGGAGGTTTGGTCTCCCTGGGATTGGCGGGAATCGCCCTGGGCGGAGGCGGCGAGTTTGTCCTGGTCCCGGGCGAGTTCGGCGCGGGCTTCGTGGGCCTTGGTTTGGGCGGCTTCGAGATCGGCGATGAATTGTTGTTCGATCCGCTGGCGGGAGGACTGGCGGAGCCGTTCGTTTCGTTCGATGGCCCGAGTGGCGCGAGAATCGGCGCGGGTTTGGACGCGGGCGCGGGATTCCTCGAGCCAGGCAATGATGCGAGCCCATCCCTGGTTGCATTCGTGGGTGGTGGTTTCGAGGGACAGTTCCAGGCGGGCGCGTTCGGCGCGATGGGTATCGGCGGCTTTGGTGCGGCTGTTGTGCAGCAGAACACGGGCGGTGCCGATGGCGGCGGTGAGTTCCCTGAGGGTCGGGAGGGACTGGCCGCGGCCCATCAGGTGAAGTGCGGTGGCGAGGACGAGGAACGCGGCGTCGGCGGCCAGGATTTCGGTGGGGCTGGGCGAGGTGATCCGGAGGAGGTGGAGGGTGGGAAGGATGAGAACCGGGGAGAGACCGAGGGCGAGCCAGAGCGGCCAGGCTCGGGAGAGTCGGGGGAGGAGGCGCCGGCCGAAAGCGGAGAGCCCGTCATTCAGCGAGGCGAGGGTCGAGGTCAGACGCTCCGCGAGCGCGCCCTCGGCGGGTTGCAGGTCGGGGCGGGCGGATTCGTGGGCCTGGGCGAGATCGGTGAGCACGCGGCGTCCGTAGACGCCGAACAGACTTTGGGCGCGGGATTCGAGGGCTGCGAGATCGCCCTGGGCGCCGTCGAGCGTGGCGGAGATGGCGGCGAGGGCGGCGTCGGCGGCGGCGAGACCGGCGTCGCGTTCGCGGGTGGCGCGGAGCATTTGCCGCTGGAGTTCGAACTTGTGTTTTCCCTCCTCGGCATCCAGGCGTTCGAGCCCGGTGCGCCGGGCGTTGCGCTGGGCTTCGCGGATGCGGGCGGTGCGGCGGAGGGCGCGGGATTCGGCGAATTCCAGGGAGCGGTCGCGTCGTTGGGCGGCTTCGGCGCGGCTGGTTTCGAGTTGGCCGTCGATGGCCTTATCGGTCGCGCGGGCTCTGAGTTGGGCCTGGTTTTCGCGTTGCCGGGCCGCGTCGAGACGGAGGGAGGCCTCGGTGGAGAGTTCCTCGGCGAGGCGGCGCAGGCGTTCGAGTCCCTGCAGGAGGTGTTCAGGGCCGGGAAGCGGGTTACTCACAGTCGGTCCTTGCTTTGGTCACGACCTCGTCGAGTTGTTCGAGGGCGGAGGAGGCCTTGTCGACGGAGGAGAACAGTTCGGTGAGAAAGCGGCGTTCGAACTCGTCCCGCTTGGCATCGGACCAGTGTTCGCGCGTCTCCTGCCAGCGGACGTGGAGGTCGCGGGTGAGGGCGACGAGGCGGGCGCGGCAGTTGGAGTGATTCATGGCGGGGCGTTGTCGGTCGTGGCGCCGGATTCTTGGTTGGGCGCGGAGGGGGAAGGCGGGTTTGGAGACGTTCCGGCGTCGGTCGTAGGAGGGGGGGTATCGGTGGGCAGGTCGGTGGTTGGGGATGCGGGCGCGGGTGCGGGTTCGAGCCGGGTGCTGGCGTAGGCTTCGAGATGGCGGATGATTTCGGTGAGGAAGACGACGGCCTGGGACATGTCCTGGGCGAGGATCGTGTTGAGGCGATCGACGGGGCGGGCGAGGGGTTGGGTCAGGGGCCCGAATTCCCGGCTCCACCGGCGCAGCAGTCGCATTTTCTCCTCGGCTTCGGACATGGCCAGGCGGGCGCGTTGGACGGCCATTTGTTCGGAGGCGAGGGCGCCTCGGAAGCTGGACATGCGGGCGGACAGCAGGGCTTGTTGGGTTTCCTCGAGCGCGCGGGCGCGGCGTCGGGATTCGCGCTCCCAGTGGAGTCGCTGGTCATTGTCGAGCCAGTATTGGGCGCGGCGGAGGTCGGAGGCAGCCTCCTCGACGACCGGGCGGGCCTTGGCCAGGTAGACGATGAGGGCGGAGCGGAAGGCTTCGATGGTTTCGACAGACGAGACCTGGGCGCGGGTGGCCATGGGTTGGTTCAGCGTTGGTTCAGGTATTCCTCGATACGTTGGGCTTTGCGGAGGAGGAAGGGGGCGTGTTGCTGGGAGGCTTCGACGAACTGCTTGAGCGAGCGCATGGCCGTTCGGAATTCCTCGGCGAATTTTTGGTGCTCCTGGTCCTGCCAGGTATCGCCGAGGGCGACGAAGCGGGCCTGAAGCGAGGCCATGCCGGTCTGGAGTTCGGTGTTGAAGCGTTTCAGTTCGTCCGCGAACCGGCGGACGTCCTCGGGGTTCATGATTGCCTGGGCCATGGTGGGGAGGGGGGATGAGCGTGGAGGGGATGGATCAGGGATGCTGCGCCAGATTACACGTGTGCGCTCTTTGGGTCAACGGACCGGGCCGGGCCTGGACTTCGCGCAACGGAGCGTTGGAAATCCGGATGGCAACACGAGGTGCTGCGGGCGGGTGGGTCAGCCCCAGCGGACGCAGAAGATCGGGGGAAGATGTTTGGACAGTGTGATCCAGTGGTCTCCGGCGTCGTCGCTGATCCAGGCGGTGCCGGTGGTGGAGCCCAGCGCGAGCCAGCGGCCGGTGTGATCGACGGCGAGTCCGTGGCGGTAGATCAGGTCGTAGGCATCCTGTTGGGGCAGTCCCTGGCGGAGCACCTCGAAGGATTGGCCGCCATCCGTGGTGCGGGTGACGACGACCTTGCCATCGACGGGGATGCGGCATTCGTCCTTGGTGGCTGGGGCGAACCAGGCGGTGTCGCCGTGGTGGGGGTGGACGGCGACGGCGAAGCCGAATTCGGAAGGGGGCACGGATAGGATTTCGGACCAGGACCGGCCGCTGTTGGTGGAGCGGAAGACGCCGTTGTGATGCTGGCACCAGAGGTGATCGGGTTGGTGGGTGCACTGGGCGATGCGGTGGGGGTCCTGGATGTCGGGATCGCCGGTCTGGTCGGGGGGCATGAAGGCGGCGCGCATGCCGGTGGCGTGGTTGGTCCAGGAGGCGCCGTCGTCGTTGCTGATCCAGTAGCCGCCGCAGGAGATGCCGACGCCGAGGGTGGTGGATTTCCGGGGGTCGACGCAGATGGAATGGATGCCGGGGTAGTCGTAGCCGCCGCCCATCCATTTGGCGCGCTGGGGGAGATTCCAGAGGGAGTGCACGAGGTCCCAGGAGGCGCCTTTGTCGTTGGAGCGGAAGAGAGCGCCGGGGATGGTGCCGCACCAGAGGCGGCCGGGTTGGTCGGGGCCGCCGGGTTCGAGGGACCAGAGGAGTTCGACCGACCACGGGATGGGTTTTTTGCGAACCGGGCAGACGATTTCGGGGGCGTCGTCGGGTTTGGGTGGGAAGGTGGGGGTGGCGATTTCGGTCCAGGTTTGGCCGCGGTCGTCGGACCGGTGGAGTTTGGCGCCGAAGTGGCCGTGTTGGACGCAGGCGTAGACCGATCCATCTCGGGGATCGGGGAGGATCATGGGGACCTGGACGCCGAGGAACGAGCGGGAGGCGATCTGCCAGGAACCGCCGTGTTGGACGAGGGAGAAGAGGCCCTTGCGGGTGCCCAGGTAGAGACGGGAGGACATCGGGAAGGGGTTTGTGCCCGGTGGATGCGGGGGCGTCAACCGCCGGAGAGCGCTTGCAGGATGTGGACCTCGGCGGCGTCGGGCACTGGATCGGCGAGTGTGCGTCGGTCGAGCGCGGTTTCGCCGTTGATGAAGATGGCGAGGTGATGCCGGACGCCGCCCTGGTCATCGAGCAGGTAGGATCGAAGTCCGGGGTGAGTGGCGAAGACGTGGTCCAGAACGGTGCGCAGGGTGCCGGGCGGGGTGGTTGCGCTGGCGATGTGAAGGTGGCGTTGGAGGTGGGGTGTGAAGGAGACGGTGACCATGGTCGTGGTCGGCGGTTAGGCGGCTAGGCGGCGGCGGGGGGCTGGTGGGAGGACCGGGCTTTCCGGGCCTGGGAGCGGGCGATGGCGGCGGCGAGATCGGAGAGGCGGAAGGGTTTTGTCAGGTGGTCGTTCATGCCGGCCTGGAGGCAGCGTTCGCGGTCGCCGGCGAGGGCATGGGCGGTGAAGGCAACCACGGGGATGGAGGCATCCAGGACGCCGTTGGAGCCGGCGCGAATCCGCCGGACGGCTTCGAAGCCGTCCATTTCCGGCATGTGACAATCCATGAGCACCAGGTCGAAGTGGTGTTCGGCGAGACGCTTGAGTGCTTCGGCGCCGTGGGCGGCGATCTGGACCTGGTGTCCCAGTTTTTCGATGGTTTTGGAGGCGAGCAACCGGCTGATGGCGTTGTCTTCGACGAGGAGGATGTCGAGGGGGTCTGGGGCGATGGATCGGGTGGGGGCGTCGGGCGATGCGGGGAGATTCGCTTGGGGTGGGGGTGCGGGGGGGGGGGGGGGCTGTTGTGCCCTGCCGGAGAGGGTGGCGAGGGCTTTGAGCAATTGGATTTGGCGGATGGGTTTGGCGATGGAGGGGACGGTGGGGGGGATGATTTCCGGGGTGCCGGAGGGGACGTGACCGTGGGGGCACATCAGGATGGCCGGAACC
This sequence comes from uncultured Verrucomicrobiota bacterium, assembly GCA_964476125.1. Taxonomy (GTDB): domain Bacteria; phylum Verrucomicrobiota; class Verrucomicrobiia; order Limisphaerales; family CAIMTB01; genus CAIMTB01. Next base: position 17,052 of record CAYZAE010000056.1, on the reverse strand, counting down.
GTGCCGTCGCCGAAGGTGGACCGGAGCCGTGGCAGGAAGTCGTGGAGGCGATGGTCCACGAGAGCGACGTCGAAGGGGGGGGCCTGGCCTGGGTGGGGTTGGGTGGCGGCGAGGGCTGCCTCGGTCGATTCGGCGAGGGTGGTGAGGCAGCCCCAGGCGCGAAGGGAGGCGTCGATGGCGTCGGCGCTGTTGCGGAGCGGGTCGAGGAGGAGGACGCGGAGGCCGGAGAGGTTGGGAGGTGGGGTGGGGGAGGGTTGGGGGCTTTGGGTGGGGAGGGTGGGGCGGTTGAAGGGGAGAACGACCCAGAAGGTGGATCCGCCTCCGGGCTGGCTTTCCACGGCGATGCTGCCGTGCATGAGGGCGGCGAGTTCCTTGGAGATGGCGAGGCCGAGCCCGGTGCCGCCGTGGCGACGGGAGGGGGAGGAGTCGCCCTGGTGGAAGGCGGTGAACAGGTGAGGCATGCAATCGGCGGGGATGCCGATGCCGGTGTCGTGGATTTCGAAGCGCAGGGTGGTTTTCTGGGCTGAACATTCGGTGGCGAAAACCGCCAGACGGATGAAGCCTTCGTCGGTGAATTTGACGGCGTTTCCGCAGAGGTTGGTGAGGATCTGACGGACCCGGCCGGGGTCACCGAGGACCCGATGGGGGACATCGGGGTGGATGGCGCAGATGAAATCGAGGTTCTTTTGGTGGGCGCGGACGGCGAGCAGGCTGGCGACTTCCTCGACGAGTTCGGCGAGGTCGAATTCCACGGCTTCGATTTCGACGTGCCAGGTTTCGATTTTGGACAGGTCGAGGATGTCATCGATGAGGGTGAGGAGGGCCTGGCCGCTGGTTCGGATGACTTCGAGATGTTCGCGTTGTTCGGCGGTGAGCGGGGTGTCGAGGAGGAGATCGGTCATGCCGATGACGCCGTTCATCGGGGTGCGGATCTCGTGGCTCATGTTGGCGAGGAACTGGCTTTTGGCGGCGTTGGCTTTTTCGGCTTCGGCGGCGAGCAGTCTGGCCTCGCGGGAGGTTTGCTGGAGTTGGAGGTTGGCGGATTCGAGGGCGGCCTGGGCGCGTTGGCGTTCGTGGGCTTCGGTGCGGAGGCGGAGGTTGGCGTCCTGGAGTTCCTGGGTTCGGGCGGCTACGCGGCCCTCGAGTTCCTGGTGGGCGCGTTGGAGGCCTTCGTGGGAGCGGGTGAGTTTGGCGTGGAGATTCTCCCGGTCGTCGAGGGTTTGCCGGAGATCGGCGTAGGCGGCCTGGAGGCGGGTGGCCATTTCGATGAAGTCATTCTGAAGGGCGGCGATTTCAGTGACGGCCGGAGGTGGGGGCAGGGTGGGCGCCTGGGGGTCCTGAAGGGCGAGACTGCGGGTCCAGCGTGTCAGGCGGTGGATGGGGTCGGTGATGCGGTTGGCGAGGAGGATGGCGAGGGCGCTTCCGGCGGCGAGCGCGACCAGGAGGCCGATGCCGAGAGCTTCCCAGAACCGACGGCTTCCGAGGCGTGCGTGAGCGAGGTCCTGGAGCACGAGAATGGTCCAGCCTGGTCCGAGCGCGGGGAGGGTGGTGCGGGCGCCGGAGACGAGGGAGGCGTGGGCTGAGTTTGTGGTGGAGAGGCGGATGTGGCGCTCGATCCAGGGGGCGTTGAGTGTGTCGGGGGCGAGGAGGGCTGGATCCTGGAGGATGCTGAGGGTGGGGTGGAGCTTTGGGTTCGAGGCGTGGATGACGCGGTGCTTTTGGTCGATGATGAGCAGTTCGGGGGCGGGAGAGCCGGGGGCCAGTTCGGTGAATCGGCGGAAGCTTTCGAGGTTGAGGGAGCCCTCGATGATGCCTGCCGTCGAGCCATCCGGACGCTTCCAGGGGGCGCTCAGGGCGATGATGGGGTCCTGTCCGAAGACCCGACCGATGAAGACCTCCGAGGCGAACGGGAGTCCCGAGGCCATGGGGTTGGTGAAGTAGTCACGGTCAGAGACACTGACTCGGGCGGCGGCGAGGGACTGTCCTGCCGGGTCGGTGTCAGGCGAGGAGGCGATGACCCGGCCGGTGGCGTCGGCGGCGAGCATGGTCCGGAATTCGGGATGCCCGGCATGAATGCGGGAGAGCAGGCGGGCGGCAAAGAAGGGGTCGGCGCCGTTTTCCTCGATGGCAGCGGCGCAGGATTCGAGGGTGGCCAGGTGATGGAGGAGATAGGCGTCGAGATCGCGGGCCAGGGTTTTGGCGATCCCGGACAGTTGGTCGCCGGTTCGCCGTCGTTCCTGGTGGTCCAGGGCATTGCCGTAATGGAGGCTGAGAGCCAGCAGTGGCAGTGCGCCCATGGCGGCAAACGTACGCAGCAGCTGCCATCGAAGCGTTCGCTGTGACTTCTGGGCAATCCTCCTCACCGGGGCTGAACCTAGGGGAGGTGACTGGGAAACGCGAGCGGCAAGGCGGACCCGGACCTCAACGTGCGGGCGTGGCCTGGGGCGTCGTGGCGGGTGGGCTGGCTGGGGAAGGGGAAGCGTTCGTGGCGGCCTGCGCACGCGGGCGGGTCGGGGCAATCCGGCGGTCGGAGAGGATTTTCTGGATGGTTTCCGGGGCCTGCAGCTGATGGGCGCTTCTGCCGGGAGGGGCGCCGGCGTCGATCCACCAGGAGAGCAGGGCGAGTTCGTTGGTGGTGGGCTGGGGTTTGCCTTCGGGAGGCATGTGTTCGTCGTGGGACAGGGGAAGTTCGATGCGCGTGAGCAGGGGGCTGTCCGCCGGACGTGCCGGGACGAGGGCCGGGCCGGATTCACCGCCCTTGGTCAGGGCCTCGAGAGAATCGACGCGAAGGCCGCCTTTCACTTTTTCGGGTCCGTGGCAGGAGGTGCAGTAGGAGGCGAGGATGGGTTGGACGAAGGTTTCGTAGACCGGGAGCGCCAGGGGATCCCGTTGTCGTGCGAGGGCGGAGGGTGCGGCCTCCGGGGCTTCGGCGGGCCCAAGCAGGCGGCGCAGCGCCTCCGGGGCGTGGCGGGTCAGAAAGCCACGTCCGTGGGTAAGGTCACCGCCGAAATGGCCGGCGGCGGTCATCAGCGCGAACATGGATGCGAGTCCTGCGAGGTAGGTGCGTTGATAGCCGCGGAGATGAAGTGTCAGAAGGACGGTGAGACCGAGTGCGGCTGCCGTTCCGGTCCATCGATGGCGGTCGAGCAGGGTCGCATCGTAGCCTCCGTCGGAGGCGAGACACCATCCGCAGAGGGCGGCGGGGATGCCGGTCAGCGCGGCGAGCCACAACAGCGGCCGGCTGCCTTCCGTCAGGTGTTTCCATCGGGGGAGACGCGCGGCAGCCTCCAGGGCGACGAGGGCCATGAACATGCCGATGGGGAGGTGGACAAGCACCGGATGGAAATGACCGATGAACTGAAGGAGGTCGGGGGAGCTCGGTTGCATCGGGAAATCCTTGGATCAGTGCTTTATTGCCGGGTGTCGATGATTGAAGCAAGGCTCGGGACTGCGGGATCGAAGAAATGAGCAAGGGGTTCGTTCAGGAGGTTCCGTCGGCTTCCTGTTCTCCGAGCACGCGTCCGTCGAACAGTTGGATGGTCCGATCCGCGTGTCGCGCGAACCGTGGGTCGTGGGTGACCATGCAGATGGTCGCTCCCTCCCGGTGCAGTTCGCGAAGCAGTTCCATCACGGCCTCGCCGTTTTTGGAGTCGAGATTTCCGGTGGGTTCATCGGCGAGAAGGATGGAGGGGGAGCCCACGAGGGCGCGGGCGACGGCGACGCGCTGTTGCTGGCCGCCTGAGAGTTGGGACGGGTAATGGTTGAGACGGTGCGACATCCCGACTTTCTCCAGGGCTGCCTGGGCGGCGGAGCGGCGTTGTCCCACCGACAATCCCCGGTAGGTGAGAGGCAGCTCCACGTTTTCGTAGACCGACAGATCCCCGATGAGGTTGAAGCTCTGGAAAATGAAACCGATTTCCCGGTTGCGGATCCGGGCGCGCTGGGCGAAGTCGAGATTCGCGACGGCCAGGCCGTTGAGCAGGTAGGTGCCGTCGGTCGGGGTGTCGAGCAGGCCGAGGATGGAGAGAAGTGTGGATTTTCCGCAGCCGGAGGGGCCGGCGATGGACACGTATTCCCCTTGGGCGATGTGCAGGTGAATGCCGGAGAGGGCATGTGTCTCGACCTCGTCGGTGAGGAAGACTTTGGTGATTCCGTCAAGACGGAGCAGGGGTTCGGAGTTCACGGTCAGGATCGGGGAGTGGGGATCGCAGGGGGGACGGGTTCGGGACTGGGGGGGAAGGGTTGTTTCGATCCTGGAACGTGGCGTCCCGGAATTGGGACGGTGTTTGGTTGAACTGGCATGGGTTCAGAGGGGGAGTTGGAGGCGGGCGATGCAGCCGCGATTCGGTTGGGTGCGGTTTTCGAGGGTGAGCCGGCCGCCGTGGGCTTCGGCGATCTGCCGGCAGAGAGAGAGGCCGATGCCGGAGCCTCTGGGTTTGGTGGTGAAGAACGGGACAAAAAGGTTGGCAGGGTTGGCGATGCCTGGGCCGGAGTCCTCGATTCGCACTTCGAGTTCGTTGCCCAGCCGGGACCAGGAGATGAGCAGGGTGGGGCTGGAGATGCCGTGGGTGCCGGTGGGGAGGGGGAGATCGGGGGAGTCGGATGGGGGGCATTCCAGGACGGCGTCGGCGGCGTTGCGGACGAGATTGATCAGGAGTTGTTCGAGTTGATCGCGATCTGCGTTGAGGGTGAGGTCGGGGCCGGGTTCGACATGGGCTGGGATGCGGGTTTCGAGGTTGGCGACGCGCTGGATCCAGGGTGCGACGGGCACGGGAGTGCGGCGGGGTTCGGGCAGGCGGGCGAGTTGGGAGTAGGCCTGCATGAAGCGGCTGAGGGCTTCGGACCGGGCTGAGATCAGGGCGAGACCGTCGCGGACGTCGTCCTCCCAGTCGGGTGGGCGGGGCTCGCGTCGGCAAAGCGACTCGAGGCTGGAGGCGACGGATTTGATGGGGGCGAGGGAGTTGTTGAGTTCGTGTCCGAGCACCCGGAGCAGGCGTTGCCAGGCCTGGCGTTCCTCCTCGCGGAGGGCGCGGCTGAGGTCGGTGACGACGAGCAGTTGGTGGGGGCGGCCGCCCTGTCGGAAGCCGGATCGACGGAAGCCGAAGCGGCCGATGCCGCCGGGGAAGGTTCGGGAGGCGACCCGGGTTGGTTCGCCTTCGAGGCAGTCATCGAGGTGCAGTTCTTCGGCGGTGCGTCCGAGCAGTTGTTCGACGGGACGGGCAAGCAGGCGTTCGGCGGCGCGATTGGCGAGGCGGAGTCGGTGGCGGTCGTCGAAGGTGAAAATGGCTGCGTCCATTTCCTCGATGGCGGTGCGGAAGAGTGCGGATGCTTCGAGCGCACCCAGGCGCTGATCGCGGAGTGAATCGCAGAGGGCGTTGATTTCGGTGGCGAGAGCGCCCAGCGGGTCGGAGGAGTTGGTGGTGTGGGGGCGGATGGAGAAGTCGCCGTCGCGCATGGCGGCGATGACATTGGTGAGGGTGCGGAGGGAGTAGGACAGCCGTTCGCGGAGGACGTAGCCGGTGACGGCGGTGACGGTGAGCAGGAGGCCGGTTCCCGTGGCCCGGATGCGGAGGGAGAATCCGCCGGTCCAGAGGAGCGCGAGCGCGGTGAGTACGCCGGGCAGAGGGAGCAGCCAGGCGCAGCGGACGATCTGTCGATGGAACCGTACCTTGGCGACGCGGCGGTAGGGCGGGCTGGCCATGGGGGGCGGAACCGGTCGGGGTTCAGAGGCCGTACTTTTCCAGGCGCCGGTAGAAGGCGCTGCGTGACAGCCCAAGTGCTTCGGCGGCCTTGATGGCGCTGCCTTCGAAGCGGGCCAGGGCCTTTTTGATCATGAGTTTTTCGACATCCTCGAGACTGAGTTCATCCAGGCGCGGTTCGGTTTCGCGCGCGGGGCGGAGGCCGAGGTCGGCGGTGCGCAGGGTGTCGCCGGAGCACATCAGGACGCCCCGTTCGACGGCGTGTTCGAGTTCCCGGACATTTCCTGGCCACGGGTGGCGTTGCAGGGTTTGGAGTGCGGCGTCATCGAATCCCGTGATGGGCTTGCGATAGCGGCGTGCCTGATCACGAAGGCAATGCGCGGCCAGGGCCCGGATGTCCTCGGGGCGCTCGCGGAGCGGCGGGAGGTGGATTTCGATGGTGTTGAGTCGGAACAGAAGGTCCTGGCGGAAGCGGCCGGCATCGACCTCTTTGTGGGGGTCGGCGTTGGTGGCTGAGATCAGCCGGACATCCGCCTTTTGGGTTCGGGACGATCCGACGCGTTCGAATTCTCCGGTTTCCAGAACACGGAGGAGTTTGGCCTGCTGGCCGAGGGGGAGGTTGGCGATTTCGTCGAGGAAGAGGGTTCCCCCTTCGGCGAGTTCGATGCGGCCAACGCGGTCGGATTTGGCGTCGGTGAATGCGCCTTTGACGTGGCCGAAGAGTTCGCTTTCGAAGAGCGCCTCCGTGATGCCGCCCATGTTGACGGTGACCAGGGACCGGGCGGAGCGAGCGGAGACGGCGTGGATGGCCCTGGCGACCAACCCTTTGCCGGTGCCGTTCTCGCCGGTGATGAGGACGTTGGCATCGGAGGGGCCCACCCGGGTGATGAGTTCGAGCACGGGTTGCATGGCGGCCGACTCGGCGATGAGGTTTGGGCCGGTGCCCCGGAGGATTTCGTTTTCCGCCTGCAGTCGTTCGCTTTGGCGACGGGAACGTCGAAGGGCGATTTGGTTGTGGACGATGGCCAGCAGTCGGGCGTTTTCCCAGGGCTTCTGGACGAAGTCGGCGGCGCCGCGACGCATGGCTTCGACCGCGAGATCGACGGAGCCCCAGGCGGTCATGGTGACGGCGCAGGGAGGGTGATCGAGGGCCTGGATGCGTGCCAGGAGGTCCAGGCCTTCCTGGCCCGAGGTGGTGTCGCGGGCGTAATTCAGGTCCATGATCAGGACGTCGAAATCACGGCGCTGGAGGGCCTCGAGCGCGGCGGCGGGGGACTGGACTGTTTCGGTCTCGAAACCTTCCCCTTTGAACAGCAATCGGAGGGCCGCGAGCACGTCGGCCTGATCGTCGGCGATCAGGAGGCGGCCCTGGGCGGTTGGCATGAGAGGATGGTTGGGGGCATCGACCATGGGCGGCAAGGAGCAGATGCCGGGCCAGGCTGGAAGGGGCTGCGGCCGGGAGAAGAGCTTCGGTCTTTGCCCGGTTCGCGGGGGTGGTCTATTTTGGGAGGCCAACGTGGCGCCGGACCTTTTCCGGTCACGTGGTTTTCCTGGCTATGCCCATCTACGAGTTTGCCTGTCCGAGGTGCCGGCGGATCTACAGTTTTCTGTCGAAGCGGATCCATCCTGATCGCCAACCCCGATGCCCGAAGTGTGGGAGTGGGGAGTTGATCAAGCAGATCAGCGGTTTCGCCCTGTTGAAGGGGGCGGCGGAGCCGGGGGTGGGCCCGGCGGAAGGGGGGGGGGCGGAGATGGAAGCCATGGGTGGCATGGATGACCAGCGGATGGAGCGGGTCATGTCGGAGTTGGAGCGGGACATGGATCATCTGGATGAGAACAACCCGCGTCATGTCGCGCATATGATGCGCAAGATGAAGGAGGCCATGCCTGCGGGAGCCACGCCCAAGGAGCTGGAGATCGCGATCCGGCGTCTGGAGCAGGGGGAGGATCCCGAGAAAGTGGAAGCCGACATGGGGGATGTTTTCAGTGAATGGATGGGAGGCTCCGGGGGAGAGGACGAGGAGTCCGGCGGTGGAGCAGGTGCGGGGGCGCGCGGGTACAGCCGTGATGGCGGGTTGTACGATTACTGAACCGGGTCCTCCCCTGCCGGCCCGGGTTTCGGAGCGTTCCGGGTTTGGAGGGTGGTTGGCTTGACTGGCGGCGGCCGGAGGGGGCGGGGCGGAGCGCCTCGCATTCGCCGGGGGACGGGCTATTCGCCGGGGGCGGAACTTGCTTCGAGAACCTCAAGTTCCCGTTGGTCCTGCTTATACCAGCGCTTGGCGATCAGGACGCTGATCTCGTAGAGCACCTGCACGGGAATAGCCAGAAGCAGCATTGTGAAGGGATCGCCCGACGGAGTCAGGACGGCGCAGCCGACCATGTTCAAGACGATGAAGTAGGAGCGCCAATCGACGAGTTTCCGGTAATCCAGGAAGCCGAGTCGCACGAGGGTCAGGAGCACGACCGGGAGTTGGAAGCTGAGTCCGACGGCGAGCATCATCTTGACCACGAAATCCAGGTAGTCCTCGGCCCTCCATTCGTCGGCGCCGAAGCCGAGCCATTGGGAGAACTGGACCGTGGCGAGCAGGGTGATCTGCATGATCACGAAGTAGCAGAACACCACTCCGAGCAGGAACAGGCCTACTCCGATGCCGACGGCCCGGTAGAGGAATTTCTTCTCCCGCATCTTGAGGGCGGGGAGGACGAATTGCCCGATGAAGAGGAATACGAAGGGGGCGGAGAGGGAGAGCCCGCCGAACAGGGCGAGTTTGAGGGCGGTCATGACCCCCCCGATGGGGCTGTAGTTCTTGAGAAGCGCGATTCCCTGATTGGAGGCGTCCGGCGCGTTTGTCTGGAGCCGGAGAGCGAGGATCAGGTTGGTTCCGAAGGGGATGGGGGCAATTTCGAAGGAGGGGGAAGGGTTGCCCTGCCAAATGTTTGAATCGAGCGCGGAGAGGGGGAGGCGGCCGACGGATGCGGAGCCGAGGCGGATGACGGCGGTTCGGTTGGAGGCGGAATTCAGTTCCTGGGCTTGGATGAGCGGCCAGGCGAGGAGGCGGACCAGTTGTTTGCCGGCAACCATGCAAACCAGCATCGAGACGAAGATTGCGCAGAGGACCTTGATGATGGTCCAGCGCAGATCCTCGAGGTGCTCGAGGAACGGTTTGACTGGGCCGCCTCCCTCATCGTCCTCGTCGAACTGGGAAGGTGGCAGGGGCTCCGCTGCCATGGGGGAGACGACGAATGCGCCTCAGGATTGGTGAGAGGTCGGGGCCTGGGCGGGAGCCTGGGCGGTCTCCGCCGGTTTTTCGGCAGTCTTTTCAGCGGAGCGACGGGGTGGTTCCGCGGGCGGTTCCTCCTCGATGGCGCGGTGGAGGTCATCCTGGACCTCGCGGGTCGCTTTCTTGAACTCCTTGATGCCCTGACCCAGTCCGCGTGCGAGTTCCGGCAACTTCTTGGCGCCGAAGAGAACCAGGACCACGACCAGGATACCGATGATTTCAGGCCAACCTAACATAGCGGGGGTACACCTTTTGCGTTAACCGGCGTTCGACGGGAAGAAACATCGCCGAGGGCGGGCTGAAGTAAAGGCCCAATATCCCCCGGCGAAGTCAGGTTCCGGTCGATGGATCCGGAGGTTTGATGGAGGAGGTGTCGGGGCTCAGCGAGGGGTGAGCAGGACGGATTCACCGCGGCGGTTCTTGCCCCAGGCGGCTTCGTCGTGGCCGTTGACCTGCGGGCGGTCCTCGCCGTAGCTGATGGTGAAGATGCGTTTGGGATCGATGCCGGTCTGGGCCAGTTCCTCGCGGATGGCGAGGGCGCGGCGTTCGCCGAGCGAGCGGTTGTATTCCTCGGTGCCGCGTTCGTCACAATGTCCTTCGACCTCGACGGCCGCTCCGGCGTTCGATTTCAGGTAGGAGGCGATGTTGGCGATCTTGGACTTCTCGGAGGTCTTGACCACGGCGCTGTCGAATTCGAAGTAGATGGTGTCCGCGGCAAACTGGCTTCGGTTCTCGGTGAATTTGGATCGATCGAATGGTCCATCGGCCAGGGCGACGTTCTCGCCGCTGGGCGGGGGAGTCACGGTGCTGCCGGTGCCGTCGGTGCCGCCGCCGAGATCGGTGGAGCGGGTGGAGCCATCGCCGGGGAGTCGTCCTGCGCGGTCGGTGGTGCCAGCGCCAGGACCGACAGGGTTGGGATTTCCGATGCCGCCGGCACCCGCCTTGGCGGAGGGGAGGGGAGTGATGGGGGATTGGGCCTTGCGTTTGCAGCCCGGGGTGAAGGAAAGAGCAAGAGCGGCTGTCAGGACGAGCAGCCTGGCGACAATAGGACGTTTCATTTTGTGGTTGGAGGGGTCGTGGCGTTACCGCGCCCAGGTGGGCTGCGAGCAGCTTCCCGAAATCCGCGGCAAATCCTTGGTTTGGCGAGTGGGCACGTCAAGCAGAGACAGGACCCGCCTGCCTTCCCCGACGCGACGGGCACAAATCACGGTCCGGGAATTCGGAGCCCACACGGGATCCTCGCCGCTCACCAATCGCGAAACATCGCCGCCGGTGGCTGGCACCACGCACACTTCGAAGCGTCCTCCGCTCTGGGTCGTGAACACGATCGTCTTGCCGTCGGGAGACCAGTCGGGTTCGGTTCCGTTGGAGACTCCGGCCATGCGCAGCTTGCTGGGGCGGCCGCCGGCCGCAGGAATGGTGTAGAGCGTTGAGGGTCCGCCGGAGCGGGAGGAGAAGCAGATCGTTGCGCCGTCCGGAGACCAGCAGGGGGAGGAGTCCCCCTGGCGATTCTCGGTAAGCCGCTTCAATCCCGATCCGTCGAGGCGCATGGTGTAGAGGTTCGGGCTGCCATCCTTGCTCAGTATCATCGCGATGCGCTCGCCGTCGGGAGAGATGGCGACGGACGTGTTGAGTCCGGCAAATCGGGAGAGGGCGCGGCGACTTCCGGAAAGTTCGTGGAGGAAAATGTCGGGGTTGCCCAGACGGTAGGAGGTGTAGGCCAGAGCTCTTCGTCCCGGGATCCAGGTGGGGGCCGCCACGATGGATCCATCGCTGGTGGCGCGCTGGGCGTTGCGGCCGTCGTAGTCGGCGACGAAAATCTCCGATTTCCCTTCCGACACCTCGCATTTGAAGGCGATCTGGGTGCGGGCGATGCCCTGGCCACCGAGCGCTTTGACCACGTCATCGGCCAGGGCGTGGGCCTGGATGCGGGCGGAGGCGCCGGAGTAAGCCTTGGCAAAAATGCTCACCCGGTTCCGGTCCATGAGCCGGCCCTCGACCTGGGCGGCATTGCTGCCGGCGAGAATCAACTGGGCTTCGGTTTCGGTGACGATTTTGCAGCCGGCAACCTCGAGGTCGAAGCGGAGGGTTTCCAGGGCTTCGCCGGAATAACCGCTGAGCGCGAGGGGGAAGGGCTGGGTCGAATTGGCGTAGCGTGTCAGGTCGATTCGCGACGCGTTGTCGGCCGCCTGCAACCGGGTGGGGGAGGGGAGCAGGGCCAGGGTCACGCCGAGCAGGCCCAGAAGCAGGGCCCGTCGGTAGCCGGATCGAGGTGGGAAGGGCAACGTGGGGGTCATCAAAAGGAGCGCTTTCCGCGCATGTTGAAACCGATGGTGAAAGTGCGTTGGTCGTCGGTTGCTCCCGGTTCGAAGGGAGGCACCTGCGTGACGCGACGGAGGGCGTCCTGAACGGAGCGATCGAGAGCGGTGATGCCGGAGCGTTTGACAATCCGGGCGCTGACCACCTTCCCGTCCCTTCGAATGACCACCTCGACATCGGCCGTGGCCAGGTCGTCGTTGACTCCCGTGGGGGCCACCCATGCGTTGTCGAAGGCGCTGCGCAGTTGCCAGGCGTAAGCGGATCCGCCGCCGCCGCCACCCCCCCCTCCACCACCACCACCACCTCCTCCTCCGCCGCCTTCGCGGCCGTTGGAGACCTTCACCTGGACCGTGCTGCGGCCGCCCGATCGTTCGAGAGTGCCGGCGGCGCCGGCGATGGACTTGGCGAGGTTCTGCCATTTCTCCCGGCTTTCCTCGGCGGCGCGGGCCGCCTCGCGCTCGGCTTCCTCGCGGCGCGAGGGTTGGGCCGGCTTGATGGTCTTCGCCTGGGAGAAATCGAACTTCGAGGTGTCGTCCGTGGTTTTCTTTTTGGGATCCTTCGGGTTGTTCCGGGAGCTGGGAAGGACGACGCCGGGGCCGTCGTTCCTGGGCAGGTCGAATTTGATTTCGGAAGGCGGGCGGGGAGGTGTGCGGGGCTCGGCTTTTTCGGCCTGGGCCGGCGGTTCCGCCTGGGGTTGGGGGGGGGGCTTGGGAATGTTGCGCGCCGGAGGTGATTCCTGCGGGCGGGCCTGTTCCGCCGGGTTGGGTTGGGCGGGGGCTGGATCGGGGCTCCGGTCGGAGGGCAGATCGGGTGGGCCTGGGGGTGGCCCGGGTTCGAGCAGGGCATCGATCACCGGGCCGGGCATGAAGTCCATCGGGCCCGGATCCCTGGCTTCAATCCGTTGACTCCGGGATCCCTGGGCGAATAGGAGCACGGAGACGAGCAGTCCGTGAGCGAGGGCGGAACTGGCGAAACAGCGGAATTGGAGTCGGGAGCTCATCGTTCCGGGAGCATCCTGGCGTAGACACGGGAGATGCCATGCCGTTGGCAGCGATCAAAGAGAAGTGCGATGGGCTCCCAGGCGGCGCGGCGATCCCCGCGGATGTTGACGACCAATTTGGGATTCCGCCGGAATTCGTCGAGAAGGGCCTGCTCGATCTGGTCCAGGGAGGCGGGGCGGCCCTCGAGTTGCATCCTGCCCTCGCGATCGATCTCGACGGTTTTGATGTCCTTGCGGGTGAGGGTCTGGGTTTCGACGTTGCCGCCCTTGGGGAGTTGGATCTGAACGTTCTGTTCGAGCAGGGGCGTGGTGATGACGAAGATGATCAGCAGGACGAACGCGAGATCGAGCAGCGGCGTGACGTTGATGTCGCTCAGGGTGACGAGCGCGTTCTTCTGCGAGAATCGACGCATGGGGGGAGCCTAGGGAGCTTGACGCAGTCCGCCGGCATGTTCTTCAAGGAACTCCACCTCCATGCGGGCGGCGAGTTCCTGGGCGAAATTGTCCATTTCGACGGTGAGGACCCGAAGGTTGTGGACGAGCCAGTTGTAACCGAACATGGACGGAATCGCGACCATCAGGCCGGCCACGGTGGTGATCAGGGCGCCGGCGACGCCCGGGGCCATCATCTGGAGCGTGGCGCTTCCGGCGCCGGCGGCGACGACACCGCCGAAGGCGTCCATGACACCCCAGACGGTTCCCAGGAGTCCGAGAAACGGGGCGCCGCTGACGGCGATGGCGAGGAGGATGAGGCCGGCTTCGAGGCGGAGCGCTTCGCCGGCGACACACCGTTCCAGGGCACCTTTCACAAGTTCCATGGCCTTTAGGCTGAGATCCCGCCCGGTGGCGGGAGGAGGTGTTACGCGCAGGTGCTGGACGAGCTCCTTGCATCCTTCCTCATAAACCGCGAACAGCGGGCAGCCTTCCACCTGCACCCGGCGCTCGTGGATTTCGGTGACGCTCTTTTGCCGGCGGTATTCCTGTCGGAACAACGTGTTCAGTTTCCGCGCGCGCCGCATTTGCAGCGCCTTGGAGGTCATCACGGACCAGGCGAACATCGAGAAGACGATCAGGATGCCGATGACGAGCTTTCCTTCGAGCGTCGCGCGATGATAGTTATCGAGCAAGCTGCTCTGAGCCAAAAGGGAAAGTGCTGCAAACTCCATCGGGATTAGGCCACGACCAATGGCCACGGCCGGGTGTAAGGCCACAATCCCTTGAGGTCAAAGCCTTTTCGGCCATCGATTGAGGGTTTTTGGAATTAACGAAAAAGTTGGGGTTCCGGGCACAGGTGCGGGCGGGGTCGAGATCCACAGCGCCCGTCGTTGAACCCCTCCTCGGCACGATTGAGGTGCGCCGTCCTGGCGCGCTGCGGTGCGTCACTGTGACGCAATGTCTCTCTCTGGGTGTGCCATGGGGGGTGGAGAGATTTTGCTAAGTTGTCTGTTTACAATGGTTTTTACCGCCATGCTGGCTTCTGGCACGAAGCACGCTTGGCGGGGGCAGGGTTATGGCGAAAGTTCTTGGCATTGATCTGGGGACCACCAACTCGTGCATGGCGATCATGGAAGCCCGCGAGCCGGTGGTGCTGGAGAATTCGGAAGGTCGGCGCACAACGCCGTCCGTGGTGGCGTTTTCCAAAACGGGGGAACGCATCGTGGGCGAAGCGGCGAAGCGCCAGGCCATCACGAATCCGAGGAATACGATCTATTCCATCAAGCGTTTCATGGGCCGGAAGTTTTCCGAGGTCCAGGAGGAGACGAAGCGCGTGCCCTACAAGGTGGTGGAAGCCGCGAATGGGGATGCCCATGTGGAGGTTGAGATTTCCGGGGAGGTGAAGCGGTTCAGTCCGCCGGAGATTTCGGCAATGATTCTTGCCAAGTTGAAGGCTGACGCGGAGATGCGCCTTGGCGAGACGATCACCCAGGCGGTGATCACGGTGCCTGCCTATTTCAACGATTCCCAGCGGCAGGCCACCAAGGATGCGGGCCGGATTGCGGGTCTGGAGGTCCTTCGGATCATCAACGAGCCGACGGCCGCGTCGCTTGCCTACGGTCTCGACAAGAAGAAGGACGAGCTCATTGCTGTTTACGATCTGGGGGGTGGCACCTTCGACATTTCCGTGCTGGAGATTGGCGATGGTGTCTTCGAGGTGAAGGCCACCAATGGCGACACCCACCTCGGGGGCGATGATTGGGACAATCGTCTGATTGACTGGATTCTTGATGAATTCCGACGCGACACGGGGATTGATCTCCGCCGTCAGCCGGACGCGCTGCAGCGCATCAAGGAGGAGGCGGAGAAGGCGAAGATCGCGCTGAGTTCCTCGCAGCAATACGAGATCAACCTGCCTTTCATCACGGCGGACGCCAGTGGTCCCAAGCACATCCAGAAGACCCTGACGCGGGCCCGGATGGAGCAGCTTTGCGATGATCTGTTTGAGCGGACGGTGACGCCGGTCCGGAACTGTCTGAAGGACGCCGGGGTGACCACCGACAAGGTGGCTGAACTCGTGCTGGTCGGCGGCATGACCCGCATGCCGAGGGTCGTTGAAACGGCTCGCGGCCTGGTCAGCAAGGCCCCGCATCAGGGGGTGAACCCGGATGAAGTGGTGGCGATTGGCGCCGGGATTCAAGGTGGTGTTCTGAAGGGTGAGGTGAAGGACGTCCTGCTTCTGGATGTCACTCCCCTGTCCCTTGGCATCGAGACCCTCGGCGGGGTTTTCACCCGCCTGATCGAGCGGAATACCACGATCCCGACCAAGAAGTCGGAAATCTTTTCGACCGCTTCGGACAACCAGCCGGGCGTTGAGATTCATGTGCTCCAGGGCGAGCGGCAGTTCTCCCGGGACAACAAGACCATCGGCAAGTTCCAGCTCACCGAGATTCCGCCGGCGCCTCGTGGGGTTCCGCAGATCGAGGTGACCTTCGACATCGATGCCAACGGCATCCTGCACGTGGGTGCGAAGGATCTCGGCACGGGCAAGGAGCAGAAGATCACCATCACTGCCTCCAGCGGATTGTCCAAGGACGAGGTGGAGAAGATGCGTCGGGATGCGGAGTCGCACGCCGATGAGGACAAGAAGCGTCGCGAGGAAGTGGAGACGCGGAACGAGGCCGACAATGCGGTGTACCGGAGCGAGAAGATGCTTCGGGAAAACGGGGAGAAACTTCCCGCCGCCCGGAAGTCGGCCATCGAGGAGGCGACCAAGGCATTGCAGGAGGCGCTGAAGGGCGACGATGCCGCGGTGATCAAGTCGGCCAGTGAAGCTTTGAATTCGGCCTGGCAGGCAGCGTCCGAGGATCTCTACAAGGCCGGAGCTGGAGCCAAGGGCGCCGGCGCCCCGGGTGGAGGCGCGCCCGGATCTGAGCCGTCGTCCGGCGGTGGACCGACCCCGGGTGGGGGCGGAGCCGGCGGTGGGACGGGCGGAGGCAAGTCCGACGACGGCACGGTGATCGACGCGGAAATCGTCGACGAAAAGAAGAAGTGATCTTCCGGCGCGCGCTGGCTGGCTGGCGCGGAGGTGCGGCCAGGTTGCGGCGTGGGGGCTAGTTCCTTTCGCGGGTGCGGAAGGATTCGTTTCGGAGCAATAACCAAAAAAGACATCAAACCAACCGACAAATCACTATGGCACTGAATGTGAAACCCCTCGGTGACCGGGTCCTCGTGGAACCGGCCGAGGAGAAGGAAGTGAAAAAGGGCGGCATCATTATTCCCGACTCGGCCAAGGAAAAGCCGATGGAGGGGATTGTCCGCGCCCTGGGAACCGGGAAGACCGACGACAGCGGCAAGAAGGTGCCCTTCGAGGTCAAGGTCAACGATCGCGTTCTTATCAGCAAGTACGGCGGCACGGAGATCAAGGTCGACGGCCGGGAGTACAAGATTCTGAACTCCGACGACATCCTCGCGGTGCTCGACTGAGTCGGACCCCTTTCAATTTTCAACCTGTAGAACCAGCTAATCACTATGGCAGCCAAGCAATTGTTGTTTGACGAAGCCGCTCGGCAGTCCCTGCTCCGCGGCGTGAGCCTTCTCGCGAAGGCCGTTTCCGCCACGCTCGGGCCCAAGGGCCGCAATGTTGTTCTCGACAAGAAGTTCGGGTCCCCGACGGTCACCAAGGACGGCGTCACCGTCGCCAAGGAGATCGAATTGGAGAATCCGTACGAGAACATGGGCGCCCAGATGGTGCGCGAAGTGGCGAGCAAGACCAGCGACGCCGCGGGCGACGGCACCACGACCGCCACGGTTCTCGCCGAGGCGATTTATCGCGAAGGCCTGAAGTACGTCACGTCGGGTGCGAACCCGATCGGGATCCAGCGCGGCATCCAGAAGGCGGTTGAGGCCGCCGTGGAACAGCTCGCGAAGATCTCCAAGAAGGTGAAGGACAAGGAGGAGATCAAGCAGGTCGCCACCGTGTCCGCCAACTGGGACAATACCATCGGCAACATCATCGCCGAGGCGATGGACAAGGTTGGCAAGGACGGGACGATCACCGTCGAGGAGGCCAAGTCCATTGACACGTCGCTCGACGTCGTCGAGGGCATGCAGTTCGACAAGGGTTATCTCTCGCCGTACTTCGTGACCAGCGCCGAGACGATGGAGGTCAAGCTCGAGGATCCGTACATTCTGATCTACGAGAAGAAGATCACCTCGCTCAAGGATCTCCTTCCGATCCTCGAGAAGATCGCCAAGGTCGGCAAGCCGCTGCTCGTCATCTCCGAAGAGGTCGAAGGCGAAGCGCTCGCGACCCTCG
>CAYZAE010000055.1:0-36333 GCA_964476125.1 uncultured Verrucomicrobiota bacterium | reverse complement strand
TGGATCGCGGTCTGGGCTGCGGGAACGATTCAACGACAACTCGGAGATGCGCCCGGCAGTTTTCGGGAGCTTGAATCGAACTCAGACCAGGCCCAGCCCTGTCCTGTTAGGTCTCGGAGAAAGCGATGAGGGCGTCTCGGACGTCGGTGGACGCCAGGCAGCCGTTGTCATTCCGTCGACTCTTCGAGTCCGGCGGGGGAGGGCTTTGCTGGAGCATCAGAACGGGCCAATCGGCAGAGTCTTTCGGACGGCATCCGTGGGAGCCCTTCACCAGGGTCGCCTCGAGCGGAATGAGATCCATGAGCATGCGAAACCCGAGTTTCTTCTGGAGCAACCGCCAACCGATCCGGGCTTTGACAGCGAGAGGAGACAGGGCGGGATTGGTGAAGAGTTCGACGGGGTCGTAGCCGGGTTTGCGATGAATATCGACGGTGCGGGCGAAGTCGGGGGCCAGGGCATCGTCGAGCCAGTAGTAGTAGGTGAACCAGGCGTCTTCGCGGGCCACGGCGACAAGGTCTCCGGCGCGGCGGTGGTGGAGTCCCCGGGCGGCGAGATCGCGGGCATCGAGGACTTCAGCGACGCCCGGGACCGAGGCCACGGCGTTTTTCACGGCTTCGAGCAGGGCGGCGTCCTGAACGTAGATATGGGCGATCTGATGATCGGCCACGGCGAAGGCACGGCTGGAGCCGGCATCGAGAAGTTCGAGTCCAAGCTCCTCCTTCACCTGGAGCCAGCCGCGTTCGCGGAGGATGCGGTTGAGATGAATGGGGAGGCTGACGTTGGTGATGCCGTACTCGGACAGGATGCCGACGCGCACCTGGCGGCTTTGGTAGAACGAGATCAGATCACCGACGATGGCATCGATCTCACGCAGGTCCCGGTGGATGGCGGGGTTCAGTTCGGCGGGATTTGCCGGGGAAACCGGTCCGTGCCGTTGCAGGTTGTAGTCGAGGTGCGGCAGGTAAACGAGGCTGAGATCGGGGGAGTGACGGGATTCGATCCACTTGGCGGAGTTGGCGATCCAGCGGGAGGCGGCGTCCGGGGGGCCGGCAGGGGATGGCCGGCCGGCGGCGGGCCCCCAGAAACCGGGGAAGGGGAACTCCCCCAGGTCCTGCTTGATCTCGGTGCGGATCGGGTAGGGCCAGGCATGGACGTCGAAGACCTTGCGGCCGTCGGCGGGATACATGGGTCTCGGGGTGATCGACCAGTCGGCCGACGAGAACATGTTGTACCACCAGAACAGTTTCGCGCAGGTGAAGCCGGGGTGGCGTTGGCGGAGGGTTTCCCAGAGCTTTTCGCCTTTCACGAGGCGGTTGCTCTGTTTCCAGAAGTGGACCTCGGCGAGGTCGCGGTCGAACCAGCCGTTGGCGACGATCCCGTGTCCGGCGGCGGTTTGGCCGGTGAGATAATCGGACTGGGCGGTGCAGGTGACCGCCGGGAACGGGGGCTGGATGGAACGGGTCCAGCCTGCCTCGCGGAAGGCGCGAAGGTTCGGGGTGTGTTCCCCGATCAGTCGTGGCGTGAGGCCGACGACGTTGAGGATCGCGGTGCGTGTCACTGGGCCTGGGGACGGGGTTCGCCGAGGCACCAGAGACCCTTCCAGGTGCGGAGAAAGATTTCGCCGTCGGAGAGCGCCGGGCTGGCGTTCATGGGTTCGCCGACGGTGTTCATGGCGAGCAGTTCGAATTTGGGAGTGGCGCGAGCCACGAAGCCGTCGCCGCTGCGGTTGACGCCGTAGATCCGGTCGCCGGCGAGCACGAGGGCGGACCAGGAACCGTCCTGGGCGCCGGGCCCGTTGATGCGTTCCTCCCAGAGCTGTTTTCCGGTCGCCAGTTCGAGGCATTCCAGGAATCCCTCCTGGTTGATGAGATAAAGGTGTCCATCCCTGGCCACCGCGGAACCGATGCGGTTTTTCTTGGATCGTTCCTCGCGCCAGAGGCGGTGGGAGGTGGTGACGTCGCCGGTGCCGCCGGCGCGGACGGCGAGGCTGCTCCCGGAGAAACCGCCCATGGTGATGACGGTGCCATCGACGAGGAAGGGCGAGGTGTAGACGAGGGGGTTCAGTCCGGCGGCGCGCCAAAGCTCATGACCATCGTTCGGGGCGAAGGCGCGGAGGGATTCGGGCAGGCTCAGGATCACCTCGGTGCGACCGCCCACCCGGGCGACGAGCGGGGTGCCGAAGCAGCCGATCACGCCGGGCGTGCGGCCTTTGAAGCCGTCGGTGCGTTCGGTGGGGACAGGTTCGGGGAGGTCGATCTGCCAGAGCACCGAGCCGTCCTTTTTGGAGAGAGCGACGAGTCGCGAGCCGGTTCCGGGGCCCTGGTAGACGAAAACCCGGTCTCCCTCCAGCACGGGCGAGGAGGCGTAGCCCCATTGATGTTTCTGGGGGCCGAGATCGCGGTTCCAGAGTTTGTGTCCCTCGAGGTCGTAGGCCCAGACCCCGGCGGGACCGAACGCTGCGACCACGCATTGGCCGTCGGTGACGGGCGAGGCCGCGCAGTAGGGATTGTCCTCGTGGGTGTCCTCCTTCTGGTCCCAGGTGGTTCCGGCCTTCCAAAGTTGCCGGCCGGTGCGGCGGTCGAAGGCCATCAGCCCGCGGCTCTGTTCCCGTTCCACCGCCTGGGTGACGAACACGCGGTCGCCCCAGACGATCGGGGTGGAATTGCCGCGGTCAGGAAGGTCGATGCGCCACCGGACATTGTTGGTGGGGCTCCAGTTCAGGGGAAAGCGGGTTTCGGGGCTGATGCCATCGGCGGAAGGGCCGCGCCAGGCGGGCCAGGATCCGGCCAGGGCCGGGGCGACGGTCGCGACGTGGAGCGCCAGGAGGGAGAGGGCGGACCGGAGCGAGGGACGGGAGCGCATGGGTGGCGACGGTAGCACGGGCGGTGGTCGTGCCAAGCGCCGTCACGTTCCCGGGCTGGATTCGGCGGAGCCCGACCTTTAGCGTGCCGACAATCTCCAAGTCCGTTCCGTATGAATCCAGTCCATGGAATGCCCCTTCGCGCCGGTGACTCCGAGCCGCCTCCCGGTGTGTCGCGCCGGACCTTTCTTTCCGGCCTCGGCGCGGCGGCGGCATTCGGTTCGACCTTGGGTTTTCGGTCGGCGACGGCGGGGACGCCTCCCTCGAGGATTGTGGGGAGACGACCGCGGATCGCGGCGCTGACGACGATTTTCCACAAGTACTCCCATTCGGAGCACATCATTGATCGGTTTCTTGAGGGCTATGGATGGGAGGGCCGCCATCATCGTCCGGCGATGGATGTGGTGTCCCTGTATGTGGAGCAGGTGGGAGACAACGACCTGAGCCGGGAGCGGGCCAGTCGGCATCCGGAGTTGAGGATTTATCCGACCATCGCGGAGGCGTTGACGTGCGGCGGTTCGGATCTGGCGGTGGACGGCGTCCTGCTCATCGGGGAGCACGGGAAGTATCCGGTGAACGAGATGGGGCAGATGCTCTATCCCCGGTACGAGTATTTCCGGCAGGTGGTGGAGGTGTATCGCCGCAGCGGTCGGACGGCCCCGGTATTCAACGACAAACATCTTTCGTGGAGCTGGCCGAAGGCGCGGGAGATGTACGACCTCGCGCGGGAACTGGGATTTCCGTTGATGGCCGGATCGTCCCTGCCGGTCACCTGGCGGCAGCCTGCGGTGGATCTGCCCCGGGGGGCGCGGGTGGAGGAGGTGGTGGGGGTGTGGAATGGGTGGCTCGATGGCGGGGATTTCCATGTGCTGGAGGCGCTTCAAAGCGTGATGGAGCGGCGTCGGGGCGGGGAGACCGGGGTGCGTTGGGTCGAGGCTCTGCGGGGCGAGCGATTCTGGACTGCGCTTGAGTCGGGGGCATGGGAGGCGGGCGGCTGGGATCGGGGGCTATGGGAAGCGGCGTTGAGCCGGAGCAACCAGCTGAGTCCTGCGCGGGAGACCTACAGCCATGTCTTTCCCACGGTGGCGGACCTGCGTCGGATGGCGCCGGACTCGTATGCGTACCGGTTCGAGTATGCGGACGGCCTTCGGGCCACGATCGTTCAGTTCCGGGGTGGTGTGGTGGGGGATTGCAACGTGGCGGCCCGGTTGCGGGGCGGGGACGTTTTCTCGGTTCAGTTCTATCTCCCCTACTCGACGATGCGGAATTTCTTCAGCCCGCTGGTGCATCACCTTGAGAACATGTTCCTCACCGGCCGCGCGTCGTATCCCGTGGAACGGACGCTGCTCACGACGGGCCTGACCGCGGCGGGGGTGGAATCCTTGTTCCGGGAGGGTCGCCGGATGGAAACGCCGCACCTGGCGATCCGTTACCAGCCCACCCGGCACTCAACCTTCTGGAGGACCTGAGAATGTTCGATCGACGTCATTTCATCGGGGCCCTGGGGGCGGCGGGATTCGCGCTGGCCGTTCCGACATCGGCCGGGGCGGCATCGCGGCGCGGGCCATTTCGGGTCGCAATTGTGACCACGGTGTGGACGTACCTGTCGCACGCCCAGCACATGGGGGACCGGTTTCTGGTGGGGTACCCGAGCGACGGACGCTGGCATCAGCCCCCGCTGCAGGTGGTGTCGCTGTATGTCGACCAGCGACCGGCCGGGGATCTGAGTGCGGCGCGGGCTGCGGCCCATGGATTCAAGGTGTACCCGACCATCGCGGAAGCGCTGCGGTGCGGGGGGGATCGGTTGGCGGTGGACGCGGTGGTCATCATTGGCGAGCACGGGGATTATCCGAGGAACGCCAAGGGACAGGTCCTTTATCCGCGCTACGAATTCTTCCGTCAGGTGGTCGAGGTGTTCGAGCGTGACGGCCGTGCCGTGCCGGTCTTCAACGACAAGCACCTCTCCTATTCCTGGGAGAAGGCGCAACGCATGGTGGCGGATTCCAAGCGGTTGAAGTTTCCGTTCCTGGCCGGATCGTCCCTGCCCGTGACCTGGCGGCTGCCCCCGGTCGAGGTGCCCTATGGCGCCCGCGTCGAGGAGGCGCTGATGATCGGTGTGGGTGGTTCGGATCCCATGGACTACCACGCGCTCGAAGCCATGCAGTGCATGGTGGAAAGACGTCGGGGCGGGGAAACGGGAATCCGGTCGGTGCAGATGCTGACGGGGGAAGAGGTCTGGCGGGCGGCGGAGGCGGGTGCGTGGTCTCGGCAACTGCTGGAGGCGGCGTTTTCGCGTTCGGATTCCCTGATGGGCGTTTCCGATCTCGATTCCCGTCCCCAGGACCTGGCGAACAACGGGGCGCTGTCCGGGCTGGTGAAGAATCCGGCGGCCTATCGGATCGAGTACAACGACGGTTTGCGGGCGACGCTGCTGATGCTGAACGGGGCGTTGAGCGATTTCTGCTTCGCCTGTCGGTTGGCGGATGGGCGGATTGTTTCGACCCAGTTCTTCCTGCCGCCCACGCCGAACGTTACGTACTCCGCCCGTCTGGTGGCCCAGATTGAGCGCATGATCGTGACGGGGCGGGCGCCGTATCCGGTGGAGCGGACGCAGATTGCCAGTGCGATGCTGGATCGCTGTCTGGACTCCATGATCCAGGGCGGACAGCGGATCGAAACGCCGGAGCTCTCGATCCGCTATCGTGCGCCGCGGGAGCGCTTGTTCGGCGGTTGAACCGCCCGCTCAGACGGTCTGGAGCAGCGAACTCTTCGGAGGCCGCACCTTCGCGAGCCCGGCGTACTTGTCGTCGGCACTGCGGTAGCCCAGCGCACAGGCGACCACCGCGGTGAGTCCCTGCTCGGGCAGGCCGAGGATCTTGTCGAATTCGGTGGGCACGAATCCCTCCATGGGGCAGGTGTCCACGCCAAGCAGTGCGGCACCGGTCAGCAGGCTGCCGAGGGCGATGTACGCCTGGCGCGCGGCCCAGTGCGGGGCGAACGGTTTGAAGCCATCCGAAAGCAGCATGCCGGTCATCATTCCGCGGTAGCCGGCCAGCGCTTCCACCGGGATGCCGCGGGTCGAGGCGGTCAACTTCAGGAAGGCATCGATCTCCGCCTCGGTCACCGCGGTGCGCGCCGCGAACACCACGAAGTGGGAGGCGTCCACCACCTGCCGCTGACCCCAGGCATGGGGAAGCAGGCTGGCACGCTTCGCGGGATCGCTGATCACCAGGAAACGATACGGCTGAAGACCGAAGGAGGAGGCCGAGAGAACGAGGCTGTCCTCAAGGGCGGTCCACGTTTCGGCGGCGATCTTGCGCGCCGGATCAAAGGCCTTGGTGGCATAACGCCACTGGAGGGCGTCGACGAATTGGGAGGTCTGGAGTGAAGGATGGCTCATGGTTGAGAAGTTTGGAGTGGGGAGTGGGGAGATCGATCGGAGTTCGGAGTTCGGAGATCGGAGTTTGGAGATCGGGTTATTGAAGGTCGAAAAGGAGGACTTGGGCGGTGGAGTTGGCGGTGATTTCGAGGGTGGATTCTTCGGAGGCGGCCAGGGCATCGCCGGGGCCGAGCTTGTGGCCGTTCATCTGGACTTCGCCCTCGGCCACATGAAGCCATGCATGGCGAGCCGGCGCGAGGTTGTGCGTGACGCGATCGCTGGGTGTCAGTCGGGCCAGCCAGAGGTCGGCGTCCTGGTGCATGGCGATGGAGTCGTTGCGTCCGGACTTCGAGGCCACCAGGTGGAGTCGTCCGGTCGTGGCGTTGGCGAGAGCCTTCTCGGCGTAACGCGGTTTCACGCCCGCCTGATCGGGCCGAATCCAGATCTGAAGCAGATGAACGGTTTCGATCGGGGAGGCGTTGAACTCGCTGTGTTGAATGCCGCTGCCGGCAGCCATGTACTGGACATTGCCAGGCCGGATCACGCTGCCGTTCCCCATCGAGTCGCGATGCTCTAGGGCACCGCTGAGGACGTAGGTCAGGATCTCCATGTCCCGGTGGGGGTGGGTGGGGAATCCACCGCCGCCCGCGAGGTAGTCGTCGTTGATGACCCGGAGAGAGCGGAACCCCATGTGCCGCGGATCGCGGTAGTCCGCAAAGGAGAACGTGTGCCAGGTCTTCAGCCAGCCATGATCGGCATGGCCGCGGTCGGAGGCTTTGCGAAGGGTGATCATAGGGGGGGTTGGGGGCTAGGGGCTGGCGTCTGGCGTCTGGGGTCTGGGGTCTGGGGTCTAGGGTCTGGTGTAAGGTTCGGGATTCAGGACGACATGCCACCTTCGACCCGCGACCCACGATTGTTGGCGTCTGATACGCAGGATGGGTGCCAATGGAGAAGGTCGAGAAGAAAGATGCTTTTGTCGTTGGATGAGAGGGGTTTAAGTGTTGTGAAATGGGGTGTTACAGAGAAAACGCATAAGCGTTGAAAACTGCTGTGCGTTTTCTTGAAACGCGTTCGCGTTGTCATGGGGGGAGGGTGGGTTTAGGGTGGGGGCATGGTGGAACTTGGTGCGCAGGCGGGGGCGGCGGCAGAAACCGTTTCCGGCGCGGTGTCGGGTGGGTTGACCGATGGGTTGGCGGCGAGCGAGTTGGAGTCGTTGCAGCGGGACCGTCTGGCATTGGGGGCGATGGCGGAGCGGCGGGAGGAGTTTTACCGGAGCGTGCTGGAGAGCTTGTCGGAGGGGGTGATCATCACCGATGCGGAGAGCCGGATTCTGTTCGCGAACCGGCGGATGGCGGAGCTGACCGGTTAGTCGGTCAGTGAGTTGGTGGGGAGCATCAGTTACGAGTTGCTGGCGCCGCCGGAGCTTTGGCCGGCGATGCGGCGGCGGCTGCAGGAGCGTCTGGAGGGACAGGAGGAGGTCTATGAGAACGAACTGCTGCGCAAGGACGGGGTGCGTCACTGGATCCTGGTGCGGGCCTCGCCGTATCGGGGGGCGGACGGGCGGATTCTCGGGACGATCGGGGCGTTGAGCTGCATGCAGCGGGTAAAGGAACTGGAGGAGGAAAAGGACCGGTTGCTGGGGGCGATGCAGGCGGAGCGGGAATTCCCCGACATCGTGGGCGAGAGCCCGGCGCTCCATCGGGTCCTGGAACAGATCCGGATGGTTTCGGCGACGGAAGCGAGTGTTTTGATTCTGGGGGAGTCGGGGACGGGAAAGGAGTTGGTGGCGCGGGCCATTCACGAGGCGGGCCCGAGGAAGTCCCGGGCGTTGGTGCGGGTGAACTGCGCCAGCATTCCCAAGGATCTCTTTGAATCGGAGTTCTTCGGGCATGTGAAAGGCGCGTTCACGGGGGCGGTGAAGGATCGCGTGGGGCGGTTCGAGATGGCGGATGGCGGGACGCTGTTTCTGGACGAGGTGGGGGAGATCCCGCCGGATTTGCAGGCGAAACTTTTGCGGGTGCTGCAGGAGGGAACGTTCGAGCGCGTGGGGGACGAGCGGACCCGGAAGGTGAACGTGCGGATCGTGGCGGCCACCAACCGGGAGTTGCTGGACGAGGCGAAGGCGGGACGGTTCCGCATGGACCTCTATTACCGCCTGGCGGTTTTCCCCATTCAACTGCCGCCACTTCGGGATCGGGTGGAGGACGTTCGTCCGCTGGCGGAACATTTCGTGGCCCAGGCGGGACGAAGGCTGGGAGGGCGTCGATTGCGGATCGGGGCCGCGGAGTGGACGCGACTGGAGCGCTATGGATGGCCGGGCAACGTCCGCGAACTCCAGAACGTGATCGAGCGCGCAGCCATCCTGGCGCGGAACGGGGAGTTGCGCTTCGACGGACTGTTTCCTGTGGGGAGCGAGCGCGGGCGGAGCGCGGGTCGAGGTGCGGAGGTGATGTCGAAGGAGTCGGCTGGGGCTGCGGAAGCACTCTCGCTGGGGGATTTGAAAGCGCGAGAGCGGGAGGTGGTGCGTGCCGCGCTCGAGGCGTCGGGAGGAAGGATTTACGGACCGGACGGGGCCGCGGCGGCATTGGGTGTTCCCCCCACGACCCTCAGTTCAAAATTGCGTCGATGGGGCTGGCGCGGCCGCGTCGGGGTTGGATCTCTGCGAACAACCCAGGCTCAGGCGACGGGAGCTGGGGCGGACGGTCCGACAAAATCCGAGGTCTGACCCCGGAGGTTGCGTTGGGGCCGGGGCGCTCGCACCTTGTGCCCATGATTCCCGCGAACCGGCTGTATCGACGCGCCCTGGTCCTGCTAGTCCTTTCGGTGCTCGCGCTGGGGTTCGGTGTTTCCGCGGTTCGGGCGGATCTCTGGGAGACGCTGGGTCTGAAGAAACGAGGGAAGGCGCTGGTGGAGTTGTCGGAGGAACAGATCGCCGCCGGGTTGCGCGAGGCGCT
Organism: uncultured Verrucomicrobiota bacterium; assembly: GCA_964476125.1. Taxonomy (GTDB): domain Bacteria; phylum Verrucomicrobiota; class Verrucomicrobiia; order Limisphaerales; family CAIMTB01; genus CAIMTB01. The sequence goes on along the minus strand of CAYZAE010000055.1, from coordinate 27,140 downwards.
GGCGCAGGGGGTCCAGGAAGCGGTTGCCAAGCTCGGACGCTCCAATGGCTTTCTTCAGGATGTGCAGGTTAAGATCCCGCTCCCGTCCAGCCTGCAACGTGCGGAGTCCGTGTTGCGGGGACTGGGGCAGGAGAAACTTGCCGACGATTTCAATGCATCGCTCAACCGTGCCGCCGAACGCGCGGTGCCCGAGGCCGCGTCCGTGCTGGCGGATTCGGTCCGCCAGATGTCGGTGGAGGATGCGCGGGCGATCCTGTCGTCCACCAACACGGCGGCCACGGATTATTTCCGTCGGACGAGCCAGACCAATCTCCAGGCCCGTTTGCTTCCGATCGTGAAGAAAGCGACTGCGGAAGCGGGAGTGACCGCGAGTTACAAGGCGATGCTGGATCGCGCGGGCCTGTCGGGTTCGAGCCTGCTGGGAGGTCTCGGTCGGTCGTTGCTGGGGGCGGACAGTCTGGATCTCGACGATTACGTGACCCGGAAGGCGCTGGATGGCCTGTTCCTCAAGATTGGTGAGGAGGAGCGGAGAATCCGTGAGAATCCGGGTGCGCGGGCGACGGAGCTTTTGCGCAAGGTGTTTCGCTGAGGAGCAGATCGGCAGGATGGGCCCGGGATGGGCTGCAACGCGCTTCGGGAAAGGGCGAGGATGCGGGTCGCATTCCTGGGCCTTGCGCTATGCGGAAAGCGGGGCGGCGGGGGGGCGGGACGTGGTCGATCAAAGGGGCATCGCCGGGCCGGGGCTTTCGATGGCCGCCCCGAACAAACCGGAGGGAACGCCGGGAGCTCCCAGCAGACTGGCCAGCGACCAGAGGTCGTCCTTGCAGAGACAGCACGCTGCACCGAGCTGAAGGGCGGACTGCTGAACGGCCCGGGATTCAAAGGCCGTGAGGAGCAGAATGCGGGACGAGGGCCAGCGCGCCCGGAGTTCGCGGATTGCGGTCAGACCGTCGACCCGCTGCATCCGGAAGTCCATGACCGTCCAGTCGGGCAGATGACGCGAGTAGGCGTCGACAGCCTCGTCTCCATCGGAGCATTCGACGACGTCTGTGGTCAGCGGTTCCAGCGTCTGCCGGATCAACTGACGCATCTCGTGCGAGTCATCGACGATCATGACTCTCATGGGATCCGACGCACGCATGGCATGGACGATCGTGGCTGAATGCAGGTGGCCGTGTGCATCCGTTGCGTCGCGCAAGACGGGTCGGTGGTGTTTCGGATGCGTGATGGAGTTACCTACGGGGTACTGCGGATGGAGGGGGGGAGAATCGTGGGTCGTGCGTCGTGCGTCGTGCGTCCTCGCTCGCCGCGTGATCCCAAGAACCTGTCCCTCTGTCAGTGCCCAGCGTCGGCGGGGGACCGATCAAAGGTCTGTCCCCCTGGTCGGTGGTTGGGGGGAGCCGCGGTCGTAAAGTGTCTGTCACCGCCGTCGCAGCGTTGGCGATGAAATGAAAGACCTGTCCCCCTGTGTGGGGGCGCTGCGGGCGCGTCGCCTTGGTTGGCGGTGGGAGTCGGCGGCCGGAGCCCGGTCGTTCAGGGACCGATCAAAGGTCTGTCCCGCTGTGGGGGGCGCCGTGGTCCGAAAGTGTCTGTCCCCGCCGTCGTGTCCCTGCGGATGGAGGGTGGGGAGTCGCGGGTCGTGGGTAGGCGGTCGTGGGTCGTCTGATCCCAGAAGCCTGTCCCTCAGTCAGTGCCCGGCGTCGGCGGGGGACCGAATGAAAGGTCTGTCCCGCTGTGGGGGCTGCGGGTGCGTCGCCTTGGTTGCCGATTGGAGTCCGAGGCCAAACAGGGGGACAGGCTTTTGGCGGGGGGAGGCTTGGGCCTTGCCCGGGCTGGTTCCAAAGAGCCTGTCCCCGCCGTCGGTCCGCGATCCGGGTCCAAAGTGCCTGTCCCCCCCCCGTTGGTCCCTACCGTCGCAGGACCGGTGATCCGAGGTTTGGCCCTCGGTGGAGGGGAGCCGGGGCAGTCAGAGGTTGGAGCGGTGCTCGAGGGCGAAGCGGAGGAGGGCCTGGGCGCCGTGGAGGCCCAGTTTTTCGGAGATATGGGAGCGGTGGGTATCGATGGTGCGGGGGCTGATGCAGAGTTCGTGGGCGATTTCCTTGGTGGTGCGATTGGCGGCGATGAGGCGGATGACTCTGCGTTCGGTGGGGGTGAGTTGGTCGAGGAGCGAAGGGGTGGGGGCAGGCGAGGAGGATTCGCGCCAGCCACCCAGGAAGCCGGCGATGCTGGGGCTGAAGTACATGCCTCCGGCGGCGACGGCCCGGATGCCGAGGAGGACGTCGGAGCTGGCATTTTCCTTGAGCACATAACCGGCGGCGCCGAGGTCGAGGGCGGCGCGGAAGGTGCTTTCCTCGCGGTGCATGGTGAGGACGAGGGGGGCGATGGAGGGTTGGAGTTGCCGGCAGGCGGAGATGATTTCGAGGCCGGACTGACCGGCGAGATGGAGGTCGATGACAGCAACATCCGGGTGGAGGCGGTTGAGCTGATCGAGCGCGGCAACGAGGGAGGCCGCTTCGCCTACGACCTCGAGGTCGGATTCGGAGGCGATGAGGTGGCGGAGTCCCTGGCGGAAGATGGGATGGTCGTCCACGATGACAACGCGGATCATGGCGTGGGAGGGGAGAGCCGGGAGGCGGGGAGGGTGAGGGTGAGGCGGGAGCCGACACCTGGTTCGGAGCGGATGTGGAGGAACCCGCCGAGCATGGTTGCCCGTTCACGCATGGTTTTCAGTCCTGAACCCTGGTCGGGGTTGGTGGAGGTGTAAGCCGGGCTGAAGCCGATGCCGTTATCGAAGAGACTGAGTTCGACGCCTTGTTGGTTCCGGGAGATTTCGAGGGTGATTTCGGGGGCGTGGGCGTGTTTGACGGCGTTGTTCAGGCCTTCCTGGGCGATGCGGTAGAAGTCGAGTTCGAGTTCCTTGGGGAGGGTGCCGTCGATGGGGTCGATTTTGGATTCGATGCGGCTGGTGGTGGCGGCGGCGGTTTGGGTGACGAGCCAGCGGAGGGCCTGGGTGAGGCCGAGTTGGTCGAGTTCGGGGGGGCGGAGTCCGCGGGAGAGGTGGCGGACGCCCTGGATGGCGCGGGCGGCGGTGGAGGAGATGGCTTCGAGTTCGGAGGTGATGGGTGGGGAGGGTTTGAGGCGCTGGAGGGCGAGTTCGGAGCGATTGCGGATGAGCTGGAGTTCCTGGCCGACGCCGTCGTGCAGTTCGCCGGCGATGCGGCAGCGTTCGTTTTCCTGGGAGCGGATGAGGTGCCGGCTGAGTTCCGAGGCGGCGAAGCGGCGGCGTTCGAGGGAGCGAAGGCGGTAGGCGAAGAGGGACAGAACGCTGGTGACGGCGGTGGCCAGGGCGGCGGCCCGCACCCAACCTTGTTGCCACCAGGAGGGGGCGATGGAGATGGCGATGGAGATGGGTTGGCTGCCGACGCCGTCCTCATTGAAGGCGCGCATGCGGAACACGTAGTTGCCGGGCGGAACGCGGGTGTAATGGGCGGCTCGGCGGGATCCGGAGGGGACCCAATCGCGGTCATAGCCGACGAGTTGGTACTGATAGCCGACGCCTTCGGGGGTGACGTAGGTCAGGCCGCTGTATTCAAACTCGATGCGGTCGATTCCGGCCGGCAGCCAGAGTGCCTGGAGATCGTCGATGTCGAACGCGGAGCGGATCTGCGCGGCGGGAGCCGGGGTGTCGTTGGTTATGTAGGTATTGGAGATGTTTATGGGGCCGGTTCCGGGTTTTGCGCCCCGGGGGAGCACGCGAAGGCTTTGGACGTATTCGGATCCTTCGAGGGCGATGCGTTCGATGTGAGTGAGGGGCGGGGCGGGATTGCTGGGGACTTGTTCAGGGTGGATGGTTCCGAGTCCGTCGGCGGTGGCGATCCAGAATCGGCCGTGGGTATCGAGAGCGGCGGTGGGTTGGATGGTGCCGGTGCATTCCTCGGTACGCAGACCGTCGCGCCGGCCGTAGATTTGGGGCTGGATGGGGGGGCCGGAGCCCTGGGCGGCCTCCAGCAGGGCGGATCGTTCGATCCTGAAGACGCCGCGGCTGGTTCCGATCCAGAGGTGATGGTCGCCTTCCCGGGTGATGGAGACGACGCCGTCGGCGTGAAAGCCCTGACTTGGGCCGAGGTGGTGGAAGCGGCCGTTGCGATGGAGGAAGAGCCCTCGGGTGAGGGTGCCTATCCAGAGGGATCCGTCGGATTCTGCGAGCAGGGTGATGACGACTTCGAGTGGGGGGAGGCCTTCGAGGGTGGTGAAGCTTTCGGTGCGATCGCCGATGCGGCGGCAGAGCCCGTAGGAGGTGCCCAGCCAGAGGGCGCCTTCGGCGTCCTCGGTGATGGCGCGGACATCGTCGTTGGAGAGCATGCCGGGCCCCTGGAGATGTTCGACGCGGCGTTGGTCGCGGAAGCGGAAGGCTCCCTGGGCGGTGCCGGCCCAGATCGAGCCGTCACGGGTGGGGGCAAGGCACCAGGCTCCACGGACGGGCAGTTGTTCGGATTTGGGGAGCGGGTTGAACCGGTTGCCGTCGAAGACGGCGAGTCCGCCGAGCCGGGTGGCGACCCAGACGGTTCCGTGGGTGTCCTCGGCGATGGAAAAGATGAAGTTGTCGGGCAGGCCTTCCTCCGTTCGGAAAGTCTGGAGGCTGTCGGGGCGCAGGCGGTGGAGTCCGCGGGAGGTTCCGATCCAGAGGGATTCATCGCGGGTTGGGGCCACGGAGGTGACCTCGTCGGAGAGGAGTCCTTCCCGGGTGCCGAGGGCGACGAATTTGGCGCGGCGGAGTTGGACGACGCCGCTGCCTTCGGAGCATTGCCAGATGTTGCCTTCGCGGTCGCGGACGAAGGCATTGGCGAGCCGGGGTGAGGAGCCGCCGCCGATGGGGAAGGAGGTCCAGATGCCGCGGCGCCACTGGAGCATACCCTGAGCGGTGCCGATCCAGACTTCGTGTTCGTCGATTTCCCAGGCGACGACGGGGTCGTGTCCGGGGAGGTTGGTGGAAGGCGCCCACAGTCGGAACGAATTTTCCTCGAAGCGGTACACTCCGGAGGTTGTTCCCAGCCAGACCCGGCCGGTGGGAGAGCGGGTGAGGGCGTAGCCCGGGTTGCGGGGCGCGGCGGGGAGGATGGGGATGGCTTGAAAACCTGTGTCGGTCAGGCGGAAGGGGCCTTCCTTGTAGGTGGTGATGAGCAGTTGGCCGCTGGCATCGTCGGTGATGCTGATGATGTGGCGTTCGGGGATGCCGCCAGGTGGGTTGAAAGGGTGGAATTGTGCCGTGGGAGACTCGCGAAGGAAGATGCCTCCGCCGTCGGTCCCGACCCAGAGGCGGCCCTGGCGATCGAAGTGGAGGGTTTTGATCTGGTCGTTTTCGAGTCCCTGGTTCCGGCCGAAGTGCTGGAAGCTGTAGCGGTCACGGCGGATGAGGCCGCCGCCGGCGGTGCCGACCCAGAGGGCTCCCTGGGGGTCCTCGGCGAGGGCGGTCACGTAGCTAACCTTCATGACCGGGGTGTTGCGGGGATCGTAGACTTTGAATCCGGCTCCATCGAAGCGGCCGAGGCCGCTGTTCATGCCGAACCAGAGGAAGCCGTCCCTGGTTTGCAGAATGGCTTCGACGGAACGAAGCGGGAGACCGTCATCCCCGCTCCAATGTCGGATCGAGTATTCGACCGGGAGGGTGGTGCGCTGGGGTGAGGTGGCGGGGGAGGCGGACCTGGCTTCCGTTGCGGTGGCGAGCAGGATCAGCAGGATGATGCTCCATCCGTTGCCGCACGTTCGGGGGACGGTCGTTCGCCGTTGCACGGGTTGGATCAGGGTTCGCTGTCCGGGCCTGGCTCTGGGGCCGGACTCGAGCCGGGTGCGGCCGGGGTCGGGTCGGCGGTGCCGCGATGGGAGCGCGGTTTTTTGTCAGTGGAATCGAGCCATTGCCGGATGCGGAGGGTGGTGCCCTTGTCCAAGCGGTGGGAGCGGGCCTTTTCGAGGCAGGTTCGGACGGCCTCACGATTTCCGAGCAGGGCATTGGCGATGGCCTGGTCGAGGAGCAGGGAGGGATCCGGGCGGGCGGGGTCGAGAATCGCGGAAATCTCGGTCAGGGCGGTGTTGAGTTCGCGATGCCCTTCGGGCAGGCGTGCGAGTCCGACCAGGGCACGGCCGCGACGGAGGCGCCAGGAGTGTTTGATCCGGGAGGATTCCAGTTCGGGATCGATGCGGAGGAGGGCGGCCTGGAACTGGCGGTCGTCGAGCAGGGCTTCGGCGAGTTCGATGCCGAGCAATCCGGAGCCGGTGATTTCGAGACCTTTGCGGAGATCCTCGATGCGGACTTTCGAGAGCCCCTCCTGGCGCTGGAGCTCACTGCGAAGGAGGTACCATTCGGGGTTGGACGCATGGAGGCCGATGGCTGCGTTGCAATCGTCGAGAGCCGGGCGGGGACGGTCGAGGGACCGGAGGATCTCGGCACGGAGGATGAGGAGTCCGCCGCGGTCGACGGGTTCCTCGATGGTCAGGCGCAGGGCGCGGTCGAGGCTGGCAAGGGCGTTGTCGGTCCGGCCCGCGGAGAACTGGAACCGGCCGAGTTCCCGAAGGGCGTGGAGGTTGCCTGGGTCGAGTCGGATGGCGCGTTCCAGGTCGCGGATGGCGTCGTTTTGTTTGCCGAGCACGCCGTATTCGATGGCGCGTTCGATGAGGATGCCGGGGTTTTCGCCGTGGCGGGCGATCTGTTCGGTCAGTTCCTCGATTTCGTGTTCAGGTCCTTCATGGGCCCTGGAGGGGGCCGTGGGGAGGAGCAGCAGAATTCCGGCGGCCAGGGCCCTGAGCCATGTGGCCGTGGGGGGGATGGGATGGCGCTTCGAAGGGCCCGAATTCATCAGTCCTCGAGGATCAGCACCGGGTCGAGGAGCAGATCCGGGCTGTCGATGCTTGAGTTGTGGACTTCGATGGCGAGCACGTTGGAGCCGTCCCGGGCGAATTTATGGGCGTCCTTGAGCACGATGTACTGGGAGGTGCGTTCGGTGCGGGAGGTGATCTTCTGGGCGTTGCGACCGCTGCTGCGACCGACGCCGACGCGGGCGACTTCGCGGCCGTTCAGGTAGGCGATGAAGCCGTCGTCGAAGTCGATCTTGAGGCCGAGTTCGGTGATGCGATCGGCCTGGGGGATGTCGAAGGTCCGGCGGACGCAGAGGAAGGAGTGGTGACCGCGCATTTCGTGAAGTCCGGTGCGGGGCAGGCCGACGCCGTAGCCGAAGGGGCTTTCTCCGGTTTTCCACTGGCTGTCATCGAAGTTGAGGGTGGTCCATTCGGAGCCGCGCGGGGCGGGTTCGAAGGTGTAGCGCCAGGAAGCTCCGTGGGGGATGAGGATGCGGTTATCGACGGCGGGTTGGGCGGCTATTTTGACTTCGTTGGTGGGCTTGACGTAGGCGGGGAGCTGCCAGGGCAGGGCGAGCCGGACGGGGGTGACGCTGCCGCGTTTGACGATGCTGAAGAGGTCCTTCTCGACCCCGTCCCGGTTGATCATGCGGGAGACAAGTGTGTCGCCGCGGACATCGACGAGGACGGAACCGAATTCGACGAGCATCCGGCGCATGACCGGGCTGGAGCCTTTGCGGCCGAGAGTCTGACCGGCGTGGCCGGAGACCACCTGGACCGTGCCCTGGTGGGGATGGATGCCGGCGCTCTTGAGGTAGGCGCCATCGCCGGCCGGGTCGCCATCGCCGTCGTTGAGCACGAAGTTTTCGGCGACGGTGTTGGTGGCGTAGGCGCCGTCGATGAGCATGGACCGTTCGTAGATGTGGGAGTGACCGGTGAGCACGACATCGACGCCGCCCTGTTCGAGAATGGGCATGATGTGGCCGCGCATTTCGATGAGGTCTTTCTCGGTATCGCTGTCGTGGCTGCCCTTGGTGTAAGGGGGGTGGTGCCAGAAGGCGATGATCCAGTCGGCGCGGGTTTTTTCGAGGTCGGCCTTGAGCCAGCGGGCCATGGGTTCGGTGGGGCGGCGGTCGAGGTCGTGGGAATCGAGGCAGATGAAGTGGATGTTGGAGTAGTCGAAGGCGTAGTAGGCCTCGGTGCCGGAGGCGAGACCGCCGACTTCGCCGCGGGTGGGGACGACGTAGGCGTCATAGTAGGGGCCGAGACCGGTGCGTCCGCTGGAAGTGTGGCCTTCGTGGTTGCCCATGGTGGGCCAGCAGACCTTGTTGCGGAGGGTAGCGTCGTAGGATTCGAAGAACCGGCTTTGGAATTCCATGTCGCGACCGATTCCGTAGGCCATGTCGCCGACATGCAGCCAGAAGTCGAGGGGGTGTTTTTCGCGTTCGACGGTTTTGAGCATGGCTGAGTGGACGGCGGCCTGGTCCTCGCGGCCGGTGCCGCCATCGCCGATCACCCAGAAGCGAACGGGACGGACGGTGCCTGGAGTGGGGTGGGTGGTGAAGCGGTAGGAATCGTCCTCGGGCGTGAGCCGGCGGTCGCCGTCGAAGATGGCGTAGTAGTAGGTGGTTTCCGGTTCGAGCTCCTCGATGCGGGCTTCATACTGGAACGTGCCGATTGGAGCGGAGTGAAGTTTGGGCAGGCCGAGATTGGCCTTGGTGCGGAAGGGGACCCATTGGGTGGGCAGCACCTGTCCATTGGTGCCGAGGGCGGCGCGGGTGATGATTTGGGAGGGGCGGACCTGGGCGTCCAGCTTTCGAAGATCACGTCCGTAGCGGACGATGGGTTCGATGGGGCCCTCGGTTCGCCAGACGACGTGGATGAGGGTGGGACTGGCGAACTGAAGGTAGGGGGCGCGGCTGAACGGAGCCGGGGGGTTGATGGCTTCGAGGGAGGCGGGCAGGAGGATGAGCCAAAGAAGGCAGCTCCGGATGAACCAGCCCGGGATGGTACGGCACGACGTCATCGGGTCGGTACTCTACCCGGTCCGTGGGAGCGGGCAACGCCAGCCTTCCGGGCGCGGGTGGTTTCCGTGCACAGGGGGACAGGCTGAGGGGGACAGGCTCTTGGGAACCCAGGGGAACCTCGCGGGAGGGCGGGGGGGTGTTGCGGAGGCCTGGGTTGTTCCAAAGCGGCAGAGGGCTGCCGCAGTCCAAGTCCGGACGCTATTGCGCCTGCGCAGGGGGACAGGCTCTTGGGAACCCTTGGGAACCTCGCGGGAGGGGGTGGGTTGGAGGGCGGGGGGGTGCTGCGGAGGCCTGGGTTGTTGCAAAGCGGCAGAGGGCTGCCGCAGTCCAAGTCCGGACGCCATTGCGAGGTCGGACGTGGGGCTGTGATTCGATGGCGGTCTCGAATCGTCCGTCCCGATTTGCCGGGTTTAGGGGGCTGACGGGCGGAGCTTTTGCTCGACCTCGGGTTTGGGCTCGATTTCGAGGGAGCGCTGCCAGGCTTTGCGGGCCTCCTCGGTGCGACCGAGTTTGAAGTAGATGTCGCCGAGGTGGTCCTGGAGGGTGCCGTCCGGCTCCTTGACGAGTTCGATGGCGCGAAGCTGGAGAGGGAGGGCTTCGGCGGAGCGGTTGAGCTGGTAGAGGACCCAGGCGAGGCTGTCGAGGAACGCGCCGTTGTCGGGTTCGAGGTCGACGGCCTTTTGGATCAGTTCGCGGGCCCGTTCAAGGTTGGTGCCGCGTTCGGCCCACATGTACCCGAGGTAATTGAGGGCATCGGCGAAGTCGGGCTTGAGTTCGACGGATTTTTCGAACTGGACGGCGGCGTCGTCGTAGCGTTTGGCGCGTTCGTAGGCGACGCCGGACTGGAAGTAGAAGAGGTGGGTGAGCTGTTCGGGGGCGGTGGCGCCGGCGATGACTTCGGCGGCGGTGTAGCTTCGAATGGCGTCCTCGTAGCGTTTCAGTTCGGAGAAGGCGACGGCGCTGTAGAACTCGAGCTGGAAGGAGTCGCGGAATTTCTTGCGAGCGCGGGCGAGGACCTCGAGGGCTTCGTTGGGGCGGTTGTGGCTGAGATTGGCGAGGGCGAGATCGTAATGGATGGCCTCGTTGTCGGGCCGGAGGATCAGGACCTGGTTGAAGGCGGACACCGCTTCGTCGTAGCGCTTGGATTCGAGGGCGAGGACGCCGAGGTAATAATGCGGGAGTGGATTGGTGGGTTTTCTGGCGGCGAGAATCCGGAGTTGCTCGGCGGCCTTGTCCTTGTTGTCGGTGCGCAGATAGACCTCGGCGAGGCGTTCGCGGAGACCGGGCAGGTCGGGATCGGATTCCAGGAGGCGCTGGTAAAGCGGGAGGGATTTGGATCCTTCGCCGAAGAGCTGGAGCAGGTCGGCGAGGCGGAGGATTTCCGCGGGTTCGGTGGGTTGCAGGGCCAGGGCGCGTTCGAGCAGGGCGAGGATCCTGGGTTTGAGATCGCCGACGGTGGGATCCTTGAGTTGCTGCAGGGCGCCGAGGGCATCGGCGAGAAGGAGGAGGAAGCGGGTATCGGACTCGGGTTGGCGTGAGGCTTCTTCGAGGACGAGAATGGCGTCGGGGATCTGACCGGCCTCGAGGTAGATTTGGGCGAGGCTGCGGTAGGAGGTGATGTTGCGTGGGGTGCGGCGGATGGCTTCCTGGTGGGCGGTTTGGGCGAGATCGGGGTGGCCTTGGAGTTTGTGAACGGTGCCCAGCCAGGCCCAGACCTGGCCTGAGGCGTCGGGGCGGGCGGAGGATTTCTGGAGGATGGCGAGGGCGTCGTCGAAGCGCCGCAGTTCGATGAGTTTGCGGGTGACGTCGAGGGTTAGTTCCTCGTTGCCGGGGTCATGATGGATGGCGGCGAGGTAATGGCCGAGGGCGGTTTCGGGGGCGTTGTTGAGTTCCTCGACGAGACCGGCGGCGAAGCGGGCGTGAGCCTGGATGAGGTGTTCGTCCTCCTCGGTCAGGCTGAGGTGGGAGGAGTCGAGGGATTGGCCTGGGCGCAGGACCGCCGGCTGGCCGGGTTTGGGTAGGGAACGGCAGCCGCAGAGGGCAAGTGCCGCGAAGGCGGACAGCCCAAGGCAAAGAAGCCGTTTACCGCGTTTGGGCGGCAAGCGGTGATGGACGCGATGGGCCACAGCGAAGAACCCGATTTTGGGTGAGTCCCGCCCGACGACGGGGCGTCGGGCGGGAGCAAATCCTGGAAGGGGATCGCGGTGAGAGCGGCCGGGCGGGGCCCGGAGGGGCTCGGGAAGCGGGCAGTTACTTCTGCCAGGTGCGCTTCTTGTGGCGATTGGCGCGCAGCTTCTTTCGGCGCTTGTGTTTGTTGATTTTCGCCTTCCGACGTTTTTTCAGCGATCCCATACAGTCAAATCGGTCAAAGGGCTTTCGGTGCCCGGTTTCGGTCTTGTTGCCAGTCCTGAATCGTTTTCAGTAAACGATTTTGTTCAGGGGATACTCGATGATCCCTTCAGCGCCGGCGGCCTTAAGTTTCGGGATGATTTCCCGGACCACCTGCTCATCGAGGATCGTTTCGACCGCCACCCAGCCTGGCTGGCTCAGCGACGAGACGGTTGGATTACGCAAGGCGGGCAGTGTTTGCAACACCTTTGGCAACTGGTCGGCGGCAACATTTAGCTTGAGTCCGACCTTGGCTTCGGCATCGATGGCCCCCCGGAGCAGCAAACAAAGGGTCTCCAGCTTCTGTTTTTTCCAGGAATTCTTCCACGCATCATGATTAACAATCATGCGTGGGGTGGAGGTGAGGAGGGTGTCAACGATGCGCAACCGGTTGGCGCGCAGGGAGGAGCCGGTTTCGGTGACTTCGACGATGGCGTCGACGAGTTCGTGGGCTTTGACTTCGGTGGCGCCCCAGGAGAATTCGACCTCGGCCTTCACTCCGTGTTTGCGGAGGTATTTTTTGGTCAGGTTGACCACTTCGGTGGCGACGCGTTTTCCTTCGAGATCTTTGGGGCCCTTGATGGTGGATTCCTCGGGGACGGCGAGCACCCAGCGGGTGGGTTGGCGGGTGGACTTGCTGAAAAGGAACTCGCCGACCTCGCGGACATCGGATCCGTTTTCCATCACCCAGTCGTGGCCGGTGATGCCGGCGTCGAGGTAGCCATGCTCCACGTAGCGGCTGATTTCCTGGGCGCGGATGAGGCGGATTTCGAGTTCCGGGTCATCCACGTAGGGGACGTAGGAGCGGCTGCTGACCTGGACGTTCCATCCGGCGCGCGCGAGTTTCTGGAGGGTGGCGTCCTGGAGGCTGCCCTTGGGAAGGCCGAGGCGAAGTACTGGCTTGTCTTTACTCATGGGAAAATCCGAAGGCGCGACGACCTTCGACCCGGAGATCGCCGCGGGCGAAGGCGGCGACGACGGCGGGGTAGAGGCGGCGTTCGGCCTGTTGAATTCGTTCGTGCAGGGTTTCGGGGGTGTCGTCGTCGCGCACGGGAACCGCGCTTTGTCCGAGGATGGGGCCGCTGTCGATGCCTTCGTCGACGAGATGGACGGTGCAGCCGGTGACGCGGACGCCGTGGTCGAGGGCTTGTTTCCAGGCTTCGAGTCCCGGGAAGGAGGGGAGCAGCGAGGGGTGGATGTTGATGACGCGGGAGGGGAAGGCGCGGAGGAACGGGTTTTTGAGAATGCGCATGAAGCCCGCGAGCACGACGAGATCGACGGAGGCCTGGCGGAGTCGGTCGACGAAGGCGGCTTCGGAGGTTTCGTCGAGTTTGGTGCGGAACCGGCCTGGAGGCACGAATTCGTGGGGGAGGCCCCGTTCGGCGGCGCGGGTGAGGATGCCGGCTTCGGGGACGTCGCTCAGGACGAGAGCGATCTGGGCGGGCACGAGGCCGGCGTTGCAGGCGTCGGCGAGGGCCACGAAGTTGGAGCCCTTGCCGGAGCCGAGCACTCCGAGACGGTAGGGCGGCGGCGTCTTCAAGGGTCGTTTTGGTAAGCAGTGGCGTGCTGGTAAACAAGGAGAAACAGCGCCACAAAGCTTGACGGTGTGTTCGCAGGGCGGGATTCGTAGGGTCCACCGATGAGAACCCCCATCGAGATCTCCCGACCGCGGAATGGTTTCACCCTGATTGAATTGCTGGTGGTCGTGGCGATCATTGCGATTCTGGCGAGCATGCTGCTCCCGGCGCTGGCGAAGGCGAAGAACCGGGCGCACGCGATCAAGTGCACGAACAACCTGAAGCAGATGGCGATCATTTCGGTGCTGTATTCCGACGACAACGATGACCGGATGGCGTCGAACGGGCGGGGAGATGCTGGACAGATCCCGACCTGGGTGGGGGGCAGTTTCGAGAGCAATCTTCCGGACAACACCAACGCTTTTCTGACCACGGATCCGAAGCGGTCGCTCTTCGCCAATTATCTCCGGAGCTACGATCTTTACCGGTGTCCGGCGGACCGCACGCTGGTGACGGTGGGCGGCAAGAAGCGGCCGGTGGTGCGCAGTTACGGCCTGAACTCCTTTGTGGGTTGGGAGCCGTTTGTGAATGGGAGTCCGGACCGTTACCGGGAGCTTCCGACGGCGGGGTACCGGGTGTACCGGAAGTCGACGGACATGTCGATTCCGGGGCCGTCGATGACGCTGACCTTCATTGAGATTCATGCGGAGAGCATCTGTCGTCCGTTCTTCGGCATCGCGATGGGGCGGAATTTTTTCTACCACGTGCCGGCCAACTATCATGATCGCAGCAGTGTGGTGGCGTTCGGGGACGGCCATGTGGACCGGCCGCGCTGGGTGGATTCGCGGACCTTCCGGCCGCCGGCGACGATGGGTTGGCACGATCACGCGTACACCACGGCGAACAACCGGGATTTGGCGTGGTTGCAGGAGCGGGCGTCGGCGAAGGAATAGGACGGGGCCGGAGGGGACCGAACCAGGACGAAGACCATGAAGACACCCCGGGTTCTTTGCGTGTTTGCGGATGGGTTCGAGGAGATCGAGACCCTGGCGCCGGTGGATCTCCTGCGTCGCGCGGGTGCGGAGGTGGTGTTGGCTTCGGTGGGGAGCGGGCGTTGGTTGACGGGGCGGTGCGGGGTTCGGGTGGAGGCGGAGGTGATGTTGTCGGAGGTTGAGACCGGGTTGTTTGATGTGCTGTTGATCCCCGGGGGGCCTGGGGTGAAGGCGTTGCGGGCGGATGGCCGGCCGGCGCGGTTGGCGCGGGAGTTTGTGGATGGGGGGCGGTGGGTGGCGGCGATTTGTGCGGCGCCGACGGTGTTGGCGGATGCCGGTTTGTTGGCGGGCCGACGTTTCACGGCGCATGCCTCGGTGCAGGGGGAGCTTCCCTTGGCGCTGGGTGGGGAGCGGGTGGTGGAGGATGGTCCGCTGGTGACGTCAAGGGGTGCCGGGACGGCGTTGGATTTTGGGTTGGCGATGGTGCGCCGGTTGTTTGGGGAGGAGCGGGCGCGGGAGATTGCGTTGGCGATCATGGCTTGAGCGGGTGTTTCCGGTTGCCACCGGGAGGCGGGGCGCGGTGAACTCAGGGACAACGATGACTTCCCGGGTGGTGCTGATGAACGCGACGGGCCTGAGGCTCGCGATTGGGCGAATGGCGCACGAGATTGCGGAGCGCAATTCCGGTGTGGCGCGGTTGTTGATTGTGGGGGTGCAGAAGGGTGGGATCCATTTGGCGGCGCGGCTTTCGGCCGAGTTGGAGAAGCTGCTGGGTCATCCGGTTCCGCCGGGCCAGTTGGATGTGGCCTTGCATCGGGACGACCTGCATCAGCGACCGGCGCCGACGGTGCATCCGACCAATCTGCCGGGGGACGTGAATGGTGCGACGGTGATTTTGACGGACGACGTCCTGTTCAGTGGTCGGACGAGCCGGGCGGCGTTGGATGCGTTGCATCATTATGGGCGACCTGACCGAGTGCAGTTGGCGGTGTTGATTGACCGGCACGGACACCGGCAGTTGCCGATTCAGGCGGATTACGTGGCGCGGAAGCTGGACACCCGACCTGCGCAGCGGGTGGAGGTGCGGTGGGTGGAGGACGGTGGTGATGATGGAGTTTACCTGGAGGCCCCATGACCTGGAACCGACGACATTTTCTGGATATTGAATCCCTCTCGACCGAGGAGTTGCTGACCGTGTTGGACACGGCGCGGGGCTTCAAGGCGGTGGGCAATCGGGCGATCAAGACCGTGCCTGCGCTGCGGGGGAAGACGGTGATCAACCTGTTTGTTGAGCCGTCGACGCGGACGCGGATCAGCTTCGAGCTGGCGGCGCAGCGGTTGACGGCGGACGTGGTCAATTTCAATGCCGACACCTCATCCTTGAAGAAGGGGGAGACCCTGCGGGACACGGCGCGGAATCTGGAGGCGATGAATGCGGACATCATCATCATCCGGCACAGTGCGGCGGGTGCGCCGCATTTTCTGGCGCGCTTTCTTCAGTGCAGCGTGGTGAATGCGGGGGATGGGGCGCATGAGCACCCGACGCAGGCGCTTCTGGATGTGTTCACCATCCGGGAGAAGAAGGGGCGGATCGAGGGGCTGAAGGTGGCGATCATGGGGGACATCCTGTTCAGCCGGGTGGCCCGGTCGAACATCTGGGCCCTGCGCAAGCTGGGGGCGGAGGTGACCTTGTGTGGTCCGCCGACGCTTGTGCCGCGGGTCTTTGAGGAACTCGGGTGCCGGGTGTGCTGGAACGTGAACGAGGCGCTGGCGGATGCCGACGTGGTGAATCTCCTGCGCATCCAGCATGAGCGCCAGCGCCAGAGCATGTTTCCGGGTATCGGCGAGTACCGGTCGATGTTTGGTTTGGACAAGGCGCGGATGACGGGCCTCAAGCCGGATGTCCTGATCATGCATCCGGGCCCGATCAACCGCGGGGTGGAGATCGATGCGGACACTGCGGATGGCGATCGCTCGGTCATTCTGGAGCAGGTGACCAACGGACTCGCCGTGCGCATGGCGGTTCTCTATCTGGTGACCGGCAATGATCCGGGTTTTGTGAAGAACTGAAGAGGGGCGCCCGGGATAGTCGGGGTGCCGGTGAAACGTCCGTCGTGTTCCCGCGCAGGTTGCGGGTTGGCGGCAAAAAAGGACCGGGCCCCGTGGCCCGGTCCTTCTGTGTTTGCTTGTGTTACTGAGAGGACCGGACGCCCCGTGGCGTCCGGCCTGCTGCTGATAATCCGGCTCAGTTCCGCGCCCGGTAGAACTTCTGGGTTCCGGTCGGGCTGACGGTGAGGGTGCCGCCCGCGGGGGCGTTGGGGACGTCGGCGTACGGGCCTTCGACCTTGTCGGCTGACTGGACGGTGCCGCCGTAGGTGACGACGACGTTGCCGCCCGAGGTGGCGATGGTGATGGGCGGGCGCGCGGTGATGGTGGCCTTCTGGAAGGCTTTGAGGGCGCCGGCCTTGGTCGTGTCGTTCACGAGGATCTTGGTGCCGTCGGGTTGGACGGAGAACCATTCGACGTTGGCGCCGCCGCCGCCTTCCCACCAGAGGAGACGGAGGGGGTACACGCCGGCCTTGTCGACCTGCATGCCGAAGACCGTGTCGGTGGCGCCGCGGCCGGCGTTGAACTGGCCGAGCACCTGACCGGTTTCGCCCTGCAGACGGATGCGGACGCCGGAGGCGGCGGCGAGTTTGTCGCCGTCGGTGCGGCTGAGCATGAGCACGGGAACCGCGACGGTGTTGGCGTCGCCGGCGAGGATGATGGGCGGGTCGGAGCGGTTGTTGTAGATGATCACGCCGACGGCGCCGGCATTGGCGGCGTTGCGGGCCTTCTCGAGGAAGGTGCAGGTGCCGCGGGGGATGAGGGCGATCTTGCCGGCGACCTGGGCAGCGTTGACGAGGGCGGTGCCGCAGCCCTGGTTGGCGGGTGTGGCGGCGTCCCAGTTCACGTTGTTGCCCTGGACGGCGACGACATCCGCTTCGATGGGAGTCGGGGTGAGCGGGGCGAAGATGCCGCCGCTTTCGTCTCCGCGCCGGCTGAGGACACCGGCGACGATGCCGGCGAGGTTGGCGGGGGCGAGCACGGTGATGCCGGGGGTGCCGGCGGTGTGGGAGGATGTGACCTTGAAGCCGTCATCGCTGCTGACGCCCATCATGTAGAACCCGGGAGCCGGGAATTCGACAAACGTGAGCACTTCCGCGGTGACGCTGTCGGTGTTGCCTTCGGCGAGGCCCTTGCCGGGGATGCCGGGGATGGGTTTTTCGCCGCCGAAATTGCCCTGGACCTCGGGGTTGCCGTCGGCACCGGGCTGCGAGTAGTTGATGGTGCCGGTTTCGTTGTAGAAGCCGCCGTCGGTGAACTGGGTCAGGTCGGCGACGTTGGGGCCGGCCTTGCCGGCGAGGGCGCCTTCGGCGAACACGAGTTCGTTGGCCTGGCGGAGGGTCATGTCGGTCTGGTCGGGGGCGACGTCCATCTGGTTCACGCGGACGCGGAAGCCGGGGACGGAGCCGGAGCCGGGATCGCCGGCGAGGCTGACGGGCAGCACGCTGGCGGCGAAGGTGATGACGGTGAACGACCATTCCCGCGTGATGGCGGAGCCGCCGGTGGGCGTGTAGGTCAGTTTGGCTGCGTGGGTCGAGGCCGAGGCGAGGGCGCTGGGAATCGAGGCCTTGGCGGTCAGGGTGGTTCCCAAGGTGGTCGTGGTGGTGGCCAGGGCTGTGCCGTCGAGGGACAGCTGGATGGTGCTTGCCCCGACGGCGGAGGCGTTTTCGAAGACCGCGATCAGTTCAGGTTGGGCATGGACGCCGGTGGCGCCGATGCCGGGGGAGACGGAGGCGACGTAGGGGACGACTGTGGTGCTGGTCCGGTAGGATTTGAGCGCCTTCGCGTCGGTGGTGTCACCGACGAGGCTGTAGGTGCCGTCGCTGTTGACGGTGGTCCATTCGAGGCCGGCGCCGCCGCCGCCGTTTTCCCAGAGGACACGGACCGGGTAGGTGCCGGCTTCCTCGACGTAGAGGTCGAAGGTGGTTCCGGCGTCGACGCCGCGGCCGCCGTTGTATTCGCCGAGCATGACGGCGAAGACGTCGCGGGAGTTGGCGGCGGTCTGGATGCGGAAGCCGTCGTCGGAGGCCACGTTCATCGTGTACACGCCGGCGGCGGGGAACTGGACGAAGGAGAGGATTTCGAGAACGGAATTATCCTCGTTGGCCTTCTGGGAGCCGTCTTCGTTCCAGCCGGGGAGACCGACGAGGTCGAAGCCGTAATCGAAGGTGAAACGGCCTGCGCCGCCGCTGGCGTTTTTGAAGTCGAGCGGGAGGGCGTCCCAGGTGATGAAGCCCTGGGCGTCGGCGGTGATCCCGGAGGTGGCGAGGTTGACGCGATTGGCGCCACGGAGGCCGCGGAGCTGTTCCTCGGACCAGACGATGGTGTTGGGCTGGACGCTGTCGACCTGGTGGGGCCGGATGCGGAAGCCCTGCTGGCCGGTGTTGACGCCGGTGGCTTTGGTGCTGGCGACGACGACGCCGTAGGTGGGCGCGGTGAAGTTGCGGGTGACGGTGTAGGGGGTGGCGCCGGCGGTGAAGGCGAGTTCCAGGGTATGGGCCGAGGCGGACAGCAGACGCTGACCGGCGGGCATGACATACGTGATGGTGGTCACGCCGTCGGTCTTGGTGGTCACGACCGCGACGGTCGTTCCATCGAGTTTCGCGGCGACGGTGGAGGTATCCACCGCGCTGCCCGGGGCGTCCTCGATTCGGGCGGTGAACCCGTTGATCTTCGGGGTCAGTCCGCTGACGGTGGCGGTGCTGGCCGGGATGGTGGTGATCCGGATGTTGTCGACGTGGTTATTCTGATTGGCGCCGCCGGTGCGGCCCATGAGCACGATGCGTCCTTTGCTGGGCAGGAAGGAGGTCTGGTACTTGTCCAGCAGCGTGGAGCCCTTCCACTTGACGGTGAGCTGGGCGGTGTCGTTGAGGTCGACTTCCAGCTGTTTCCAGCAGAGTTGGTCGTAGGCCCCGTTGCTATCCACGGTGTAAGGGCCGGTTTGCAGGCTGGTGGGGTCGTCGCAGGCGCCATTGCGGGTGGCCATGGCGAATCGGGTGACGGTGACATTATCGACCCGGACCAGGATGCCTTCGATATCGGCGCCATCGGGGAGGGTGTTGCCGGACCAGGTGTCGAAGCAGACGGCGACGCCGGTGCGTGTGCCCATTTCGGGGGCGCCTGGGGTTTGGTTGTAGCCGTCGGGGGTGCCGCCGGAGTCGACGGCAGCCACGAGTGCATCGGTCGAGCGCGCGAAGTTCACGCTGAAACCGTCCGCGGGCCGTCCGTCGTTGCCGACGGGATTGCCGATGCGGAGGTCGACCTTGAAGTTGAAACCTTTGACGACCAGGCCGGAGTCGAAGTCATCGAAGACGATGATGCCGGTCTGGCTGTTGATGGCGTCGGTGATGGCGAGGTAGCCCCCGGCGGCGGGGTTGCCATCGGTCTGGCGCCATTCCGCGTTCCCGTAGGTGTTGAGGACGCCGCCTGGGTCGCTGTCGAAGTTGAATACCTTGTCGGTGATCGCGTGGGCGGTCATCGCCGAGGCGGCCAGGGCCGTCGCTCCCGCGACAGTCCACCAACGTTGCGTTGTGGGTCTGGATTGCATGGCTTTTACTGGGTCGGTTTATTCGGGCTTATGCCCTGCGGACGCAGCGCGTCAGCGCTGCCAGGGCGGACCCAACCGTTCTGAAGCCAGACCGGGCGACGGGCCCGAGGAACGGGTACGACGACCGGAGAGAGCGGAGGGACGGCAAGGCCCCGCGATTCGCCCTAGGTCATTAGACCGTATCTGCGCGGTCTTGAAGGTTCACAAGGGGTTTCCCGTGAACGGGGGACGATTGGAGGGATTCCGTTACCGCCCTGCGGAATGACCCAGTGGATTGCTTGGCTCGTGAGCGATCAACGCGACGCCAGGCCATGCCGAATTCAACGTACCAATCGCAATTCCGTCATTGATACGGCGACCTCGCGGGCGTCGGGGGGAACCTCGTAGTCCGTGGTCTTCCCACCGGGCCACTTCACCACCAAGGGTTTGGAGATCGCGGAGGGTGCGAGCACGGCGACCAGGGAGTTTTGGGAGAGCGCGCTCGTTCCTGCATGGAGTTCATGACCAATGCTCATTTCGCCTTTCCACCCGATCCGTGCGCCGATGGCGGCGGGATTCGCCGCCGGTCCTTGCAATCGCACGCGCAGTCCCGGCCGGGCCCCGAGGTTTCGGAAGAGCCGGGTTGCGGCACCGTTCTGTCCAACCACGAGATCGATTCGCCCGTCGCCGTCGTAGTCCCCGACTGCCGCGCCCCGTTGCTCGCCGTCGATGCGGATTCCAGCGGTGTCGGCGGGAACGGCGGTGAATCCGCCGTGTCCATCGCCGCGGAGCCAGAGTCCGGTGCCCGCGTCGTAGCGCGGGGTGTGGGGGCGGACGGCGAAGAAGTTCTGGGCGAGAAAGACATCGAGCCGGCCATCGCCATCGGCGTCGGCGACTGCGATTCCCATCGCTGGAGCCGACTGGGCCTGGACGGGGAGCGGGCGTGGTTCGAAGTGGTCGCCGCGATTCAGGAAGACCGTGGACTCGAGCCAGGTGGCCCGTTCGATTCGAGCCTGGGCGGCTGCGGCGCCGAGAATCCGGGGGATGTCCGCCTCACCGAAGGCGGTATGCGTGGCAAACCGTTCGCGAAGGAAGGGCAGCGCAGGGCCGAGCGCGGTCAACGGTTCGCGGGGCACGAAACGATCGGGCGTTCCGTCGGCATGCGCCTCCAGGACGTCGAAAATGCCATCCCCGTTGAAGTCGCCGTGGTACAGGCGCAGTTCCGCGGGGGTTTCCTGCGATCCCGGCGTGGCGATTCGTCGGAACCGTTCATAAGGGGTGTTGCGACCCCAGTTTCCGGCGACGAAATCCATCCGGCCATCGCCGTCGAAATCTCCCGCGGCGACCGAAGTCCACCAGCCCGTGGCGGATGCGAGTCCGAGCGGGGCGGTGAGGTCGGTGAACCCGTCGCGGTCCTGTCGAAGCAAACGCACCGGTCCCCATTCGCAGGCGAGCACCAGGTCGGAGTCACCGTCGTTGTCGAAGTCGGTGAACACCGCACCGGAGACCCGTCCGATTCCTGCGAGCACGCGGCTGCGGGGATTGTCGGGGACGAACCGTTCGCGGTCGTTGCGAAGGAATCGGGAGGTCGCGGCGGCCGGCCATTGGCCCGGAATCACGCGGCCACCGACGAACAGGTCGAGGTCGCCGTCCCCATCGATGTCGGCGAGGGCCAGCGGGCCGGGGCTGGAGTCGTCCGCCGGGACGATTTCCTCGAGGGAATTCTTCGCGGAATCCCAGGAGACCACGGCGGGGCCGAGGGCGGCGCCGTCCTCGTAATTGGCCTGGGCGGCCAGCAGCCGTGAGCGCCCTCCTGCCTGGGGCCAGGCGATGAGCGCGGTGGTGTCGCGATCGAGCGGGTTGGCGAGGGCCGGGGAATTCCAGGGGCTCAGTCGGCCGGATCCTTCGTTGCGGAAGATCGCGATCCTTCCGCCACGACCTGCGCCGAGGGCGAGGTCGTCGTCTCCATCCCCGTCGAGATCGAGCCAGGCGACGCCGGGTCCGGGCTGGCTGAGTTTGTGCGGGAGCAACGGCTGGCGCGTGAAGTCATCGAACGCCTCCTCGGTGTGACGGTGCTGAATCAGGGCGCTGACCTCCTCGAATCGGAATCCAGCCGTCGCGGGTGCTGCGACGGGCGGGGCCGGGTCAGGCGTTCGGTTTGGGGTTTCGGGTTCGGTGATTTCGAGCAGCGTGTTGGGGGCGATGCCCGGGATTTCGGAGCGACCGCCCCCGGGCCATCGGACCCGGCAGGTGAAACGTCCCGGACCCGGCGCTGCGAAGGCGCGCGTGAAATCGTCCCCGGCGAGGTAGCGACCGCCGGCTGTCACCTCGGATGTCTGCGACCGCAGAGCAACGGTTGTCTCCGAGGCTTGCGCATTCGTGGCGGTGGATGGCGCGGGATCCGGGATCAGTTCAATCCGGGCGCCGATGCCGCGCGTGTTGGGGCTGCGGCCTGCGAGGCGGACGGCAATGCGCGGGCCGGGAGCGTCGTTGCGGTAGGCGGCCACGGCGGCGTTGAGGTTGCCGACGAGCACGTCGAGGTCGCCGTCGTCGTCGAGGTCGGCGAGGGCGAGGGTCTGGGACACCGCGGCGAGGTCGAAGCCCCAGTCGCGGCTGGTATCGGCGAAGGTCAGATCGCCGCGGTTGCGGAAGGCCACGTTGGGGGTGGCGAGTCGCGGAAACATGCGGCGGCCCTGGAAGATGTCGGCTTCGGTGACGCGTTTTCCCTGACGCGCGGCCCGGAGTCGGTCCGCGACATCCTGGTCGCGTCCGGCGCGTTCCATGCCATTCACGACGAGCAGGTCGGACCAGCCGTCGAGGTCCACGTCGAGGAAGGCGCAGGCCCAGGCCCATTCGGTGGCTTCGACGCCGGAGAGTTGGGCGATTTCGGCCCAGGATCCGTCGCCGCGGCCGAGTTGGAGTGTGTTCTGCTCGAGTTGGGGGCGGTCGTCATAGCGGCCGATGACGGGTCGATGGGGAAAGTTTTCGCGGACCCAGCGCATGCGTTGGCGGTGGTCGCGGGTCATCATTTCGAGCACGACGAAATCGTCGTGTCCGTCCCGGTTGATGTCGGCGAAATCGACCGCCATGGACGACAGGCTGGTGCGCCGGAGGGAAAGTGCCGGGGCGAGTTGGAACCGGCCGCCGCCCTGGTTGAGCCAGAGGCGGTCGGGGGATTGGAAATCGTTGCAGACGTAGAGATCGGGGCGTCCGTCGTGGTTGACGTCATGGAACATCGCGGCCAGGCCCCAATCGCGGGGCGGTTCCTGGAGGGCCCTGCCGGATTCGTCGCGGAACGCGCCACCGGTCCACGGGACTTCCTCGAAGCGGGAGCCGTCGAGGTTGCGGTAGAGCACGTCGATTTCGCCGTTTTCCTCGATGCCGCCGTTTTCATTGATCTGGAAGCGGCCGGCGAACTCGGGGTCGGTGGCGGGACGCCCGCCGAGGGTGTCGACGACCGTCCGGTTGCCCTCCTTTTTGAAGGTCATGCGGATGCCCGGCATGTCCATGAGCGCGCGGGTCCGGTAGTTGGCGATGTAAAGATCGGGCCGGCCATCGCCATCGAAGTCAGCGAGGGCCGCAGTCATTCCGGCCCGGCCGGGGTTGAGCACCGTGGGGGATCGGGTGAAGCGCCCCTGGCCGTCGTTGTGGAGGAGATGGGTGCCCTGGCCGAGGGTGTTCACGACCAGGTCCAGGTCGCCGTCGCCGTCGAGGTCCGCGAACGCGGCTCCCGTGCAGTCCAGTCCGGGCAGCGCGACTCCGGCCTGGGCCGCAACATTCTCGAACCGCCATCCGCCGAGGTTCCGGAAGAGGGCGTTGTCGTTGTCGAATCCGGCGCAGAAGACGTCGGTGCGTCCGTCGCCATCGACATCGCCGGCGGCGATGCCGGAGCCGTTGAGGAGGACCTGGTTGGTGAGGTGTCGCGATTCCGGGATGGTGTTGGTGAAGGCGAGGCCGGTGGTTTGCGGGTCGGTGAGACGCAGGCCGACGGTGGTGTTGGTGGCGACGGTGAGCGGGGCGTGGCGATGGCCGGTGCCTGGGATCCAGTCAGGTGCGGCGACGCAGGAAAGCGGCGGGAGCAGGAGCAGGAGCAGGAGCGGGATCACGAGCATCCGCGGCGGGATGCGGCGGGTGGGACGCCGACTCCTGGGCGTGAAGGGACTTCGCATACGGTGTGACTGGGGGACCCTGTCGGAGGGGGGGCCGATGTGCAACCCGGCCTTGGGTTGGCCAATCGCCGGCTGGGATCCAGCGCGGTGCTCGCCAGTGTTGGGAGGGAACGGTACGCTGGCGCCGGTGAGTTCGTCCGTTGCGCATTCCGGTCCTCGCGCCTCGCTGGGGCGCCGTCTTGTTCTGGCGTTGGCAGCCCCGCTTCTGCTTCTCCTGTTGGTCGAAGCCGTGCTCCGGTTGATGGGATGGGGTTATGCCACCTCGTATTTCGTGCCGAAGGCGGGGGCGCCGGACTGGCTGGTGGAGAATCCGAACTTTGGTCGACGTTTTTTTCCGCCGGGGTTGTTGCGGGTTCCGCCGCCGACCTTGATATCCCGTCACAAGGCGCCGGGTGCGATCCGGATCCTGATTTTTGGGGAGTCGGCGGCGATGGGGGATCCGAAGCCGGCCTTTGGGGTGGCGCGGTATCTTGGGGTGTTGTTGAAGGACCGGTATCCTGGGGTGGAATTCGAGGTGATTCCGGTGGCGATGACGGCGATCAACTCGCATGCGCTGCTGCCGATGGCGCGGGAGTGCGCCGGGTTGGGGGCGGATTACTGGATCGTGTTTGCGGGGAACAACGAGATGCTGGGGCCGTTCGGGGCGGGCAGTGCGCTGGGCGGGGGGGGATTGCCATGGCCGGTGGTACGGCTGGTTCTCGCGGCCAAGGCCACCCGGATCGGGCAGGCGATCGAGTCGATGGCGGGTGGATTCCGGGGACAACCGATTGGAAGCAGCCGCTGGTCCGGGTTGCGGGTCATGGCCGGGGAGAGCATCACCGGAGAATCCCCGCAGCGGGCCCGGGTTTATGAAGCTTTCGAGAGGAATCTGAACGATCTCGCGCGCGCCGGCCAGGCCTCGGGGGCGCGGGTGCTGCTCGGCACGGTGGCGGTGAATCTGCGGGACTGCGGTCCGTTTGGCTCGGTGCACGATCCGGATCTGGCCGCGGCCGAACTGGCGGCATGGACGAAGGATTTTGAATCCGGGCTTCAGGCGCTCACCAACGGGCAGTCG
The DNA here is from genome assembly GCA_964476125.1 of uncultured Verrucomicrobiota bacterium. Classification (GTDB taxonomy): domain Bacteria; phylum Verrucomicrobiota; class Verrucomicrobiia; order Limisphaerales; family CAIMTB01; genus CAIMTB01. The sequence goes on along the minus strand of CAYZAE010000055.1, from coordinate 2,512 downwards.
GCGGAAGCCCAGGGTTGGCTGGAGAAGGCCGTCGCCCGAAGTGGTCGGCATGCGGGCGTGCGATTTGTGCTCGGGCAGGCGTTGCTGGCGGGAACCAACGCGGAATCCAAGGCCGTTTCGGAGGCCTTCGTTCGCGCGCGCGATTTCGACACCCTGCCGCTGCGTGCCGATTCCCGGCTGAACGACATCGTGCGGCGCACGGCTTCGGCGACTGCGTCGGTGCTCGTCGACGCCGAGGCCGCGTTGTCGAAGGAAGTTCCCGGGGGTGTGCCGGGCGGGGAATCGTTCTATGAACACGTCCATCTCACGCCCGAGGGCAATCATGCGCTGGCCCGGGCGTTCGCGGAGGGATTGGCCGCGGAGTTTCCCGAGGCGCTAAGAAAGCAGCAGACGCCGGGGGACTGGGCCACGCCCGCGACCTGCGCGACCCGTCTGGCGCTCACGCCCTGGGGTCGTGGGTCGGCGGCGGAACTGATGTTGCGCCGCTGTCTGGAAGCGCCGTTCACCAACCGGTTGAATCACGACCGGCATATCGAGGCTTTGGCGACGGAATTATCGAAGCAACGGCGGGCCCAGACGCCGGAGGGCGCGCGATTTATCCGCGGGGTTTACACCAACGCCGTGGCGTCGGCGCCCGGCGATCATCATCTGGTGAGGACCTATGCCGAGTTTCTCGAAGGTGTGGGGGATCTGGCGGGGTCGGCGGAGCAATGGAAGCGGGTGGTGGAACTGCTGCCGCATCATCCCGTCGCCTATCTCCAGTCGGGTTCCATGCTCCGTCGCCTGGGTCGTCTTGAGGAGGCGCAGCCGCTGATCGAACGCGCGGTGGCGATGCAGTCCGACTGGATCGAGGCCCGGCTCGAACTGTCCGAACTGCTGGTGGCGCGGGGCCGGCCGCACGAGGCGGTGGGGGTTTGCCGTGAGGCGTTGAAGATCCAGCCCGATCACGCGCGCGCATATCTGCGGCTGGCGGATGCCCAGGCGGCGAACAAGCAGGGCGAACTGGCGATCGCGAGTCTGGAGGAGGCCGTCCGACTCGATCCCAGGCTCTGGGAGGCGCGGTACCTGCTCGGGGTCGAGTACGCCCTGAAGGAGAAGATCGAGGAGGCCCGGCAGCAGTTTGCCGAAGTGGTGCGATGGAAGCCCGACCATGCCCGGGGCCAGTTCAATCTCGGCATCGCCCTCGCACGACTTCAGCAGTGGGAAGCTGCGGCCATCCATCTGGCGGAGGCGATCCGATTGGAGCCCAGGAACGAGGCCGCCAAGCAGGCCCTGGCCCAGGTCCTCGGCATCCAGCGTGGATTGCAGAACCGAACGGCCCCGGGAGTGGGGAGCCGGGAGTAGGCAGTGGGGAGTGGGGAGGAGCCTACGTGCAGGCGGGGAGGCCGTGTTTTTCGCGCAGCGAGGCCCAGGGTTCCTCCTTGGAGACATCCACGATCCCGGGCTCGGGAGCGTTGGAGGGCGAGAGGATGGCGAGGAAGACGAGGCGCTCGCGGAAGGGGTTGTAGGTGCCATGAACCTCGCCCTTGCGGACCAGGACCATCTCGCCCGGGCCGAGAATGCGATGGCGGCCGTTGATCCACTGCTCGGCCCGGCCCGAGAGGATGTAGATGATCTCCTCGCGCGTGGGATGGGTATGGAACGGGTGACAGTGGCCCGCCTCCATGTTCGCGCGGACCATCAGCAGTTCCTCATTGGGAACCACATCATTGCGGCACAGCCATTCCTCGAGGGTCCAGGGAGACAGAAAGTCCACCTTCTCGGCCGCCGTGACGAAGCGTCGGGAGGATTCGGGGTTCATCGCGTCGGGAGGGCGGGGTTCAGGCGCGTGCACGGGAACCCTTGCCGGCGGAGGTTTTTGCCCGGGCCGACGGGGCTTTCAGGGATTTGAAGCGACGGGTCAGGTCGGTGAGCGACTGTTCCACGCCCATGCGCTCGAGGCTCGAGGCTCCGACGAAACCGACGACCTCGGTCTCCTTCATGATGCGGTCGGCGTCCTCCGGCGTGTTGATCGGTCCGCCGTGCGCAAGAAACACGATGTCCTTCCGGACCCGTTTCGCGGCGGCGACGATTTCCCGGGTGCGCTCGATCGCGAAATCCCAGGTCACGACCGCCTGCTTCACGCCGATGCTGCCGCCGACGGTGGTCCCGACGTGCGCGATGATGGCGTCGGCGCCGGACTTGGCCATTTCCACGGCTTCCTCCGCAGACCCGACGTAGACGATGGAGAAGAGGTCCATGCGCCGGGCGAGTGCGACCATTTCGTACTCCTTGCGCACGCTCATGCCGGTTTCCTCGAGCACGCCACGGAAATGGCCGTCGACGATGGTGTGGGTGGGGAAGTTGTTCACGCCGCTGAAGCCCATGTCCTTGACCTGAAGCAGCCAGTGCCACATGCGGCGGCGGGGGTCGGTGGCATGGACACCGCAGATGACGGGGACTTCCTCGACGACGGGGAGCACCTCGTATTCGCCGATCTCCATGGCGATGGCGTTGGCGTCGCCGTAGGCCA
>CAYZAE010000054.1:0-37164 GCA_964476125.1 uncultured Verrucomicrobiota bacterium | reverse complement strand
TCTGTCGGTACCACTGATAACGAACCGGGCGTTCGGGGGAGGCGTCGAATCCCTTCTCAAGAAGGGCGTTGTACGAATCGGGCCCCGGCGCGACTGAGACCTCCAGCGGTTCCCCCGGGCAGACCTGTTGCGACACCGGCTGGACCCGCACCGCCGGCGGGCTGTTGACCTGGATCCGACACGGATTGGAGGTGATCGAGTTGCCGCAGGCATCCGTCATCACCACATCCCACACGCCGAGATCGCCCAAGTGGTTGAGGGTTCGGGTCGGGTTCTGCCTCGGCAGCTCGTCGAATCGGACCGCCGCGGCATGAAGAAGATGGCGCCAGACATAAGTCACGCCCCCGGGTGAACTGGCCTGGGTCGATAGGGTGATGGCATCGACCAGACTCGCGTCAGGCCGGGCACAGGTCTCAAACCGATCCGGGAAGGGCTGGGGCATCACCAGGAGAGGCCGCAATTCCCAGGTCTCCCGCAACTGGCCCGCATCCAGGGAAACCAGCGCCCCGCCGTACATCACCACCACCCCACGCCACTCGTCGTACACCATGTCGTGACCGACGCGCGGCGCCGGCACCGACCCGGGATTGGTCGGAACAACCTGGGGATATCCGTTCTGTCCGGGCACGAACTCCAAATACGGCTGGGTTCCTTCCAGCCGGCTGCGGCCCTCGGGATTCTCCCCGGCGTCCAGCACCGCACCACCGAAGACCACGTAACGGTCGCGGCGCAGATCGTACACCATGCGATGCCCGAATCGCGACGGCCGCGTCGCCACCCGCGTGACGCCGTTGGTTCCCAAAAGGCCCAGGCCGTCGTAGGCCCGATGCACCACCCCACCGTCATGAGGCGCGTACACCCGGCCCCCATGCACCAACACCTGGCGGCGCTTCGTGTCGTACAACAACCCGGGCGCCGTCGTCGCCACGAATTCCAACCCCTCGGCCACGGGCAGCGTCTGGCCCGTCCGCACCCAGTCCCCACCCGCCCAAAAAAGTCGCGACCAACTCGAATACCGTCCCCGATACCCGCCCTCCCCATTCTCGACGAACGCATTCACGCTGCCCCCGAAAACCACCAGACCACCCAGCGATTCGTCGAAAACCATCCGCAAATCCGTCCGCCCGCCATCCTCGATGACCGGCCGCGAAATCCGCCGATCCCACCACCCCGGCAGATCCGCCTGCCGCGTCCACGATCCGGATTGAGGCCCGTTGAACGCGAAGGTCCAGGTGTCCGCCAGAACATCCTGCGACGCCCGACCAAACCCGCCCGCCAGCATGACCACGCGCCGAACCGGATCATACGCCAGCGCCGCATCCAGGCGGTCCGCGGGACGAGGCCCCGACACCGCAATCCTCGACCAACTTTTCCCGTCGAACTGCCAGAGATCGGAGGAACCGTCCGACGCGAACAGCAGCGTCACGCCCCGATCGCGATCAAACGCCATGCAATGGCGGCTCTGCGGACCGGGATCCCCGACATCCAATCGCTGGGCCCAGCGCATGCACTCCTGCGCACGCACGGAAACCGGCGCCAGGCCGAGGGCCAACATCACCACCACCCCGGCAAAGCAAAGCCACTTGGGCACAACCTGCTGTCTCATCCCCGCCTTCCACAGGAATGCCCCGGCCGGATTACACCCTTCCTCGGGCTGCCCTCCGAATCTCGGGCGTTGCGCACCGCAAAAAGAGCCTGTCCGCAGGGCGACCTCATCTTCTCCTTAATCTCAATCCTCCCCTTATTCTTGGCCTTAATCTTAATCTTAATCCTAATCTTAATCTTAATCTTAATCCTCCTCCCCGCCCAAAGACCCATCCCTCTGTGGGGCTCCGGACATCGGCGGGGTGGGCGCAACCCTTTCAAGAGCGGGAGGAGCGATCCCTGTTTGTCACCACAGAGAGCACAGGGACCACAGAGGAATCTGGGTTGGATTCAGGCCAGAATGGTCTCCATGCCACCGGATCATCCTTGCGCTGCAGATTCATGGTTCCTTGGAACGAACTTCCGCAACCGGCGTCGACGGTTTCTCCCTCACACTCTCTGTGTCCTCTGTGGTGACCCTCCGGACCTGGCCCTCGCTCCCACCCCTACGCGTAAGGATTCCCCCCGGCCCTTTGTTTCCTCGCGCAGAGGCGCAGAGGCGCGGAGGAAAGGCGGGGAGGGAAGGCAGAGAACTGCTTCGTGGTGCCATCCGCATTTCCGTCGGTCCATGACGCCAGGATCGGGCACGCCTCCTTGCCCCTTGAGCCCGACAAAAGGCAGGCGCACGATCCCCCCACAGCCCAGCCCTGACGCGCGCCCTCCCGCCGCCACAACCCACACCCATCCCCATGCCCACACCATGAACAAACGAATCCCGTACCACGGACTCAACCGCCGCGACTTCCTCACCCGAACCGGCACCGCCATCGCCGCCGCCACCATCGTTCCACGGCACGTGCTCGGTGGACCCAAATTCGTCCCGCCCAGCGAAAAGGTGAACGTGGCCATCGTCGGCTGCGGCGGCCAGGGCCGCACCAACCTCCGCGAACTGCTCAAGCTCGATGACGTCCAGGTCATGGCCGTCGCCGACCCCATGGAGGACGCCGATTACGGAAAGTTCTACTTCAAGGGAAAGGCCGGCCGGAAACCCGTGAAGGCCGAGATCGAGAAGTTTTACGCGGCGAAGAAACCCGGGTTCAACTGCGCCGAGTACGAGGACTTCCGGGTCATGCTGGAGAAGGAGAAGAGCATCGACGCCGTCCTGGTCGCGACCCCGGACCATGCGCACGCCCCGGTCTCGATCCGCGCCATGCGCGCCGGGAAGCACGTCTATTGCGAAAAACCCATGGCGCACAACGTCTGGGAAGCCCGCATGTTCGCCAAGGTCGCCAAGGAAACCGGCGTCGCCACCCAGCTCGGCAACCAGGGCCACTCCAGCGAAGGGATCCGGCAGACGGTCGAATGGCTGCGCGCCGGCGCCATCGGTGCCGTGCGCGAGATCCACGCCTGGTCCGACGCCGGCCGCTGGGTGCCGGGACGCGGGCGCCCCACGGAAACGCCCCCCGTGCCGGCGGGATTCAACTGGGACCTCTGGCTCGGGCCGCGCGCCGAACGTCCCTACCACCCCGATTACGCCCCCTACAACTGGCGCGGCTGGTGGGCCTTCGGCGGCGGTGCCTTCGGCGACATGGCCTCGCACAACATCGACAACGCGGTCTGGGCCTACGATCTCGACCACCCCACCAGCGTCGAAGCCTTTGCCCCCGACGGCGTGGATGCCGAGCGCGTTCCGTTCGCCGCCATCTTCCACTTCCATTTTCCCGCCAAGGGCAACTACCCGGCGCTCAAGATGCACTGGTACGACGGCGGCATCCGTCCCGAGATCCCGGAATGGATCGGCGCGGACGAACAGCTCGAAGGCGGCGGCAACGGAAGCCTGTTCCTGGGCGAGAAAGGTTGCATCTCCTGCGCCGGGTGGGGCGGCGCCCCGCGCATCTTCCCCATGACACTCCACGAATCGTTCCCGCGTCCCGCCAAGGTCCTGCCCCGTTCCAAGGGCCATCACCGCGACTGGATCGACGCCTGCAAAGGCGGCACCCCCGCCAGCAGCAACTTCGAGTACGGCGCGCGGCTCACCGAGATCATCCTCCTCGGCAACGTCGCCCTGCGCACCGGCAAGAAACTCTGGTGGGACGGCCCCAACATGAAGGCCACCAACGCCCCCGAGGCCGACCAGTTCCTCAAGGAAACCTACCGGCCCGGCTGGGAAATCGCCTGACCGCACGGCAGGCTCGCGAAGTGCTGCTCTTCCGCGCCCAGCCCCCCGACACCTGGCTGCCCAAGGTTCTCGCGAACCTCCCGGCCGTGCTCGTGGACCACGCCCATCTCGAACGCAAGGCCGCCACCAGCGCCCTCACGCTCGAGAAATACCGCGACCTCTTCGATCGCGTCGACGAACTCAACGCCATCGCGATCGAAGAGCTGCAACACTTCCAACTCGTGCTCGGCATTCTCAAACGCCGCGGCATCCCCTTCAGCGCCCCCCACGCCAGCCCCTGGATCGGCGGCCTGATGCGCGCCGTCCGCCGTGGGGAACGGCACCAGGTCATCGATCACCTGGTCTGCGCCGCCCTCATCGAAGGGCGCAGCTGCGAGAAATTCCAATGGCTCGGCGCCGCCCTCGCCGAACGCGACCCCGAACTGGCCGCCTTCTTCTCCGGTCTCGTCGAATCAGAAGGCAACCACTACGCCACCTACCTCATCATGGCCCGGCACATCGACCTCGAGGAAACCGAACGGCGTCTCGACTTCTTCCTCGATCTCGACGCCACCCTCGTCCGGCAGGATCACCCATTTCCCATTTTGCACTGAGTGGGGAGTGGGGAGGTGCGGGGCTGGGAGAGGGGAGTTCGGAAACTGCGGTTCAAGGCGGAGTGGGAGAGAGGCCGTCGCGGGTGGTGGCATCGAAACCTTCCCGGCCCTTCCACATCTCCTGAATCTGTCGCCAGGTCTTCACCCCCACCTGGTGAAACCCGCTCGAGGAATCCCCCACCAGCACCGCCTGCGCCTCGGCGAAGTCGGGAAGCCACGAGGGCGCGGGTCGCGTCATCGGCCTCGACGGCCAGAATCGCAGACGGCCGTCGTCCCCCGCCGTCAACAAGCGCTCCCCCGACGGATCGAACCGCACCACATAAGTCAGGCCCGGAGGTTGCAACGGCTCGCTCAAGGGATGGCCCGAAGCGACATCCCAAATCCGCGCCCCCGCCTTCCCCGCCGCCGTGGCCAGCCGCGAACCGGCGGGATCAAAATCGGCGGTCAACACGTTCTGCGCGTGCTCCAGAACCGGCCCCGGCTTCAACGTCCCGCCCTGCCAGAGAGCCACCGTCTGATCCCCCAGCAACCCCGCCAGATTCCGACCCGCCGAATCCCGTACCACCCCGAAAACCGGGGCCGGCGCCCGGACCTCCATCAACGGCTCCCGCGCATTGCGGAACGCATCGACCAGACTCCACCGCCGGACACTCATGTCCCTGGAGGCCGTCAACACGTGCCCACCCTCCGGACCAAAGAACGCCGCATCCAGCCAGCTGGCGTGCTGCATCGATTCCGACAACAACCGCCCGGTGCCACTGTCCCAAAGCCGGGCCCGGTCCTCCTTCGAACGCGTGAGCACGAACTTTCCGTCCGGACTGAAACAAGCCTCGTTCACGCCCTGGGGATGGACGAGATCCGCGAGCGCCTGACCCGTGGCGACATCCCACACGAGGACGTGACGATCGTGCCCCGCGGTGACCATGCGTTTGTCCTCGGAATCAAATCGCACCGACATCACCCAGGTCCAATCAGTGTGCTCGAGTCGGCGCAGGCTCCGCGTTTCCAGGTCCACCAGTTGAACCACCCCGTCGCTGCCGGCACTGGCCAGCCAGCGGCCGTTCCCGCTGAACTCCACCTGCCACACCCGGCCCACGTGCGGCGTCGGAAGGTGGGCCGGGGTTCCGTCGCCCACCTGCCACCACGCCACACGCCCCCCGACGCCCCCGGCCGCCAGGTGCCGACCGTCCCGCGCAAAGCCCACGGCAGTGACCGATTGGCCAAATTCCAGGGTCGGAAGCTCCACCCTCTCGGGCAGCCGCCACACCCACACGGCCCCGCCAAAACACAGCGTCGCCACCCGCTGTTCGTCCGGAGAAAACACCGCCCGATACACCCCGGACGAATGCCGCAGCGGCTCGCACTCGGCCCGCCCCGCCGCGATGTCCCAGATGCGCGCCGTGTTGTCGCTCGACGCCGTCAGCAATCGCCGGCCGTCGCGGCTGAATTCCACCGACCTGATCTCCTGGCGATGCGTGAAGAATACCCCCGAGACCGAAACATCCCCGGCCGGCACCACCTCCACCCGGTGTCCCTCCGCCCCCTCCGAAACCAGCGCCAATCGCTCCCCCTGCCCGTCGAACCGCACCTGCCCGATGCGCCCGAACCCAGCCCGCCTCGCGCTCCGAACCGTCCCACGCACGGCATCCAGGACCTCCACCCCGTTGCCCACGGCAAAAGCCAGCAACCCGCCGTCCGGGGTCGAAGCAATCCTCGGCACCTCCTGATCGGGAATGATCCGTCGCCACAGCTCGCGGCCCGTTTCGAAGTCCCACACCTGCACCAGGCCAGTCGACTTCACCGTGGCCACCCGATCCGAAGCGTCCCCCAGGGGATGAATCCCCACCCACTCGCCCTCGGCCCGAATCCCCTCCCCCAGAGACTCCCCATCCTCCGACCGCCATCGCCTCACCCAGCCCGCGGCATCCGCCGTCACGAAGCGCGCGCCATCCCCCGTGAACTCCCCCAGGCTCACCGCAGCCCCGTGAACGAGCCGCGCCACCACCCGGCCCTCGGGCAACGACATCACCTCCACCGCTTCCGCACCGGCCAAGAGCACACGGTCCCCCATCGGACTCGCCCCGATCCATCGGCCGCCGCGACCTAATTCCCGCGGCGCACCGTCGGGCTGGGCGTTGCCGTAGTTCCAGGCCCGCAGAATCCCATCCTCCGTGAGGGTCTGAACCCGCTCACGATCGTCGCCGGTTTCCCCGGGCCAATGGACGACCTGAACGCGCCCGGAATGCTGCATCGGAATCGACGCGGGCCGGGCAAAGGTCCGTTGCTGAAGCGCGGAAACCAACCTTGCCGGAGCGATCGGGTTCCACGGATCCGCCCGCACCAGGCCCGCCAACGTCGCCACCGCCTTCGAGGATTCGTCGTGCTCGAACAACACCTCCGCCTCCCGCAGCCGGAGCGCCGTGTTCTGAGCCTGCAACTGCGCCGCCTGGCCCGCGATCTGGCGATTGGCGCGCTCCATCCGCCAGCCATGCACAACCACCCCGCCCACCGCGGTTAGCAGCAACAACAACACCGCCGCCGAAGCCACCGCCAGGGCCGGCTCCCGACGGCACCAGCGCCACACCTTCTCCACCACCCCCACCGGGCGCGCGAGAATCGGACGTCCTTCCAGCCAGCGATCGAGTTCCTCCGCCAACTCCCGCGCCGTCGCATAGCGTGCCCCGGGCTCCTTGCTCAGGCACTTCAGAACGATCGTATCCAGGTCGCGCACCGACGCCCGATCCGCCTCCACCAAACCCCGCCCGGATTTCGAAGGCGCCCCGGGTTCCGCCGTTCGCGCCAGTTCCAGAACCTGAAGCATCGACGGCGCCTCGAACGGCGGTCGTCCCGCCACCACCTCGTACAACATCGCCCCCAGGGAATAGATGTCGGCAGCCACGCTCGTCTCGCCGGCATCGCCCCGCGCCTGTTCCGGGGCCATGTACTGCGGCGACCCCAGAATCGTCCCCGACTGCGTCAGGTCCCCTTCCAGCACCAGCGGCCGCGCCAGGCCGAAGTCCGCGATCATCGGTTCGCCGCGGGCATCGAGCAGGACATTGGAGGGTTTGAGATCGCGATGAATGATGCCCCGCTGGTGCGCGTAATCGACCGCCCGCGCCACCTTCGCCATCAGCCGCACCAGATCCCGCAACGGCGGACGTCGCACCGGATCCACCAGGCGCCCCGCCAGGTCGCCGCCCTCCACCAGGGTCATGGTGTAGAAATGAACGCCGTCCGATTCCCCGGTCTCAAACAGGGAGACGATGTGGGGATGGTTCAGCCGCGCGACGGATTCCACCTCGATCCGAAACCGCATTCGCGCCGTGGCCGAGGCCAGACTTCCGGCGTGCAACGTCTTGAGCGCAACAATGCGGTTCAACCCCAGCTGACGCGCCCTCCAGACCACGCCCATGCCACCCGTCGCAATCTCCTCCACCAATTCGTAATCCCCCAGAATCCGCTTCGGCCGCTGCCCCGAGGCGTTGGCTGATCCGCCCGTCCCCGAATGACTACCCTTCCGGGAAGCCGACTCCGTTGTCCTGCCGGCCCCTGGACCCGGCCCCGGACCCGGCTGCTCGAAGACCGTGGGTGGCCCCTCTCCCGCCTCCCATTCCGATTCCAATCCGGGATCCGATTCCCCCACCGACTCCGGTGCGAGCGCCAGGCCCAGCAGACAATTCGGGCACTGCCCGTGCGGGGCGTGCGGCGGGAGTTCGAGTCCGCATTCACGGCAGCGGCGGGCCGGACCGTTCGGGGTCATGCTCGGTTTGGGGTGGCTTGGGTCGGCGAGGGCAGTCCCGATCCCATCAGGTCATTAAGCAAACAACCGCCCGGGTCACAAACCAATGAAGCCATCACCGACGGCACACCACATCGATCAGGTAACGGATCTCCTCGTCCACCTCGTCCGGACTCGCCACCGTCCGGGAAATCTCCGACCGCAACAATTCCCCGTAACGCCGCTTCATCCGCAGCATCTCCTGCTTGATCGCGCCCTCGGACAATCCCAGCGCCGCGCCCGACGTCGCATAATCCTCCACCGCATCCCCACCCGGCAGGTACTGGGACAACCGTTCGAAGCGCACCTGCTTCCCGGCGGCGGTGTACTCCGCCGACAACCCCTCACGCACGCGGGCCAGCACATCCAGCGCCCAGCGCAGATCGAACAACTGATCCGGCGCCTGGGTGTCGGCGGGTTCCAGGGCGTAACGCTGTTCCGCCTCCAGCCCGTCGAGCTCTAGCGGTTGACGTCCGCCGCCGCGCTTCTGGGCCGTGGCCCGATCGTGTTCGTTGGCCAGGAAGCACTTGAACGCCGTCAGCAGGAACCAGCGGAACTTCCCGCGCTTCCGGTCGGCCGTGCCCAGGTAGTTCTTCTCCAGCAGCCGGGCGAAGAACTCCTGCGTCAGGTCCTGGGCCGCCTCGGGCGTGTGCCCGAAACGCCGGACGTACGCGTAGAGCGGGTACCAGTAGGTGCGACAAAGCTCGGCCAGCGCGCGATCGGCGGCGGGCGAACCCGGCTGACCGGCCTCAAGCACGAGACTCCAGTGCGTGGTGGCAAAGATGGCCTGGGGAACGACATCGCTCATGGCGGCACGAATGGACGGACGGACGGACCGACGGACCGATGGACGCGCGGACGAACGGATGGACCCGAGGCGTCCGGGACTGGGGGGCACGGTAGCCGAGCGCTTCGATCCGTGACCAGCCCCATACAAAGCTTGCCGAGACCGGTGGAAAGGGGCGAATTTGGCGCCCTTCGGTGCGGCCGTAGCTCAATTGGCTAGAGCTTCTGACTTCGGATCAGAAGGTTGTAGGTTCGAGCCCTACCGGCCGTACCAATCTCCGCAAGAACGGGTTGGCTAGATAAGCCTCATCCCAACGAAAGCAAGGCCCGGTGCATTTCCCGTGCATTTTCGGAGCCGCACCCCGGAGTTCGCCCAACCCTTCCGAACTGCGGTGATCGTCAAGAGGCGAGTACTCGAAGTCTGAAACCGTCGCCGATACTGAGTCGGAAACCTGAATTGGCCATAGATGGCCCTGGCCGTTCAGCAGAGCTCCCGAGTCGCGAACATCCAGCCAACCAAAAAGACGAGCCATGGGAATCCAACGTTCGAAGAGGAGTTGAAACTGGTGCAGGAGGGGATGCTGGCCGGAGACGGAGTCGCGGCGGAGCTTTTCAAGCTGAGCAGCAAAGTGTGTCGCATCGCGCCGTGCTGCCGCCCAATCGCCGCCGTGGAGAGGTTGGAAGCCGTGCAACGCGCCTCGCTCGCCGAGATGAATGCCCTGTTCGCCTCGCTCCAGCATCGCGCCTTTCGTGGGGAGCTGTGAACCTCGCGGCCTACCACGAATCCAACCAAGCCCATGACCGCCCACCCTCGTTTCTCCGACTTCTTCCGGATCCTCGATCCGCAAGTGAATCCGGGACTCTTTTCCAACTGGAGCGGGGACGTCGTTCGAGGGGCTCCTCCGCGGTGGATGTCGACGCCGTACCGGATGACGGGTGTAGGGGCGGTTCTGGCCGGGGCGCGATCGAGCGTGCGGCACCTGATGCCGGCGGTTTACGCTAGTACCGATCCGCTGACGCTGGCCGCGGAACTGCACTACAAGGCGGCCAAGTACGGGTGGACTGCCGCGAGTTTCCATCCCCGACTGACCGTGGGGATGCATTGGGAACTTCAAGCGGTCGTTGACTTGACGGCGGGCGCGGTGTTGCGCGCCCTGGGTACATCCACCACCGATCTGACGAATTGCGATTGGGAGACTGAACAAACGGCAGGCCGGGAGGCGTTGACGCAGGCCATTGGGCGGGCGGCTTTCGAGCGGTTGGCGGAAGGACTGATCCTCCCTTCGGCCCGGCGACACGGGGGCGTCAATGTCGTGTTCTTCCCGGGGCATCGACGCGACGGGACGAGGCTGCGCGTTCTGGACCCCCGAGCCATGCCGCCGGACATGCCCGGACTCGATCCCTAGGATGCGTGCAGATCTGCATGCAATTCTGCTGGATTTGCGAGCCGCGTCTGATCAGGTTGTCGACATGTCCAAGGTCGCGAAGAAGGGGTACGCGAAGTCCAAGCCAATCTTTCGCGCGATTTCGAGCGGCGGCAAATCCACAGGTGCGGTCCAGGGCCCGGCAAGTGGGCCGAGCGGGAAGCCGCGGGGGCGCCGTCGGAAGTTCACCGTGATTCCGCGCGACGCCCAGTCTTGGACCACGCTGGTGAAGCATTCGTCGGACGGGAAAGTTCACATCGTGCGGGCCAAGTCCGTAATCCGGGACGTGGCGTCCGGCGATGCGTCCCAGGGTGTCGTTCGGGTCACTCCATTCGGCTCGGCGGGGAAGGTTGGGAATGTCATTTCGCACGGGCGGCGGCTTGGGCGGGCGGGTGAGGAGGCGGATTTGGCCGTGAAACTGGTCGGGGAGATCGAGCGCCAGGGTCCGGATGTCGAGTCACTCTGTGGTGTTTACGATTTGAAGCGAGAGGAACTGGGGCGGCTGACGGGTTTCTCGCTCCGGGCGCTGGCGGACTGGGCGGGAGGCAAACTGCCCAGCCAGCCGGCTCAACGTCGGCTTCACGAAGTGCGGCGCCTACTGGATGCTCTTTCCGGCATCGTGAAGCAGGAGAGCATCAAGAGCTGGCTGCACCAGCCGAACCTGGCTTTCGACCGGCTCACGCCCCTGCAGGTGATCGAATTGGGGGAGATCGACCGGCTCTGGGCCATGGTGCACGAACTGGGGTCCGGGCAGTCGAGTTAGCGCAGCCTTTGGCGAATTTGCCTCCGCTTATCGAACGGGTCGCAGTGAACTCAAGGATTTCGTGCGCACCGCCGTCCCCGAGAAGATCCTGGCGATTATCGACGAGATCCACGCGGAGGGGAACGCCTCGCTGACCCGGTCGACGGTTCTGAAGAAGTGGTTTGAGCGGCGCTCACGCTTGCCAATTCGTGGGACTGCCCCCTCCACGACCCTCCACGAACCGTGCTACTTCGCGGCCAGCGGGTTCCAAACCTTCCCAAAACCCAACCCCTCGAAATCCTTCACGTTGGCCGTGGCGAATTCCGTGACGCCGAAGGCCCGAAGGGCCAGGGCGGTTCGGGTATCGTAAATGCGGCGGCGGGCGATGCCGGGCGCGGCTGCGCGTTGCCACAGTTCAGAATGGAGCTCGCGGCTGGTGGGCGGGAAGCCGAGGATTTTCCAGCGCGGGTGCCGACGGTAGCTCTGGATGACGGCCACGGCCTCGGGAGCGCTGAGAGGTTTCGCAAGAACAGCAGGGTTTCTCAGCAGAAGGTAGAATTCGGTGAGTACGAATTCGCTCAGGGCAACCCCGTCGCGCCCGGACAGGGACTCGATAAACCGTCGAGCCTTGGCGTGATGCGGGGAAGCCTCGCAGTAGCTGAACAGCAGGAGATTCGCGTCGACGGAGAGCATGGAGGTCAGGGGAGGCGCGGTTCGCCATCGGCAAAGGCGGCGTCGCGGAGCTGTTCGGCCGTGAGCCCCTTCCAGCCAACACGACTCGAAGTCGGCGGTGTCCAGACTGCATCCGCTGCAACGTCAGCCTCCGGATAGACTTGCAGCAACAATTCAACTCCCCGCCGAAAAGTCTCCGCGAGGGACCATTCGCGTCTCTTGGAGAAGGCGCGGACCTCGCGGAACAACTCCTCGGGCACCTGAATCTGCGTTTTTGTCATAGGGAGATTCTCCCGCTCCATTGAAATGATGTCAACGGCACTCGGCCGCCGGCTCCGCCTTCCACACGGTCCGCTGAGGAAGTCCCGGGACAGGATCGAGCCATTCTTTGACAGGATGAACAGGATCAACGGGATGGGGCAGGTCCGTCTGGGATCGGAAGAGTGCGATGCCGGAAGCCTCTGCCTTCCTTTTCCACCCGTTCATCCGGTTCGTCCTGGAAATCGTTTCGAAGGAATCTCCTCCCCTGACTCCGGACTTTGGTTTGGTTCGCCAGAGAAGAAGCCGGCTGCCCGGAAAGCCAAGCGTAAAGCTGGGAAGCGCGCACGCCGGGCAAGCAAATAACGGACACGCAGCGTCTGGCCATGCGGCGACCAGGAGGCGAGACCGCAGTCGGCGCCGAGGGACCCAATGCCGGCGGAATTCGCTGCTCTGGCGCGGCCTCGGAAAGCCTGGAATGGACATTGCGGGAAGCGCCGGGATTCTTCCCGGTATGCAGCGTAGCGACGTGATCGTAGTCGGTGCTGGCATCCTGGGCGTCTCGTTCGCCGCCGCGTTACTGGCCCGCGGCAGGAAGGTGGTCTTGATCGAACGCCATTCCCAGCCCGGTGATGGATCGGTGCGGAATTTCGGACTGGCGTGGCCGTTCGTCATGCCGGGACCTGAGTGGGTGCCGGACCATTTGCGAACCGCCGAAATCTACTCCGACCTGGCCAGGACCCTGTCGTTTGACCATCAGAAGCATGGAGCCCTGTTGGTGGCGCAATCCCCCGCGGAGATCAGGGTGATGGAGGAGTTCGCCGCCATGACAGGCGACTGGCAAATCGAGGCCGAGATGCTTCCGGCGCACGCCGCACGTTCGAAACAACGGCTGCTGGGAGCCACGACCCTCGGCGCGCTGCATTTCCCCGGCGCCGCCGCCGTGAATCCGCGCCGCTTGGTGGCCGCATGGCTGGAGCAGCTGCGGGCCCAGGCAACGGCGGTGATTCGGTCGGCAACGACCGCTGTGTGGCTCGAAGCGAAATCCGGCGGGCATCGAATTCTCACGTCGGCGGGAGAGTGGTTCGAGGCCGACCGAGTCGTTCTTTGTTCCGGCGAGGATTTTCAGACGCTGCTTCCGGAGGTTCTACGGACGAGCGGTCTCGTGCGCTGCAAGCTTCAGATGCTGGAAACGGAAGCCTTGGACGCCGCCGGGCCGTCGCTGGCGTTTGGACGTTCGCTCCGGCATTACCCTCTGTTCTCCAAGTGCCCCGGGTTTTCGGCGCTCCGAAGTTCGTCGGCCGATGAGGAACTCGATCGGTTTGGCATCCACCTTCTGCTGAAGCCGACCTCCGAGGGAACCCTGGTCATCGGAGATTCGCATGAGGACCAGGAGGGGGAGGCACCGCGGGATTTTGATTACTCGGCCCGGATCGAGAATCGTCTGCTGGAGTTGGCGTCCGCAGTTCTCGATGTGCCGCGGGGTAATCTGGCTCCACGACGTCGATGGCTCGGCTACTACTCCCGGCACGCGACCCGAGCTTGTTTCGAGGCCGAACCCCAGCCCGGTGTCCACGTGTTCTCCGGCCTGACATGCGGGATGTCGGCCGGCCCCGGTTTCGCCGAACGGCGCACGAGGGAATGGTGAACCCCAGGGTCCCCAACCTTCCGGGGGTCAGTCCGCAAGAGGTCAGTCCCGCTAATTGCCAATCCACGGCGTCTCCGGGACGCAGCCGGGGATGGCGCGCAAGCCGCGCCTTTGAATCCGCTCCGCGCTCTGAAAGCGCGACTCGCTTTTCCTCGGTCCGCTGTTCCCAAAACCGGCAGGGATGCCAAAGAGCCCGTCTGAAAAGTGAGTGGGGTCCTGCGGCGAGGGATTTTGGGCGTGATCGAGGCGGCGAGGCCGGCGCATCCCCGTAGCGGGCTGTAACGGCCGAGCCAACCAGTCAGTCCGCCCCCTGCCGCGCGACGTGTTCGGTGATTGGGACAGGCTCGAATTCGCCAATGACCACGCCTTTTGACGTCTCAATCAACCGCACCTTTCCGTCGTATCCCGCGGCTGCGAGGACATGCGCGTCCGGCGCGAAGGCCAACGCGTAAATCGGCCCGTTCGTCCCCTTGTAAGTGGCGACCCGCCGCCCGTCGGTCACCCGAAAGACTCTTGCCTCGCCCGCGATGCCAGCCGCGGCAAGCAGCGTCCCGTCGGCGCTGAACGCCAACGCCTGCACCGCCCCGGGCAACCGCTCGAACTCCCGCGCAAAGCTGTTTTCCTTGTCGTCGCCTTCTGCCAGTCGACCTCCCCTCGGCTCCATCCGGTAAAGACGCAGCCCACCGTTGTCGGTCCCGCCAACGACGAGGTCCTCCTTGGTACTCGCCGCCATGACATTGAACGATTCGCCCGGCCGATTCACGTCGTCGACCAGCGCGCCCGAAGCGATGTCGATCAGTTTGAGCGCTTTGTCCCGGCTGGCGCTGACCAGCCGAGCGCCGTCGCGCGTGAAGGCCGTCCCCAACACCCAATCGAGGTGATTGTCGCATTTCATGACTTCGCGGCCGTCGCGGACCGAAAAAAGGCGAACCATCTTGTCGGCGCCGCCCACGGCGACGCGCGAACCGTCAGGCGACCACGAAACCCCGAACACCGTGTCTCCGGTGGTCCGAATTGAGCGGACCAGGGAACGTTCGGTGACATCCCATATCTGAACTTCGCCGTACTCGGAAGGTGCGCCGCCGGCCACGGCCAGGAGCTTGTCGTCCGGGGAAAAAGCCAATGACTCAAGGCGCGGCGATTCACCGACCAACCGGGCCAACGCCTTCAAGTGGTCGGTGGTTCCGGCGACACCCGGTACCGGCTCGTGCAGCGTGACTTCGTGCCAGCTCGCGACAGCCAGCACACGGACGCGGGGCGCCCAGGCCATCGCCGTCACGGCCGGCAGGGCGCTGTAGACCGGCGGCTTGGCCGGCCGGCGGGCGGCCACCTGACCCAAAGCGTCGTCGTGCGCGCCCTCCGCAATCCATCGCCGAATGATCTCGATTTCCCGCGCATTCAGCGGCTCGCCATCCTTCGGCATCTCGGGCTCGGGTCCGGCGATCTGCTCCATCAGGAGACTCCCAGCCGCATCGCCCGGCTTGACCGCTGCGCCCTCGTGGCCACCCGTCAGCAAGAACGCGTGACGGGTGAGGTCCAGTCCGCCTTGCGTCTTCGACGGCCGGTGACAACCGAAGCAGTTCGCCCGCAGAATGGGGACCACTTCACGCGAGTAACTCACCGGTGGACTGATTTCGTCCACGGTCAGCTCGTACCCATGCCATTCGCCGCCGCGGTCGTGGGCGTCGGACACCGACAGCCCATAAACGCCGTCGACGGGACAGTCGAAATCGATCCGCGGATCGCGTCCCAGGGCGTCGTCGTTCATCGCCAGGATCCGACCCCGGGTATCATGCACGGTCGACAATCCATCGAGCAGCGATCCGCCACGCGCCGCGAAGAGTTCGATCCGATATCGCGCCCCGGCCCGGCCCGTCCAACGATAGACGTCGACGTCCTTGGCCGCCTGGATATGCCCGCGCACGATCCTGCCGGGCTCGATCGTCTGCGCCTCGCGAAAGCCGTCATTCGGTTCGATCTCATCCACGATTCGGGCCGAAGGAAAAACCCGGAGTCGCAAGGGCGGAGTCTGGCCGGCCGTGTTGGCGACCCGGAATTCCACCGCGCCCGGAGGCACGCCCGAGGGTACCATGAGCGAGACATCGAGCCGCGTGTCGCCGACCTCTTTCGCCTCGAGCCCTGCGGGGATTTCCGCCTTCTTGGAAACCCTGGTCGTCGCTGTAACACCGTGGGTCGTCTCGTCCGCGAACCGCACAGCCGCCGAGTCAAGCTGCAGGCCCCGGAGTTTCAGCACGACATTCGAGCCCGGCACCAAAGAGAGAGGATCGACCCCAAAGACCCGCGGTCCGGTGGGGACCGAGTCCGCCGCGAACACGGGGAGGGACAGGCCAAGGTTCAACAGCGCCAAGATCAGGAGGCGGGCGCAGAGCAGAAGGGGACAGCCATCGCCGACCGCTCGTCCGCTTTGAACAGCGCGGTTCCTCACCCGTACAACTCCTTCACGGTCGCCCCCTCCGACAGGATCGCCACGGGGCGGCCTTCCGGCGTGCGAAGGATTTTGGACGGATCGATGCCGAGCGACTCGTAGACTGTCCACGCAACGTCGGCCGGACGCACCGGCCGTTCAGTGACGAAGGCCCCGTTCTTGTCCGTCGCCCCGATCACGCGGCCGCCCTGGACGCCTGCGCCCGCGAAAATCATCGAACCTGCGCGACCCCAGTGATCGCGGCCGGCGTCCTTGTTGATTTTCGGCGTCCGTCCGAACTCGCCCATCGCGAGGACCAGGGTGTCGGCGAGCAGTCCTCGTTCGCTCATGTCGCGGACGAACCGCGCGAAACTGCGATCGAACTCGGGTAACTTCTTGTCGAGGCCCTCGAAGATATTCTTGTGGTGGTCCCAGCCGCCGTAATTCACGGTGACAAACCGGACCCCGCCCTCGACCAGCCGGCGCGCGAGCAGGAGACTCTGACCGAATTCGGAGCGTCCATACTCGTCGCGGAGTTTGGACTCTTCGCGCCCGATGTCGAAGGAAGCCTGCGCCTGCGGGGAAAACACCATCTCGGCGGCCTTGCGTCCGAACTCGTCATAAGTGGCGAGTTGGTCATTGCCTTCGATGCGGGCGCCGAGGGAATCCACCGCCTCGAGCAAGGTACGTCGGCGTTCGAGCACCTTGCCCGAGGTTCCCTCCGGCTGGGTGAGGTCGCGGACCCGATAGTTTTTCGCATTCGGATCGCCGGTCTTGAAAGATTCGCAGCGCCCGCCCAGCCACGCGCTCCGGCCAAGTTCCCAGGTGAAGGACGGATTCTTCGGGACCGCAACGTACGGCGGCATGAATCCGGAAAACCCGGTCTCATGCGCCACCACCGAGCCGATCGCGGGGTGATCGCCGAACGCCGAACCGAATCGCCCCGACAACACCCAGTTCGTGGCCGTCTCGTGATGATCGTTCTCGTGCGAGCCCGAACGGACCAACGCCACTTTGTCCATCACCTTCGCCATCTCAGGGAGCAACTCCGTGACATGCAACCCGGGCACCCGGGTTGGCAGCGTGCCGTATTTGCCGCGGATTTCCGAAACCGCGTCCTGCTTGGGGTCGAACGAGTCATGGTGCGAGATCCCCCCACCGAGATAGACCAGCACCACGGACTTCGCGCGGGCATGACGTCCCGACCCGCCCCCGGCAGCGGTCGAGGCCGCGGCGGATTCCTGGGCAAGCAATTGGGCGAGCGAGAGCCCCAGCGGGGCCAGCGCGCCGACGCGGAGGAAATCGCGTCGCGAAACGCCGTTGCAGAGTCGGTCGCGGGAGCACCCGCAGGTGATGTCCAACATAAGCTCAGGATCAATGGTTGAAGGCAAATTCCTTCGAGTTCAGCAGCGCCCAGAACAGGTCCTTGAAGACGGCCTCCCGCGAATCGGCGGTGAGGGCGGTCTCGACGGCGATCCGTTCGTCGTCCCGCGACGGGCGGTTCAGTGCGGCCAGAAAAAGCGTGTCGACCGCCTTCCGCGTGTCCGGCTCGGAGAGGACGGACTGGAGGAGGCCGTTGGTGGATGCGATTTGCTTCAGCAAATCGTCGCTGTTCCGAACATGAAGGAGTTGCGGTAGAGTGACTTCACCCTTGCGCTCGCAGGCGCACGCCGTGACCCGGTCCGAGCGACCGAACAGGGTGAGAAAGTAAGAACCGACCCCGGGTTCGGGCAATTGCACAGCGCGCATACCGAGCGGGTAGCCGGCGAAGGCAACCGGCGATCCGGTGGCCGTGCTCACGGCGTCCAGCAAAACCTCGGCCGGCAAACGCCGGGCAAAGTAATGCGAGTAAAACCGCGTGTCGGTCGCATTGGACGCCAGAGTCTCGGATCCAAGCTGGTAAGTCCGCGAATTCAGAATCAGTCGCATGACATGCTTTAAATCGAAGCCGTGCCCGACGAACTCACGGTTCAGCAACTCCCAGAGCTCCGGATTCGACGGCGGATTGCTGGCGCGCAGGTCGTCGACCGGTTCGACCAGGCCGACACCCAGGAAATGTTTCCAGAGCCGGTTCACCATCGCCCCGCTGAACAAATCGGATTTCAGCATCCACGCGACCCAGGCCCCCCGCGGATCCCGATCGGCTTCGGCCCCGCCCGACCACGCCACGCGATCGAGCGCCTGGGGAGGCAACGACTTGCCGGTGCGAGGCTGCGTCACCCGGGGCGGGCGGGCCGCGATCGAAGCCATCTCCTTCCGCGCGTTCTCGATCTGACCTTCGAGCTCCCGGACCGCTTGCCGGGCCGCATCCGCCCCGGCTTCCTCGCCGACCGCGGCGGCAAAGGCGCTGGCCTCCGTCAACCGCGACGCGGCCCGCTGGATGGTCCGCTCGCGGTCCTCCTCGTCGCGGCTCGCCGTGGTCAGAGAAGTGTCGCCCGTCTCGGGTTTCTCCCGCTTCAGCCTGATCTTCGAGAAGTAGGCCGAAAGATGATAGAAGTCATCCTGGGTGTAGCGTTCGAGCGGGTGATTGTGGCACCGCGCGCAACCCAGGCGCGTTCCAAGAAAGGCCTGCGCAATCGAATCCGGCAACTCACTTTCTTCGACCCGATGGTACTCGCCGATCAAAGTCACAAAATAACCAATCTGCGGCCGCTCTTTGACTTCGCCCTGAGCGAGGAGGATGTCGCGCGCGATGGCGTCCCAACCCCGGTTGGCGACCAATTGCTCGCGCAACCAGGCGTGAAAGGACCTCACCCCCTTGATGCCTCGCACGTCGTGGTCCCGTTCGCGGCGATTCTGCAGGAGATCCGCGAACTGCAGGGCCCAGTAATCCGCCCACTCCGGTCGAGCGAGGAGATCGTCCACCCACCGCGCCCGCTTGTCCGGCTGCCGATCCGCCCGAAAGGCCGCCGCCTCCTCCGGCGTCGGCAACACGCCCACAGTGTCGAGAAACGCGCGTCGGAGGAAGGTCGCGTCGTCGCAACCCGGCGACGGCGGGAGCCGCAGTTGTCGAAGCAGGGCGAATACGGGCTCATCCACCGCGTTGTTGCGGGCTTGGAAATCACCCGCCCCCACTTCGGCCTCGTACGGGACCGTAAACCCGACGGCCTCGACCAAGCTCTGGAAATGCACCCTGACGGAGGTCCGACCGGGCCCCCGCGCGGTGACGAGACCGTCGGGTTTCACCGAAGCCACATTATCGTCGTTCGAAAAAAATTGGGCCAACCACCCCACATCGCGGACGCGGCCATCTGGATAATGAGCGCGGACGAGTAACTGCTGCTTTTCTCCGCGACGCAATTCGCGACTCCCGGGGAGGACTTCCAGCCGATCCGCGTCCGCCTCGCCGGTCTGGGGTCCGGGAGCGCGCGCCGCGATCCAGTCGATCAGCGTCCGGGCCGTCCGCGAGTCCGCGCGGAACCTCGTGCCGCCCTCGTGCGGGACTCCGCCGGTCGGCTTCGACACCACGAGGCTCTTTTCGGGAAAGGCGAAGTTAAGGCGCCTCGAGCCCAACTCGCGTGCGAGCCAGTCGTAATCCCAGTCCGGGGCGAAACCGCGCAACGAGAGTCGGAAGCCATTTTGTCCCGCCAACTTCCCGTGGCACCCGCCCGCGTTGCAGCCGTTGCGGGTGAGAATCGGCAGAATGTCCTGTCGAAAGGAGGGGGGCACCGACTTCGCCGAGTCGGTTACCGCCACCCGCACGGTCGTCGCCCGATCTCCCCAGGTGACTCTCACCTCGGCTTCCCCATCGCCCACCGCCCGACAATGGCCCGCGTCGTCGACCGTCACAACCTGAGGTGCGGAAGAGGAGAATGCCACCTCGCGAGTCACGTCCTTCCGGCCGCCATCCGCCCCCAGTCGGGAGACAATCAAGCGGTGTTCGCGATCGATGCCGCGGAGCTCAAGACGGGGGGGCTGGACCTCAAGTTCGGCAACGAGTCCGGTTGCAGCCGCCTGCGCTGGGGTACCAAGGAGGGCGAAAAACGCGCCGAGCACGCAGGCAGCAAGCTGCGACCAGAGGATCGACCGCCGTTGGCTTGCCCCGTCAGCCCGCTCGCCCAAAGACCGTCCGCCGCGCAAGGCGCTCGGGAGCAAGCCATGGGTCTGGGCGGTAGGCATGGATGTTGACCTTATTGCCACGCCCAGGCTGGGCAAGCCACGAATCGGACCAAGTGCTGGACCCTGCGCAACGAACAGTCTTAAGCGATTGCACCCGAAAACCCTAAAGCGCATCAACAGCATCAGCACGATACGTCGGGACTGGCTCGGTGATGTGCGTCACAACATCCCTGCCGGCTTGGTCGTCGCGCGCGCGCTCATTCCGGACGTTTGCAGAGGCCTCGGTCTCTAAACGACTCGCCTTTCGGAGCGTTCAACCGTTGAATCCAGGAGGGTTAAATGACCGCGTAGTTCTCCCCACGAGGTTGTTGGAGCCCCGCCCGTAAAGGGCGCATTCCCCTGAAACGATGCCCTCTTCAGGTCCAACCGAAATCGCTCCTCGGCGTAAGTTGAGGCTGCGAAATCGCGCGACGTCCGCTGGGGTGCTCTGGGCCTGCGCGGCCGTGGCGGCTCGGATGTCGACGATTTTCGGCGCGACTCTGCCCCAGGAGCCATCGGCAGTCGCGACCCCATCAGTGTGGTTCGATGCGCCAGCGTATCAGGTTGACCGATGGGAGACCGAGGACGGCCTGCCCGAGAATTCCGCGACCGCCATGGTGCAGACTCGGGACGGCTACCTGTGGTTTGGAACGTTCAACGGATTGGTTCGATTCGACGGCGTGAGGTTCACGGTTTTCAATCAGGGAAACCTTCCGGAGTTGCCGCATCCCGCGGTGGTAAACCTCCACTTGGACCGCCGGGAACGGCTTTGGGTGAGCACCCTGGGCGGGTTGGTGGTCTGCGATGGCGCAGGATGCCGACTGGTGCAGCGGGCTGAACTTCCGGAGGGCGACTACGTTCGCACGTTCTCAGAGCGGGAGAATGGAGATTTGTTCCTAACCTATTACAACGGGAGAGTCTGGGAGTACTCGCAGGAGCGCCTCAAGGAACTGCCCCCGCCGCCCGGAGTGAAGGATGCGGGTTACCAGGGGGCGGTGGATGAGGCCGGCCAATGCTGGGTGGCCCAACATGGGTTCGTCGGAACGTGGACGGGAGGACGCTGGCAACCCGCACTTTTGGGCGCGAGAATTCCGGCTGATCCACATAGAGCCATTGGATTGTCGCAAGCCCGCGACGGCGGTCTCTGGCTTCTTGTCGACACCAACCTCTACAAGGTTTCCCACGGGCGCGAACGGTATATCCGCTCCGTGCCCAACGACTCCGCCGGAAATCTCGGCAGTGTCAGCCGGATGACCGAGGACAGCCTCGGCGACCTTTGGATCGGGACCTACGACGCCGGCCTCACCCAGCTCGGGGCCGGTGGCGCCATCCGACGATGGGGCGAACGGAACGGAGTCTATCGGGATGTGCGCTTCGTTTTCGAAGATCGCGAACACAATCGATGGATCGGGACCAGTGGTGGAGGCTTGGTCCGGATGAAAGCCCGGCGATTCCTTGCCCTCGATCATCCGACGGAATCCGGTCCCCGGCTGGTGACCTCGGTCTGGCCCGCACCTCAGGGTGGCGTCTGGGTCGCTTCGTTCGGCCAGGGCTTTTTCCATCTGGATGGCAAAGGGCAAGCGCGCTGGCGCATCCCTGAGTGGCCTCACGACAGTAAGTTCTTTCACAGCGTCCTCGCCGACCGACGCGGACGAACCTGGGTGGGCATCCTGGGAATGGGCCTTTACGTCTTCGACTCGGCGGGTGGACAACATTTCCCGGCGGAGTCGGTCGGCAGCGAGAACGTCACCTCGATCTTTGAGGATTCCAGGGGCTGGATCTGGACGGCCGGAAGTGGACACGTCGCGGTCTTCCGCGATGGCGCCTTTCGCCGATTTGACGCAGCGGAGGGGCATGCTCCGGCATCCGTCTGTGGATTCGCGGAGGATTCCCGCGGTCGAATCTGGGTATCCAATCTAAAGGGCGTCTTCCGGCTGCACGACGACCGTTTCGTAGAGATTCAGAATCCAGCAGGAAACCCGTTGTCAGGAATCGCTTGCCTCCTCGGAGATCCCGACGGCTCGATCTGGATGGGGTCACTGGATCGAGGACTGCTCCACTGGCGAAACGGAGAGATGATCTCTTTCGACGAGCAAGTTGGCATCCCGGTCCGAAGCGTCTATGGGATTCTCACGGACGGGCAAGGGGATCTCTGGCTCGCCTCCAACAGGGGGGTCGCGCGCGTGGAACGGACCCAGCTCGAATCGGTGGCCAGCGGACGTAGCTCAAACCTCACGTGCCAACTCCTGGACACCAGCGACGGACTGCCGAGTGCCGAATGCGCGAACCTGCGGATGCCAATCTGCGCCCGTGATTCGGCCGGACGGCTTTGGTTCGCGACCACGAAGGGTGTGGCCATGATTGATCCCGACCGGCTTCGCCTCACCCAGGTGCCTCTGTCGGTAATAATCGAAGAAATCACCTATCGGCCGCCGGCGTCGAAGCAAGCCTACCCAGCTGGGGAGTTGCAATCGATTGTCGGTCCTTTTTCGGGGCCGGTCGTCCTTCCAGCTGGGAGCCGGATGATCGAGATTCGTTTCACGGCCCCCAGCTTTGTCGCGCCGGAGAAGGTGCGCTTTGAAACCAGCCTCGAAGGGCATCATGATGGCTGGCAGCGCGCCGGGGCGCAGCGCAACGCCTACTTCCATGAGCTTCCGGCGGGCGACCATGTCTTCCGGGTTCGAGCGGCCAACCATGACAATGTTCGGAGCGATGTCGAAGCCACTCTGGCATTCACCGTGCAACCTTTCCTCTGGGAAACCTTGTGGTTCCGGATCGTGGCAGCCGGGGTCCTCATAGGTGCCGGGGCCCTTGGCACCCAATGGCGCCATCGCACCGTCCGCCGTCGTCAGGTTGAGTGGGCGGAGCGTGACCGGCAGCATCAAGCGGAACTGGCGCACGTTGGTCGTGTTGCCGCCCTGGGCCAGTTGTCCTCCTCGATTGCCCACGAATTGAATCAGCCCTTGGGCGCTATTCTCCGAAACACCGAGACGGCCGAGTTGATGCTTCAAGGCACCTCCTTCGACATGGAGGAACTCCGCGCGATCCTCGCTGACATCCGGCAGGACGACCATCGCGCCAGCGAAGTCATTCGCCGCATTCGATCTCTGCTCAAACGGGAGGTGTTCACGGTTGCCCATGTCGATCCAGGGACGCTGGTGTCGGAGATCTGCCGACTGGTGCAGGCCGAGGCCCGGTCTCTCGGCGTGCAGCTAAAGGTGGAGATCCCGAGCGGGCTGCCAGCCATCGCCGGGGACCGGATACAACTGCAACAGGTCGTCCTGAACCTTCTGTTGAACGCTTTCGATTCAGTCGCAGGACGGCCCATGGGTAATCGCCAGGTCGCGGTTTTGTGCGAGCTTCGCGGGGCTGCCCTGGCAATCGTCGTAGCCGACAACGGACATGGTTTCACCGAAGCCTC
Source organism: uncultured Verrucomicrobiota bacterium (assembly GCA_964476125.1). Classification (GTDB taxonomy): domain Bacteria; phylum Verrucomicrobiota; class Verrucomicrobiia; order Limisphaerales; family CAIMTB01; genus CAIMTB01. Next base: position 13,556 of record CAYZAE010000054.1, on the reverse strand, counting down.
CCGCGCTCGGATCTTCGAACCCTATTACACCACCAAGCCGAATGGCCTGGGCATGGGGTTGGCGATCTGTCGTTCCATCGTCGAAGCCCATGGGGGATCCATCGCTGCAGCCATTGCCCCGGAGGGTGGGGCCCGCTTTGAATTCACCATCCCGCTAGCGCCCGCACCTCCCCCGGAATGAACCCAGGTACTCCAACTGTTTTCGTCGTTGACGATGACGCCTCGTATCTGCGGTCGATCACGCGGCTGCTGCGGGCCTCCGGCTTTACGGTCGCCGGGTTCCCCTCCGCAGAGGCCTTTCTTGCAGACTTGCACGCGGACGCGGCTGGATGCGTCGTCACTGATTTGCGGATGCCGAGCATCAGCGGTCTCCAACTTCAGCAGGCCCTCAACCAAAGCGACAATCCACTCCCGGTCATCTTCCTGTCCGGCCAGGGTGACATCCCTACCACCGTTCAGGCGATGCGCGGCGGGGCGGAGGATTTCCTGACCAAGACCGCTCCGAAGGAGGCACTTCTAAACTCCATCCGAAACGCGCTCGAATGCGACCAGCGCTGGCGAGCTGAGCGATCCCGCCGCACCACCGCCCGGGAACTTCTGCAAACCCTCACCGCCCGCGAGCGGGAGGTCCTGGAGCACCTCCTGCAAGGCAAACCCAACAAGCAAATCGCTGCGGACCTCGCGATTCATGAGCGCACGGTGAAACTCCACAGGACTTCTCTGACGCGGAAGCTCGGTGTCCACTCCGTGGTCGAGCTCGCCAGGCTCGTCCAGCAGGCCAGCTTGTCGTAAGGTCGCTGGCTGCGGGTGACATGACCGGCATTTCCGCGACCGAGAGAATACCGGACGCCCGTGGCAGTGCCTCAACCACTCCTTGGCTCCAATGACCGGGCCAGTCCACTGAACCTCGCAGGACGCGTGGCACCCCGCCTCCCAGGGAAGGCATTCGATCCAAGGAGCGTTTCCGAGCCTTCCCCAAAGGGCAGTAGATGCGCGCCATGGCCAGGTCCTATTGTTAACGGCTCATGTGGCCCATCGCGGCACTCGCAAACTCAGCGCTCCTCATTGTGCCCGCAGCCGGGCTCAGCTCGCTCTCGTCGCCATATCAACCCCTGCTACCCCAGCGCTGATGGGAAAGCAGCGAAGGTCCCCCTGACCAACTCGCCGCCCGAGCAGAAGCGTCGCAGACTCCTGGGCCGGATCGCCGAAGCAAAGAAAGAGGAAATGACCGAATAGATGAAGGGGTCCATCGCACTTTCGGCCTACTGGAGAAGAACGCCACCTACGTCTCGGCGACGCTCCTCGAAGCCAAGGGCAAGAACCTCAAGGTCGCGGCCGGAAGCTCCGGATATCGCCGTCAGTAGTCCCCCACTTGCCGAGCACCCGCCTACCCCTTCGCACGCCGGCATGCGCCCTCACGATTCCCGGCATCGCGGTCCCCGGTGCTCGGGGCAGAAGCAACGACCAGTTTCTAAGCATCGAGACAACCCGTACCACTCCATGAACTCATACACCCTCATCCTGGCGCTCGCTCCGGTCTTGATCCTCGTCTCTGGCTGTTCCACGACGCCTTCCGGCAAACCGGTCGCGCCACCTTCAGCGGCCGGGTCGGCGCGACCCGTGCACTGGACCTACGAAGGCAAGGAAGGTCCACGCCAATGGGGCACCCTCAGCCCCATCTATGCTGCCTGCGACCACAAGTCCGGACAGTCCCCGATCGACATCACCCGGGTAGAAGCCGGCATGGCCACGCCCCTGAAGCTTGCCTACGGCTCGACGTCGCTCCGAATCGCCCATCACGAGCAGGTCATCGACATCGTCGACAACGGTCACACGATCCAGGTGACTGTCGACGAGGGGACCACGCTGACCACCGGGAAGGACACCTATCACCTCAAGCAGTTCCACTTCCACACGCCCAGCGAGCATACCATCGACGGGCACCACTTCCCGATGGAGGTGCACTTCGTGCACCAGAGCGCTGCGGGCAACTTCGCGGTAATTTCCGCTCTGTTCACCGAGGGCGCGGCCAACGCGAACCTCGCCCAACTGATCGCACACTTCCCGAAGGCCAAGGGCGATGCGGACCACTTCCCGAACGAAAAGATCGACCTTGCCCTCCACCTGCCCGCGAACACGTCCACCTACTCCTACATCGGTTCATTCACCACGCCCCCCTGCACGGAGAATGTCGAGTGGTTCGTCTTCCGCGAACCCATCGCCGCCAGCCGTGGCCAGTTGAAGGCTTTCTCGGATCGCCTGGACCACAACAACCGGCCGGTGCAACCCAGCCACGACCGCACTATCGGGACCGCGACCGTCGCCGGCGCCTTCGCAAAGTAAGACCCCGAGGCGCTCCGGCCGGGCATAGGTCCCGTCCCCCTGATCCATGCTGAACGCTCGCCCCCGATCCACCCCATGAAGTCCTCGATGACGCTCCCCCACCTCGTCGCCATCGGATGGCTCACCGCCGGCACCTCGCCGATGGCGACGGCTCAAAACGCCTCCGAACTGGATCAACTGAAAACGGCCGTCTCCTCCATGGAACAGACGATCCAGGAACTGAAGAGCAAGATTCGCGAACTGGAGCAGCGCCAGGATACCGCGACACGGACCGCGAGTCCCTCCCCGACGACCACCATGACCCAGCCCGCGGCGGTTTCCGCTTCCCCGCCGACGGCCGCCATCGCCAAGCCGGTCCCCGGCGACCTGGAAGACCATGATTCCGCGATGAAACATCGCCAGACGGTCTCCAGCGACAACGACGCCGCCCCACGACCCGGCAATGCGCCCATGGACCCTACCTACGCCGGGTTCATGCCGCTCTTCGGTACCAAGACCTGGATCCGCCTCGGCGGCTACGCGAAGGTGGACGCCATCCTGGACTCCACCCGCGTCTCCAATCCCAACAAGTTCGTCACGGCCGGCATTCCGGTGGAAGGGGAAGCCGACTACGGCAAGTCCGAGGAGTTCACGCTGCACGCCAAGCAAACGCGCCTCAACCTGGAAATGCGCACGCCGACCTCCCTGGGTTCGCTCCGAGTGGTCTACGAGAATGATTTCTTTGGCAGCAGCACCTCGCCGGACATGGCCTACAACCTCCGGCATTTCTACGGCCAGATCGCCAATTTCACCGTCGGCCAGACTTGGTCGGCGTTTTTCGATCCCGACGCCATCCCCGACACCCTTGACTTCGAAGGACCAGGCATGCAGTCGGTCGTGCGCCAGCCGCAGTTCCGCTACACCTACTCGCCGGGTGAGAAGCACCACCACTTCGCCCTCTCAGTCGAGCAACCCAAGAGCGACGTCGGGAGGCTGCCCGCGACCGGCAGCACCCGCAATGTCCTGCCCGACCTCGCCGGCCACTGGCGCTGGGAGGCCCAGCGCGGCCATGTGCAGGTCGGTGGCCTCGCGCGTGGTCTCGCCTACGACAACGGCACCGGACTCGACGACACCGCCGTAGGGTGGGGCGCCAACGTCTCCGGCGTGCTTCACACCTGGGGCCAGGACGGTGTGGTTGCGCGCTTCACCTATGGCGACGGCATCGGCCGGTACATGCAGGATCTGCCGGACGGCAGTTCGGCCATCACACTCGCGTCTGGCGAGCTGGAAACGCTCGCCGCCTGGGGTGCCATGATCGGATACCGCCACTTCTGGAGCGAGCGCTGGCGCTCCGAAGTGACCTACGGATACCTGGAGTTGGACAGCGTAGCGGAACTGGGCGCAAAGGCCTACGACCACACCCACTATGCCCAGGCCAACCTCGTCTGGGCTCTGGCCAAGAGTTTCACCGTCGGCGTAGAATACCTCTACGGCGTCCGGGAAACCCGCGATGGCTCCGAAGGCGACGACCACCGCCTGCAACTGAGCCTGGTATACAAGCTGGCCCAGTAGCCGCTATAAGTCACCCAAGTGGCGCAGAGGGCGGTCGCATTGTCTGTGACCCCCCTCTCCCGCTGCCAAATCCAACGGACATATCGAGGTCAAATGAAACGCATCATCCGCGAACCGTTGGTGCACTTCCTGGTCTTTGGCGCATTGCTGTTCGGGTTGAATGCGTGGCGTGCTGATAGGAATGCGGACGCAGAATCTCCGGCTCGAATTGAGGTGACGTCGGCCGTTGTCGACCGACTACGCGCCGGGTACGAGCGACAGTTCGGTCAGTCGCCGGGCGCGGAGGAACTGCGGGGCTTGGTCGCGGCGCACATCCGCGAGGAGGTGCTCTGTCGCGAAGCACTGACACTCGGCTTGGACCGTGATGACAGCATCATCCGCCAAAGGTTGGCGCAAAAGATGCAGTTTCTGACGGAGGACCTCCTGGGCGCGGTCCAACCTGCGGAGGAGACGCTGCGGTCCTACTTTGCGACCAATGCGGCTCGCTACGCCCGGTCGGGGCGGGTCAGTTTTCGCCATGTTTATTTCAGCAAGGAAAAGCGCGGCCCAGCCGCCGCAGTCGCGGCCAGCGGGGCCCGGGCCGTACTTGCCAGAGGCGCGAACGAGGAGGCACTGGGCGATGCGTTTCTGCACGGCTTTGAGTTCGTCCGGCACGAGCCCGAGGAGCTATCGGCGTTGTTTGGCCCCGAATTCGCCGCGCGATTGGGAACACTCCCGGTCGGCGAGTGGCAGGGACCGGTACCGTCGAGCTACGGCTGGCATGTCGTGCGGGTGGACATGCGAACGGAACCTGAACAAGTCACGCTGGCCCAGGCGCGCCCGGTCGTGTTGCGAGATTTCCAAGAGGAACGGCGGCGGACGGCGAACCTCGAAATCTTCGAGCGGCTCAGGCAACGGTATCAGATCACCGTGGACGAGGCGGCGATCACCAACGCACACGCCCTCAGGATGGCGGAGGCAGGCAAGTGAATTCCTGGTCCGCATTGTCCCTCCGCCTAGCCGCCAACGTTGGGCGGCTGACTCATAGCGTCATTGGGAAGAGGAGGTGCCTCCTCAAGTCCGCTGTGGCGGCGGTACTGCTCGCCTTTGCATCAAACGCGTCTGCCCACGAAGTGCGTCCCGCATTTCTCGAGTTGACCGAACGTACTCCAGGCGAGTTCGCCGTGTTGTTCAAGGTGCCCGCGCTTGGTGGAGTGCCCCTCGCCGGCGAGGAACTGGCGCACGAGACGGCCGTGGCCGCTCCCGGCGATGCGCGCGGAGCAACCCAGACCATGCCATGCGGGTGCCCGGTGCCGGTGGCCTCACAGCTCCCGCGCGGCGTTCTGCCCATCCATCCCGTGTTGACAGCGGACGTGCAAACCCTGGTGCCACCCCAGGTCGAACACCTGCCCGGCGCAGAGATGCGACGCTGGACGATCCGGACGGGCGCACGAGGGTTGGAGGGTCTCGAAGTGAAGGTGCATGGGCTCGAGGCAACCATGGTGGACGTGCTCCTGCGCATCGCATTTGCCGACGGCCGCGTCGTCACGCGCTTGCTTCGGCCGGATGCCCCGTCATTCACCCTGACCTCGGCGGACACCGGCCCAGCAACAAGCGGGTTCTTCGCGCTTGGTGTGAAGCACATCCTTCTTGGGATCGATCATCTCCTCTTCGTGCTCGCATTGATGCTCATCGTGCGCGGCGTCGGTTTGCTGGTGAAGACGATCACGGCGTTTACCCTCGCACACAGCCTCACGCTCGCGCTGACGACGCTCGGCGTCATCCATGTGCCGCCGGCGCCGGTCGAGGCGGTCATCGCGCTGAGCATCGTGTTCGTCGCGGCAGAAATCGTGCGCAGCCAGCGAGGCGAACACGGGCTGACAGAGCGCGCCCCCTGGCTGGTGGCGGGATTGTTCGGGCTGCTGCACGGCTTCGGCTTCGCCGGGGCGTTGAGCGAAGTCGGCCTGCCCAAGAACGACATCCCGCTGGCGCTGCTCGGGTTCAATATCGGCGTCGAAGCAGGCCAACTTGGATTCGTCGCAGTGGTGCTCGGCATCATCGCGATCCTCCGCCGCACCACCGTCACTTTTCCGCGTTGGACGCCGCTCGTGCCGCCGTATGCAGTCGGCGGGCTAGCCATGTTCTGGGTCGTCGAACGCACCACGGCCCTTTGGTGAAACCACCCTCGACGTTTCCAATACGGCCAGCGAAAGCACTTGGAACCCCATGAGTCGTTTCATTTTTCCACTCGCCTGCGTCCTTGCGACGACCGCGGCGCAGGCTCAAGACAATCCAGGCCAACCAGTACATTGAATCCCAGGTTCCCCAGCTCATACAACGCATGAAAACCACCCTCAACACCGCGGCTCTCGCGGGTCTCCTTGCGACTCCATTCCTCGCTTGGGCACAGCAAAGCATCCCGGGCGACGCCGGCACGCTCGACAAGGAAACCGCCGCCAAGGTCCACCCGACCAAACCGCAGTATTCGCCGTACGCGGGCCGCAATTTTCCGGTGCGCCCGCTCTTCGGCGACACGCACCTGCACACCTCGATGTCCTTCGACGCCGGCATGTTCGGCTGCCGGCTCGGCCCGGTGGAGGCGTATCGCTTCGCCAGGGGCGAGGAGGTGACCTCCTCAACGGGCCAGCGGGTGCGTCTGTCGCGTCCACTCGACTTTCTTGTGGTGGCGGATCACTCGGATTTCATGGGCCTTGCGCCGGACTTCCTCGGAGGAAAGCCCGAGGTGCTGGCCGATCCGACCGCGCGCCGCTGGTTCGAACTCATCCGTGAAGGTAAGGCTGGAGAGGCCTTCAACGAGCTGCTACCGGTTTACGGTGCAGGGAAGATGCCCGCGACGATGCAGTATCTGCCGGGCAGCCCGGGCTACCGCTCGGCGTGGCAGGCGACCATCCAAGCCGCGGAACAGGCCAATGAACCAGGGCGCTTCACGGCCTTCATCGGCTACGAATGGACTTCGAATACTGGCGGCAACAACCTGCACCGCAACGTGATCTTCCGCGACGACGCTTCGAAGGCGAGTCGGATCGAGCCCTACACAACCTTCCCCCCGCTGGGCAGCGACAATCCGAGCGATCTTTGGAAATGGATGGCCGCGTATGAGGAAAAGACCGGGGGCCGTGTGTTGGCCATCTCGCACAATGGCAATGTCTCCAACGGCCGCATGTTCTCGATTCTCGATCCGATCTCCGGTGGGAAGTTCAACAAAGACTACGCCCTCACCCGCACGAAATGGGAACGGCTCTACGAGGTCACCCAAACCAAGGGCGACGGCGAAACGCATCCCTTCCTCTCACCCAATGACGAGTTCGCGGATTTCTACCGTTGGGACAAAGCCAACCTCGACGGCTCGGTGCGCAAGAAGAAGGAAATGCTGGAGTTCGAATACGCGCGCTCGGCTTTCAAGAATGGACTGAAGCTCGAGGCGGAACTGGGCGTCAACCCCTTCAAGTTTGGTCTCATCGGCTCGACGGACGCGCACATCGGTATCCCCGCGATCGAGGAAGACAATTTCTTCGGCAAACTGGCGACCGCCGAACCAAGTCCGCAACGGTGGGAGCATCCGTTCATCAAGAACGCGAAGTCCGGCGTGACCATCCTGGGCTGGGAGACACAAGCCGCCGGCTACGCCGCCGTGTGGGCCCAGGAAAACACGCGTGAGTCCATTTTCGACGCCATGCAACGGCGCGAGACTTACGCCACGACCGGAACGCGCATGGCGGTGCGCCTTTTCGGCGGATGGGACTTCGAAGCGAAGGACGCAGAGTCTCGCAGCCCCGCGACCATCGGTTACAGCAAAGGCGTGCCAATGGGAGGTGATCTCACAACGGCTCCCGCCGGCAAGGCACCCACGTTTCTCGTCGCCGCGCTGCGCGATCCCATCGGCGCAAACCTCGACCGATTTCAAGTCGTCAAGGGCTGGATGGACGCCAAGGGCGAGCTCCACGAGCGCATTTACGACGTCGCCGTCTCGGGTGGACGGCCGATCGGCGCCGATGGCCGGTGCAAGACATCGGTTGGCAGCACCGTGGATGTGCAAAACGCCACATGGAGCAACACCATCGGCTCGCCGGAGTTGATCGCGGTGTGGAAGGACCCGGATTTCGACGCAAACCAACGGGCCTTCTATTACGGCCGAGTGATCGAGATCCCGACGCCGAGCTGGACGGCCTACGACGCGAAGCGCTTCGGCGTGAAGATGTCCAAGGAAGTCCCGATGACGACCACCGAGCGGGCCTACACATCGCCTATCTGGTACACGCCGTGAGTTCTGGCAAATACCCGCACCTGTTCCGCAATCCAACGGGCTCCAACATCAGGTCGCCAAAATGAGGCGGAAAACAGGAGGATTCATGAACCGTCGATTTTTTCTGCCTTGGGTCGTCGCGCTATCGATGGCCATGTCCGCGTGGGCCACGCCCGATCCGGGATGGCCCCGCATCTTCAAGAAGGACAACCAACAACTCACCGTTTATCAGCCACAGGTGGATTCCTGGCGCGGCTACACCAATCTCCACTTCCGCTGCGCCATCGCGGTGAAAGGGGTGTCGAAGCAGGAAAAGTTCGGCGTGGCCGAGGTGGATGCGCTCACCGTCACGGATCATGGCGCCCGTATCGTCGCCATTGTGCCACTCAAGCGGGAACTGCGGTTTGCCAACGTGCCGGAGGAGGAACTGACCAAGTTGCGCCAGGCGGTCGAACAACTGAATCCCTCGGGTCAGGCGACGACACTCTCCCTGGACCGGGTCATCGCCTATCTCGATCCGGCCTCGCACCCGATCCAGGAGCCGGTTGAAGTCAGCCTCGATCCGCCGAAGATCTTCAGCAGCACGGCTCCGGCGATCCTCGTGATGTTCATGGGCGAACCGCAGTTCAAGCCCGTGGAAACCAACCGCACGGACCTCCTCTTCGCGCTCAACACCAACTGGGATGTGCTCTACGATGCCGGGAGCCGGCAGTATTACCTCCTCAACGGCGAAGGCTGGCTGACCGCGCCCGACGTCCTCAAGGGCCCGTGGATTCCAGCTCGGAATCTTCCGCCTTCCCTCTATTCGCTGCCGGCCAGCGAGAATTGGGCCGAAGCACGGCGGCGGTTGCCCGGCAACCCCGCCAAGGTCGCGCCTGCCGTCTTCGTGACGACCGAGCCCTCCGAAATGATCCTGACCGACGGCGCACCAAGCTACACGCCCGTGCGGGGAACGAGCCTGCTGCGCGTGAACAACACCGACAGCGTGCTCTTCCTTCATTCCGGCGATGGCAAACTCTACCTTCTGCTGGCCGGCCGGTGGTTTCGAGGCGGCAGCCTGAATGGACCATGGACGGCCGCCAGCCAGGACCTGCCGCCGGATTTCGCGGGAATTCCCGACAACGATCCGGCGGCGTTCGTGAAGGCGTCTGTTCCGGGAACGCGCGACGCCCAGGACGCCGTACTGCTGGCTTCCATCCCGAGCAGCACGACGGTGCAGGTCGCCCCAGTCACCGATACGGTGACCTACAGCGGCGCGCCGCAATTCGTGCCGATCCAGAACACGGCGGTCCAGTACGCGATCAACTCGCCCAACCAGGTCTTTCTGGTCAACGGCGCTTACTACTGGTGTTACGGGGGCGCATGGCTGTCCGGACCGAGCGCCAACGGGCCCTGGGCCTACTGCGCCACCGTCCCGCCGGCCATCTACACCATTCCGCCCTCGAACCCGAATTACAATGTCACCTACGTCGTGGTCCAGAGTTCAACTCCCACGACGGTCGTCTACAGCCAGACCTCAGGCTACAGCGGCGAGTACGTGGCGGCCAACGGCGTGTTGATGTTCGGCATGGGTATGCTGGTGGGCGCGGCGATCGCCAATAACAACGATCACTACCATTATCCGCCCCCGTGCCATTATTCCTATGGCTGCGGCGCGCGGTATCACTATGGCGGCGGTGGCTACTACGCCTCCGCCCACGTCTCCTACGGCCCTTACGGCGGGGCCGGGCGGACGGCCAGTTACAATCCCAAGACGGGGACTTATGCCCGGTCGAGTTATGCCTACGGTCCAAATGGCAGTGCCGCCCGGGGGGCGGCGTACAATCCCTACACCGGCACCTCGGCGGCGGGCCGTTCGGTGAACACACCCTATGGATCGGCAAGACAGGGCGCCGCCTACAATCCCTATACCGGCGCCCGGGCTGCCGGCGGCTCAGTCAGCACCGCCTACGGTTCAGCCAGTCGGGGCGCGGCCTACAACCCGACCACTGGCAATGCGGTCGCGGGCGGCTCCCGGTCCAGCGCCTATGGCAGCGCCAGCGCCGTGCGAACCAGCTCCGGATCGGGAGCGGCTTCCTGGGATACCGCCAACAGCCAGGGCAAGGTCGCCAGGAGCGGGTCGGGTGACGTGTACGCCGGCAATGGAGACACGGTATACAAAAGGGATTCGAACGGGAACTGGTCGCAAAACTCGGGCAGCGGCTGGCAGACCCCGCCCAAACCGCAGCCCTCCGCGACGAAGCCACAATCCTCCTCCACCTCTGGCAGCGGTTCCACGGCCGCCCGCCAGAACCAGAGTACCTACTCCCAACAGCCGCGTTCCGCGAATGCCGCCTCGTTGCCCGGCACTTCGTACGCTTCGAGCAGCTCCAACCAGGGCAGGAGCGGCTTGGAATCACAGGCGCTGGCCCGCCAGTCAGGCAATCAGCAGGCCCAACGAACCAGTCAATACCAGTCCTACGGCTCCAGTTACTCCGGTGGCAGCCGCTCCCGCGGCGGCCGGAGGTAGCCGAAGATCGGGGAACCCAAACAACCCAGCCCTGAACAACCCTCGTCGCCAGTATCGGACAACCTCAACGCATCGGACGCAGACCAAATCATGAAAACACTGTTTAGATACCTTACCAGGACAGTCCTGCTGATCTTCCCCGTCGGCCTGGCCCTCGCTCAACAACCCAACGTTCAGGAACGGGTCGTGGCTCTTAAAGCCTCCCTTGCCGCGAGCCAGGCCATCCTTAAACAGTACGAATGGGTCGAAACCACTGTTGTCAGCCTCAAAGGCGAAGAAAAATCGCGCCAGATGGACCGCTGTTATCACGGCGCGGACGGGAAGGTGCAGAAGATACCTCTCACCACGCCACCGCCTGCGGAGAAAAAGCGCGGCCTGCGCGGTGCCATCGCCGCATCCAAGAAGCAGGAGCTGACAGGTTACATGAAAGAGGCGGTCGAGTTGGTCAAACTCTACCTGCCCCCGGATCCGGCGAGAATTCAGGCGGCCAAGGACGCCGGCCGGGTGGCGCTCCAGCCGCTGCCCAATCAGCGCATCCGCCTGACGTTCTCCGACTATCTCAAGGCCGGCGACGCCCTCGCCTTGGAGGTGGATCTCGCCAGCAACCGTCCCCTGGAAGCCAAGGTCTCCACCTACCTCGACTCCGAGAAACAGCCGGTGACGCTCGATGTGCGATTCGGAACGCTCGACAACAATGCCACCTATTCCTCGAGCGTGGCCCTCGACGCCAAGGGCAAGAACCTCAAGGTGAATGTGGAGCACTCCGGCTACCGAAGGCAGTAGAACAACCACGGCCCCCCTCAAATCCCAACCACACCCACTCAATGAAAACCTATCGCCAGTTTTTGATCGTTCTTCTTTCAGCCGGATGGCTCGGCCTGCCGGTGCGGCCCGCCGCCGCGCAAAACATCCAGGACGCGATCGAAGTCGTACGCACTGTGGTCAAGGCAGACCGGCAGGCGCTCGTCTCAGACGCGCTTCAGTTGAACGAGGCGGAGTCCAAGGCGTTTTGGCCTCTTTACCATAAGTATCGGGCCGAAATGGACAAGGTGGGCAGCGGTCTTGTTGAACTCGTGCTGGAATACGCCAAATCCTACCCGGACATGCCGGAGGATCGCGCCAGGACAATGCTCATTGAACTTGGCAGGCTGGAGAAGGAACTCGCTTCCAAGAGAGCCTCGCATCTCCGAAAAATCGGCAAAGTCCTCCCGGCCACCAAGACCCTGAGGTTCGCCCAGGTGGAATCGCGCCTCGACCTGGCCATTCGCCTTGAACTGGCGGCCAACATCCCCCTCGCCCCGGTGGCCAGGTGACCCGGAAACCGGTCATTCGAATCTGAACACGCACTCCCCATGAACAACAGCATCCTCCTCACCTCCATCGCCTGCGGCATGGTATTGGCCACCACCGCCACCGCGGAAGAGGCCGGGAGCGCCCATTACTTGCCCGGCGCGACGGCGTCTTTCGTGGACGCCTTCCCAGGCAAGCCCGGCGCCATCGCCGCACTGAACTGCTTCACCTATTACGACGCCAGCGCACCGATCAACCGCGCCCTGCCGATCGGCGGCCTGCTCGCCTCCGCTGTGGACGCCACCGTCTATGCCAACACGGTCGCCGCGCTCTATCAGGCCCCATGGGAGGTTCTGGGCGCCGGACTCGCGTTTGGCGTCGCCGTGCCTTACGTATGGATGGAGGTCGAAGGTCAAGCCCAGCGAATCGGTCCAGGCGGAGTGCCGGGGCCCGTGTTCCGCCAACGTGATACCGCCAGCGGAGTCGGAGACCTGACCATGTATCCGTTCATGCTGGGATGGACCGACATCCTGCCGGATCTGAAGCTGGACACCCGCCTCGGAATCTATGCGCCCACCGGCAATTATGAGCAAGGGCGGCTGGCCAATGTCGGAAAGAACTATTGGACCTTCGAGCCGGGCGTCATGGCGAGTTGGTTGAGCAGCAAGATCGGCACGGAGATCAGCGTGTACGCGGGCGTGGATTTCAACACCACGAACGAAGCAACGGATTATCAAAGCGGAACCTCGCTTCATTTCGACGCCACACTCGCACAACACCTGCCCCTGTTGGGGGGATTCATCGGCGTTGGTGCGAACGCCTTCTATTACGAACAAATCAGTGGTGATAGCGGCTCGGGCGCGCGCCTCGGGGACTTCGAAGGAAGGACCGCAGGCATTGGTCCCGTAGTCTCCTATGCCCACAAGCTCGGCGAAAGCACCGATCTGGTGACTGAACTGAAGTGGCTTCCAGAGCTTGATACGAACAAGCGCATGGAAGGTGACTTCGTCTGGTTCAAGCTGGCCCTGTTGTTCTAGGACTGAACGGAGTCAGAAAACTGGATCTGAATTCAGAGCAATCGAAGTTCCAGGCGAACAACCCCTGGCTCTTCAACTACGTGGACGCCATTACGCCGAAGTTCCGAGCGGCGGGCCGGACTGGGGCTTGCGCTTCCAGATCTCGTTCCTATTCCCGAAGAAATGGGAATGCAACCTCCACCATTCCGCAGGCATGACGGGGATCCAGTGAAGTCACGAACAGCGCGCACAGTTACGGCTCGGTGCTGCAGAATTCCAAGTCGCCCTTGGCGATGGCTCTCAAACGCAACGGCCACTCCACCGCGCAGTTCCGCAATAGCCACGAAGTCCGCGTCTGGCAGACCAGCCCCGTCGACCTGGACGACGCGATGCTGGAGAAGATGAACCCGGACACCACCGCACGGCCAATGCTCATCAAGAGGAAGACCCAACTCCTCTTCGGGGGCATGGGTCACGTGGATGAGAATTACGTGCTGAACCTCAACAAAAAAATCCACTCCGTCACCGTCGAAATCGTGGCGCGGCATTTCCCCGATTGACCAGGCAGCACTCGAAGAAAGAGATAACCCATGAAACCCTCACG
>CAYZAE010000053.1:27614-37285 GCA_964476125.1 uncultured Verrucomicrobiota bacterium | reverse complement strand
CTACGGCCTCGTGAGGGGACTGCACGAGGACGGTCAGCTCATCCCGCCGTTCACCACCTTCGCCGGACTCTACGAACGCGCCGCCAGCCAGTCCTACCGCGACCCGTTCCACCTCGCCCCCGCCTGGACCGAACGGAAATCCGAACTCGCACTCGACACCCCCTACAACTTCATCAGCACCGCCGACATCATCGGCGGCAACTCCGGCAGCCCGGTGGTGGATCGCAAAGGGGAGCTCGTGGGACTGATCTTCGACGGCAACCTGCAGTCGCTGGTCCTCGAATACGCCTACGAGGAGGTCTATGGACGGGCCGTCTCCGTCGATTCCCGGGCCATCCTCACCGCCCTGCGCCAGGTTTACCGCGCCGACGGTCTCGTGCGGGAACTCCTCCCCACCGCGACCCCCTAGCCGCATCAGGTGAGCCAGCGCGGGCGCACCGCCTCCCCACCGTCGCCACCGTCCCCAACCGACGGTCGGCTATTCCGCCGCCGGTTTTCCCGGCTCGGCGCGCCCGAGCAGATCCAGGACGGCGGCCACCAGGGATTCCACGGCCGTCTTCAAGGTCGGTTCCGGGACTGGGGCGAAGGTGGCGGAATGATTCGAGGGCACCGGCACCCCGGTGCGTTCGCTCTCCGCCATCCGCGCCGGATCCGTCGCCCCCACCCACCACATGCAGATGGGCACACCCTGACGGCCGAACTCCGAGAAATCCTCCCCGCCCATGATCGGTTCCTGAACCTTCGTGCGTTCGGCGCCGAACCACTCGGTGAACACCTTCGACAGCCGCCGGGAAAGTCCGGATTCGTTCCGGGTGACCGGAACCGATTCCGGGGTCATCGAAATCTCAGGCAGACGGTCCGCGGGCAGGCCGGCCGCGCGCGCGAGGCCATCGCACTGCCGCCGAATGGCCGCCACCAACTGCGCCATGACCTTGTCGTCGAAGGCCCGCAGGGTGAGCTCGAGCTTCACCTCGTCGGAGATGATGTTGCGCTTCAATCCGCCGTGAATGGTTCCCACCGTGACCACGGCAGGAACACCCGGTTTCATTTCGCGACTCACGATGGTCTGGAGGGCGAGCACGATCTGGGCGGCCAGCACCACCGGATCCTTCGTGGTGTGCGGCGCCGAACCATGGCCCCCAACCCCGCGCACCCGGATGTCCATGGAGTTCACACTGGCCAGAAAAGGTCCTTCCCCATGCCCGATCACCCCAGCGGGGAGCATCGACGTGGTATGCAGCGCGATCGCAAAGTCGGGCTTCGGAAAACGCGTGTAGAGTCCGTCCGCCAACATCGCCCGCGCCCCCGCCACGATCTCCTCCGCCGGTTGCGCCACCATCACCAGGGTGCCGGACCAGCGGTCCCTCAGCGTGGTCAACACCCGGGCCGTGCCGACCAACCCCGTGACATGACTGTCATGAGCGCACCCATGCATGGCCGGCTGATCCTTTCCGGTCAGGTCCTTGACGGTGTCGGTGCTCGCATACGGGACCCCGGTGTTCTCCCGGATCGGCAGGCCGTCCATGTCCGCCCGCACCAGGACCGTGGGCCCCACACCGTTGGTCAGCACGCCGACCACTCCGGTGTTCCCCACCTGCTCCGTCACCGTGAAACCAAGCGCCCGCAGTTCCGTGGCCACGAATGCCGCCGTGTTCGTCTCCATGAACGAAAGCTCGGGATGCGCGTGGAGGTTGGTGTAGATCCGGAACAACGACGGGTACTCCGCCCCGATGCGCTCCCGGGCCAGATCCCGAACCCCCGAGGCCGCCGCCGCCCCGGCGGGCAAACCATGCACAAGGACTGCGGATACCAACCCGAGGCATGCCGTCAGAAAGGGGCGAATGCGCATTGTGGTGCGAGCGTGTCGCCCGTTCCTCGACGAGTTCAAACGGAAACTCAGCCTTCCAAACGCAGCCCGGCACACCGGAGTGCGGTGGCGTGGACATCAATGTCGTGACGCGCGGACCACACGAGTTTTCCACCTTCCCGAACGACGCGCGCCAGGTCCCGGAACTCACCGGCGTACCGGCTCCGGGGAACGTCGAGCGCCAGACGGTTCTCTCCCTTGCGGAACTCCCCGTGCGCTTCCATCAGCCGAAGCACGCCCTGCCCCGATTCCAACGGTTCGATCTCCATCGCGCCACGCGTTCCGATGACCTGGAAATGCCGGTGGGGACCACCCATCGGATCCCCGTGATGACACCGCAACGTCACCAGCGCCTGCGCATACTCCAGCACCGCCAGTTGGTGATCCGGCAATCCTTCCCGCGCCAATCCCGTCGGCCGACTGAAGGAATGCACCTCGGACGGAGCCCCAAGCAGATGCACCACCGCGTCGACGAGATGGCATGCGAGCTCGAACATCCCATGCCCGGGATACGCAGCCAGTTCCTCCTGCATCGCGGCATCGGCCAGTTTGCCCATCGACGCCTCGATCCCAGTGATCCGCCCCAGCCACCCTTCCCGGTGGGCGCGAAACAGCAGTTCGAAGGCAGGGTTGTAACGCA
This sequence comes from uncultured Verrucomicrobiota bacterium, assembly GCA_964476125.1. Taxonomy (GTDB): domain Bacteria; phylum Verrucomicrobiota; class Verrucomicrobiia; order Limisphaerales; family CAIMTB01; genus CAIMTB01. The sequence goes on along the minus strand of CAYZAE010000053.1, from coordinate 34,778 downwards.
GCATGTAACCCATCTGCACCGTCAACCCGCGCTGTTCCGCCAGGAGGAGCATGGATCGGAACTCCGCGTGGACTGCCGCCCCCGGCTTGTCGAGATGCACGTGTTTGCCCGCCTGCACGCAGGCGAGCGCCGCCCGGGCTGAATCTGCGAGCGTGGTCTCCACGTCGACAACTTCCACCGACCTGTCCGCCAGCAGCGCCTCTTCGCTCCACCACCGAACCCCGGCATAACTTCGCTGCGCAGCGACTTTCTCCTTCTGTCCGGCCAGTGGTTCCGCCACGCCCACCAACTCGTACAGGTCCGGCAGGGAACGGATGGCTTCCAGCTTTCCTGCCGCGTGGGAATGGGAGGTCCCGAGCTGGCCGATCCGGATCCGCGGCCCAGCTTCGGCCGCTCGAACGGGCCCTGCGGAAATTCCCGAAATGGCACCCAAAGCCGTGGCGGCTCCAGCGCTGGTGGTGCCCAAAAACCGGCGTCGGCTGGTCCGTTCCATGGGTTTTGCTGGGTTTTCAGTCATTTCGCAAAAAGCCGGAGGGCTTCGTCGCATTCGTCCCCAAGCGTCCCGAAGTCATGGCGATCCTTGAGGGTTCGCACGCCCTCCCGCGCGAGGCGCATCTGCGCGAGGGCCTCCTCCTTCTTTCCCTGGTGATAAAGAGCCCAGCCCAGCCGCCAGCGGGTGAACTGCTGCCAGCGGCTGTCCGGCTTGGCGAAGGCCGCCGCCTTGCGCGCCGAATCCAGCGCCAGGACCGGGTCAAATCGCGGCTCGTCCTCACTGGTCGCAACAATGACGGCCGACACAAAACCCACCACGTCGTCGTTGTCCGGATACTTCCGCATCAGCTCGCGGGCGTAGTCATTCACCTCCGGCGGTTTGTTGCGCTGGAGCAGGAGCATGAGCTTCCACTGGTACGGGCCGGAGGGCTCCAACGTCGCGTCAGTGGCGAATGCCGCGTCCAGCGCCGCCAGGGCCGCCGTCTTGTCCCCGCGCTCCATCGCCGCCCGGTACCCCGGGAACTTGTCCTTCCCCCCGGGATCCCGCGCGCGCGCCGCCGCCGCGTCCGCCACCGCCCGGGCCTTGGATTCCTGTTCCTCCCGCCGCTGCCGTTCCATCTCGCGCCGCGCATCAAAGGTGCCGGCCAGCAATTCCTCCACAATCCGCGTCACCACGGGCGGATCCCCGATGCCGATCCACGCCACCTGCCCGCGTCCATCGATGATCCAGGCGGTGGGAATGCCACCCGTGCCCGCAGGCTTGAACCAGGTCGAGTGCATCCGCCGATCCGGAGTGTCCGCCGCGACCCGGTAGTTCATGCGATCGCCCTGCTTCTCCACAAACTGGCGCACACGTTCGAGGTACGCGGTGTCCTCCGGGTTCTTCTGCTGTTCCGAAATGCTGATGCCCAGAATTTCCACCTGTCCCGGGTGATCCGCCTTCAGGCGGGTGAGATGCGGAATGGCGGCTTTGCACGGACCGCACCAGGTGGCCCACAGATCCACCACCACCACCCGTCCCTCGCCGAAGCGGGTGAAGGGTTCGCCCTTGATCCAGCGCGCCACTTGAAGGGGCGGCGGCGGGCGGCCGATCCAATCCGATGGCGATGCCGGAGGCGATCCGGACTCCGCGCCGGACGCACGGAACACCGCCAGCATCAGAACGGACAGGATCCAGCGTCGTGGCATGCCCGCAGTCTGCCGGCCCGGCCTCGGAAGGCCAGACCTTGCTCAGTGGTCGGGGTCAGATCTCCCGTCCATCCCGAAGGTGTTGGTAGCGGTTGTCGCGCTGCGACAACCCCGCCCGCGTTCAGCGGGCGGCAGCCTTTGGGAGATTAGTCAACAATTTAGACGCGACCCCATTGGAATCTCAGAGCCCTCGCAAGCGGAAGAAACGGCCCACGCCTTCGACCGCTTCGCTCCAGCGATTGTCCTGCGGCTGGGGCACGACCGGGGTCCACACCCGCATGTCGGTGCTGCTTTCCAACGTGTAACCCCGCAGTTCGGCCGGCCACGAAAGCTGGATGCGCCCGTCCTGCACGACCGCCCTCTGAATCTCCGCCACAGGCCCCGGTCCACCCGCGGGACGGCTGTTGGGATCCCAGGGATCCGTGCCCCCGACATACTCCGCCAGGGCGTTCGCGCCGTCCCGGTCGGTATCCGAATTGGGATCCCCGATGCCCATCGCCCGTTCCCAGTCGTCCCCGAGACCATCCGCGTCGGCATCAACGAAAGGTGTGGCTCCGGGAATCGGGAGTTCGCGGAAGGTGTAGCGCCCCGTGGCCACGGCCGATCGTGCGCCCGTGAACGGATCCTCCGCGTAAGCCTGGATCTCGCCGTCGCCTTCCAGGGAAACCGGTCGATCGGTTTCATACGTCCGCCAGCCCGATCCGTCCCCAAGCCGATACCGAAGGACTTCCCCAACCGCGGCCGAGGAGAGCGTCACTCCGAACCGCTGTCCGGCCGGCAGCGTCCCGTAAATGCCCGGAGGCGGTCCGAACTGCACCACGCCCCGGGGCACGGCTGACACCGCCCCGAACCCCGCCACGCTGGCTTGGGGGAGCAACTGGTTGCCCAGCACCACCCCCGGCAGCGGGTCCGCGGGAAGGGCCTGGGGCGAACCCAGCCCGGTGATCTCCCCGCCGTCGGTCTCCGCCCAGGCGCCTGCGGGCCCAACGCCCGTCCAATCGGGCCGTGCCCCGCTGCCCTGGAACACGGCATTCGCCGCGAGGAACGGGTCGCGATCTAAACGAAACAAGTTCGGATGCGCCGAACGTGGACGAAGCGCCGGCAGGGTCCCGGATCCAACCTCCACCGGCGTACGCCCGGGGGATGGCTGGGAAAAGCGGCGCCAGGAACCGATCCGACCTCCGGCCCCGCCCAGCACCACAAACTCGCCCCCGACCGACACCACCGCCGCGAACGACTCCCCGGCCGGCGGATCCACCACGGTCAGCAACTCCATCGACGGCGGGCCGGACAACACCCGGTACAAGCGCAGGGTGTCCGGCGTTGAGGCGAACCGGAGACCGACCAGACAACGCACTTCGGGATGGGCGGGATCGGTGAACGGGACGGTGTCCAGGCCCACCACCGCCTCGGCCAGCGGATGCGCCACCGCCGAGGCCACGCCCGAAGCGCGCTGGAAACCGCCCCCAACCGCGACCCCGGAGAGTCGATGCTGCTCTAACGTCCCCCCCGACTTCGGCACCACGAACAACTCCGGGCCCCCGGCCGCCCACAACAACCCGGCCGCATGCGGACCGGACACGGCGAAGCCATCCGCGGACACCCCCGCGCGATCGACCGGATCCACCCGCAGCGTTGCCTCGCGAACCGACACCACCACCGGAACCGCGGGCGAGGGCCCCACCGCCAGCGATTGCCCGGTTTCGATGCGGCCTGGCAAACCCGATTCGAAAAGGACGACCCCGGTCTCGGTGATCGCCCCGATCCGACCCGGTTCCGCCAGAGTCCCCAGCGAACTGAACCCCAGCATGTCCTCGACCACGGCCCCGACGGCGTGCCCGGTGGACAATCGGATCAGTCCACGCGGCCCCACGACGGGAGACGGGAGGGTCACGGGCGCTGCGCCCACACTCACGAACTGGATGGCGTTCCAGGACTCCGACGTCATCGCGATCCGATCCTCGGCCCCGTTCCGGATCGTGGTCAGTCCCGTGACGCCATCGAGGCCGGTGGCCTGATCGATCCAGCGTAGGCCGTCGGGGAATCGAAGTCCGATCCGCGCCAGGCCCGTGGCCTTGTCGACCACCAGAAGATCCGAGCCCACCGAGCCCGGCTGGAAACGCCCGGTCGTGGCGAATTCGAGGGACGTCTCGGTGATCCAATCGGCCGACGCAACGGACGCGGCCATTCGCACCCCGAGCAGCAGCGAAGTCAGAAGGAGTTTCATGGGGGAAAAGTTCACCGCGGTCCGTAGAAGCCGGCGTCCAGGGTGCGGCGGATCTCTCCGTCGGTCCCGAGGCAGACGAGGTAGTAGTGGTAACGGGCGCCATCAACGACCCCCTGGTTGTCGAGCAGCCAGAGGTTCAGCGCCCCGTGATCCCCGGGCACGTCGGGTCGCGGCGCGATCATGCTGAGGGCGAAGTAGGGATCGATCAGCCGTGCGCCGTTCCGGCCGTCCTTAAGCGAGGTGGGAATCCAGGCAATCTTCCGGATCAGGGGCGAGACCTGGACGGTCTCGCCAGGCACCGAGGGAAACAGCGTGTTGGCCACCTGCCGCCGGTAAAGCACCACCCCTTGAACGGCGTTGACGCCATCCCCCAGGCCCCCGAGCCAGTGGGCATTGGGATCCTGACGGCGGTACATCGGGCTGTCGGGGGCCGGAGCAAACACGACCTCGGAACCCTCCATGACGAAGTCCTCACCCTTCGCATTGGGCAGGACCGCAACCCGGATCCCCACCGGCTTCTGGCCGTCGAGGGAGGCCGGCCAGAGCACCGGTTTGAGTTCCTCCGCCTGCACCTGCGAATCCACGGTCACGGGTCCGAACGGACGCGCGGGCCAGGCCACCGCCGGTTCGGGCCGGGAAGGATCCTCCCATTTGAATTCATACATGCCGCTCGCGGGTCCACGTCCCTGGCCGCCGAGGATCGGTCCACGAACCGCCTGCACATGCACCACGTAAACCGTGCCCGGCTGCACCTTGAACTCCGCGGTGAACGGGGGTGTGGCCGGGTAGTTCTGCCCGAGAATCGGAGTCATGAAGGTGGAGGTCTGGATCATTTTCTGGAACGACACCGCGCCGCCCGGCAGACCCAGCCATTGCGCGCGGTCCGAACCGGAGGCCTGCCCCGACGTGCCTTCCGCGCGGGTGGTCGTCTCGCGCGCCACATCGCCGCCCGCGCTGACGTACTGTACGATCCGCGCCGCCAGCGGCGCGGTCAGGGTGAAGGCCGAACCGCGTTCGAGCGCCGATTGCGCGGCCGCACCGCCCTTGGCCTTGATGGTGATCAGGAACCGATCGACGCCCTGCGGCGAGCACATCCAGGTCAGTTTCATGCCCGCACTGGCCGCCGTCCCGACCGCTTCCGGCGGGGCGAGGTTCGGCTTGGGCAACGTGGGCGAACGGCGCTCGATGCAGGGCTCCAACCGGACCAGCGCCGAGGCGTTGCCGTCCCGATCCACCATCTGGGTGTAGTAACAGATCGTGCAGTCGGTGGCCGGCAGGGCGTCGTCCTCGCGACGCACGACATTGAGAGTTCCCTCCACGAAGGCCGCGCCGCCGTCCGCCACCAGGGTGTACGGCCCCTCATTGATGCGTCGGAACAACCGGTACTCGGCCGTGCGCGGGGTGGTGAACAAGGTCACCCCGAGTTTGCCCGCCCTGCCCGTGGACGGGTTGTAGGCGAGGTCCACACAGGCCGCGCCGCCGAATTCCCGGATCGGATAAACACGCCCCCCGAGGAGTGGCTGGGAAGCACCCGCCGCCACCGGCGCGATCGAGAAGGGAAGCGATCCCTCGCGGACGGTCCCGTGTCCGGCTCGGCTGTACCTTGATACTGCCGCCACCAGGGGCGACACCTCGACCACGGCATTGCGGCCATTGAAGGCGTCCAATCGTACCGCAATCGCCGCACCTTCCGTCGTGGTCGCCACCGGGACGGAGACCGGCGGTTCCAGCAGTTCATCGGAGAAGGGTTCGCCAGGAACCAGATCGCCGTCGCTCAAAGTGCGCGCCTGGAAGGTGACCTCACGCCGTCCCTCGGAGGTCAGGTGGTCGATGACCAGCGCCCGCGGATTGCTCAGGGCTCCAGTGTGGGAGGTCGCCTGGCAGATCACCGTGAGCGGCCGGCCGGCGAGTTCATTGCGGTGAATCTCGTAGTCCGCCACCACCCACTCCCCTTCCGCCGCGTACACGTGTCGCCCAAGATCGGTGTCCCGGCCGTCCAGACGCACCGAGAAATCGACGGAAGCGATGCCGGGATCGAGTCGGCGACAGAGAATCCGGACCCGGATCAAACCGTCATTGGGAGGAAGCGCGGGGTCCCCGACGTTTTCCTGGCCCGCCACGATCACCGAAGCCCGGTGACAACCGAAATCCACCAGGCCGCGGGGCGCGGGCGGACCTTCACGCTGGCGGCGGGCGATCAGCACGGGCGCGGCGAAATCCGACTGGATCGGCCCGCACGGAGACAGGTGCACCGCCCGGACGGAGTACCAGAAGGTGTGACCGAACTCGGAGGTCAACACCTCCGGGGCGGTGTCGACGAACGACAGGGTCTCGCCGTCCGCGCCGTGCACGAGCTGGCCCGAGACGGGCACGAGCAGCGCCTTGGCGGCGTCGCTCTGGAGCTGGGTGAGGTTGGTGCCCCGGTAGACCTCGTAGTGATGCGTCACGTCCCGGGCGTTGTTCCGGTTCGCATTCCAGAGGAACTGGAAGGACTGGGTGCCCGCGACGGCGTTGGGCTCCCAGACATTCTCCACGCGAAGTCCCCCCGGAATCGGAGGCGGCAGGGTGCGGCAGGCCACACCGTGACCAGGGGCCGACGGCGGCCCATCACGGCCCAGCAGATCCCGGGCACAGACAAAGTACGTGTACTCCGTTCCCTCGACGATCGGGTCGTCGATGTCCTGACCCGCGGCGTTCCGGCGATAGCGGTTGCCGTCATCCACCAGGAAGTAATTCGTGGCGTCGGTTCTCAGATCCGCCGCTTCGGCGAGCGAAAGGATCCGGGACACGAACACCGGTCCCTCGGTGACCCGGGTGGCTTCCCCCGCCCGCAGCCATCCCTGCAACTGCTCCAGACCCGGGGCCGTGGCCTCGACCCCACGGGCGGCGGCGACACTTCGCAGCATGCGCCAGACGGTGAATCCGTTGCCGAGCGGGGATTGGCGACGGAGTTCATCCCCCTGCCCCCACCGCAGCTTGATGTTGAGATCGCCCTTCGGGGAAAGGTCCGGAACCTGCAACGGCGCGCCGGGCGCGGGGAGCATCACCGGCTGGCCGGAGGTCAGGGTCACACGTCCCACCACCCCGCCCGCTGCACCCGCCGCACCCGGCAGAACCTCGCGAACCTCGAACGTCACCGGCAGCCCCGGCGCGACATCGAGCGGCCCCGCCCAGGCTTCGCCCAACGCCATCTTCACCGTCGGATGCGTCTGCCCCAGCAGCCGCAGCAATCCCAGGGTCTCGGTGTCCCCATCGCC
>CAYZAE010000053.1:0-27514 GCA_964476125.1 uncultured Verrucomicrobiota bacterium | reverse complement strand
AATACCCGGTCGTCGGTGGTCTGAAACGCGAGATAGGCCCAGGGACGACCGGTGGCATCAACGGCGGTGGTGCCGGCGGTGAACAGGGCATCGGGCACGGGCTGGGCGGCGACCCGGAGGGCGCTGGCCAACAGGAGGCAACCGAGGAGACGGAGGACGTTCATGGGCGGGCTTAGAATTCGATGTCGAGACCGGCGTTCGGACCGCCGATGGTCCAGATCAGGCCGACGCTTTTGCTGAGCTCGATGCAGAACGGGCAGATCCCCAGTTCGGCCGCGAACTCGCCGGCGCCGTAGAGGACGAAGGATCCCTTGGAGGTGTCGGGTTGGTCGGCGCGATTGAACAGGCCGTCCTTCGCCGGGGCACCGGTGGCGGGGGTGGGCTGACCCGGCGTGGTGAGGGCGCCGATGATCCGCATCTCCCCGCTGATGCCGAAAATGCAGAGCAACCGGCCGTCGGCTCCGAACTTCTGTTTGCAGCCGATGGTGGCGGCTCCGTTGTCGTGGAGGAACGCAAAGAATCCCGCGCCCGCCGTGGCGCGCACGGTAAAGAGGCAGGTCGAGGGAATGCCGAACACCTCGTTGATGGGGATCCAGGCCTCACCGTAAAAGTAGACGCCGGTCATGGGTCCCGAATCGCGGCCAACCGCCTTTTCCAGCACCTTGGCGACATCGGGATCGATCATGCGGATCACCGCGGCGTCGCAGGTGCGTCCAAAGAAGAGCCCGACCCCGGCTTCGTAGGCGTTGAAGCGTCCGCGCACCTTGGCCCCGATATACGCCCAGTGATTCACGTCGCCGGCCGGGGATTTGAATCCGCCGAAGCCGGCCATGAGACGCGCTTCGCTCACCACCACCGGGCCAAGCCGGATGTCGCCTTGCAGACCGAAGTAGCCGTCGAACCCGATCGGTTTGCCGTCCTGGAGGGAGAACTTCGCGCCCACTTCGACCATGGTTCCGGAGGCCCCGATCCAGTCGCATTCAGCCTTGGCATCGATCTGGACCACCGCGGCGGCCACCCCGGCCGGGCGGCATCCCGACGGCGGTGAGTTGGCGTCGTATTCCTGGATGCGCAGGTGCGCCTGGACCCTCAGGGAGTCGGGCACGTTGAACTCGAACTTGCCGTTGATATCCAGCACCCGCAGCGATTCGTCGTTGATCTGGGCGTACCCTTCGAGGTTCAGGCCGGCGAGCTTTCCGCTGCCGCCACTGGAGGTTCCCATTTCGCCCGCGGCCGGACTCCGATTTTCCGCGAGCACATTCGCGAGTTCCTCGGAGCCATTCTTGACCGCGGTGGTGATGACCTCCCGGACCAGATGGTTGACCTGACCGAACACGTCATCCAGGGCCGCGCGCAACGCCTCGTTGGCATCCTGAACATGCTGGCGGACCAGGAACTGAACCTTCGGAACGGTGTCGCTGGCCAGAACCCGCTCAGCCACCAACCGACGCAGCCGGGCCCGGCGACCGGCTTCATCCGCCACCGACCACGCATGATCCGCCATCGCCACCTTCACGTCGTCAATCGCCCGCCGCGCCGCCAGTCCCAGCGACGGCGCCGTGTCCACAAACGCGGTCCGCACCTGGCCCGAAAGCTTCGAGGACGACTCCCCGGCACGGGCCAGAACGGTGCGCACGCGCAGAAGCACGTCGCGGGCCTGGGCGAGGTCAGGTTCGATTCGGGGCAAGGCCTGGGCCAGCGCCCCGGACACCACGGCCTCGGACAAATCGGCCGCGCCAGGAACCCCGGATCGTTTCAACAATTCCCGGACCAGCCGCCCGACCATGGGCCGGTTCCCGTCGCCACCCAGCATTTCCAGGGCGGCATCAATCGCGCCCACGCCAGTCCCCAGGCGATCCTGGATGCCTTGGGTCAACCCGCCGTCCGGAAGCGCTTTCAACCCCGTCTCCAGCGCCGCGATCTGCGAATCCGGAGAAGCGCCGGCGAGCAGGGCCTCCACCACCGGGCCCACCGAGGCGTGGATCGGATCGGTGACCAGGGATTCGAGGCGTTCGGCCAGCAGGGAATCCAGGCCGCCGAGCCCGCCAGCGAGGCGGTTCTTCACCTCGGCGGACAAGGCGTTGGCCAGGGCGCCAGCCACGGCGTCCTGCAACCCTTCCTTCACCGCCGCCGCCAGGCTCTGGGCGTTGACGCGGGGAATGGCCAGCTGAACGCCGAAGGTGATCTCCGCGGTGCTGGGCGAAAGCGACTGGACCTGGCGATCCACGCCCCCCAACACCACCAGGCTGTCGGTCTGGGTCTTCGAACGGAACCGCCGCTGGGTGCCGTCCCAAAGCAGCGGAAAATCAAAGTCCACCACCCCCAGCCATTTGCGCCGCGCCCGCGGATTGAACTCCGGGGTCTCGCCGTTGCGGTACTCGTCCACCGTCATCCGCGCACCCCGAGCATCGGCTGCGGCGGCGGGGAATCCGAGGTGATCGGCATCAAAGAACTTGTCCGAGAAATAGGTCCGTCCCCCCTCCCGCCAGCCCTCGCCATCAGTCATGTGGATGGCGCTGTTCTCGTTCGCGGCGGACGACGAACTGACGTGCAACTGCACCTTCACATCCTCGAACCACGGGACATTCAACGTGGCCGGGAAGGTGAGGAATCCCTGGTCCGGACGACGATAATCCGCCGGCGTCGGAGTGTACGGGGTCGGTGCACCGCTCGGGTTGGGCTGGCCGGGGATCGGGTTGTTGAGATAGGCCCGACCGACCACCGTCACCTGCCACGGAACACCGCCGGCCCCGACCAGTTCCAGGTTGGGCGGGAGCGTGAAGCGGCTGTCGAGATCGAGGCCCGTCGACAGCGGATTCGCGCGGGTCACGAGATTGCCGTTGGCCATGAAGCCCAGCGAGGCGTGGAGCTTCTGGGGTGTCACACTGGGAAACCGTGTCTCCACACCCACCTTGAGAAAGCCCGCGGACACGCTCGGACAATTGCCCACCAGCGGCTGCATGAATTCGAGGCTCAGCGGGATGATGTCGGTGCGCCAATAGGTCAGCGACTTCACCTCGCCCTCGGTCGCCAGGCCCATCCGGCCCGGTTGACCGCGGCACTCGAAGCGGAGTTCCTTGAAGTCGAGATCGAACCCGGGCGGTGCCACCGGACTGGGCACGTGCACCGAGCCTCCGGTTTTGGACTCCACGTTCAGGCTGTCCCGGAACGCCAGGCGGAAGCCGTCGAGCTGCACGTCGAAGTCATAGAGCTTCAGATTGCTCGGGATGAGGTTCTGGGCTTCGTGAATGCCGGTCACCCCGCTGGCCCGGACGTAGTATTTGTTCCGCGCCTTGAGTGGATAGTCGGGCGTCGAAATGCCCGCGAGCACACTTCGCCCGGTCTTCGCCACCGCCCCCACGCGCAGGTTCAGGCCGGGATAATCCGCGAATCCCGCGCGATAGCCGTCGTCCCCGGGACGTTCATAAGTCCCATCCCCAAGCACCCCGCTAAGCAGCAGGGCCTGGGAAAGCTTCTCCTCGTCCACGGTCTTGGCCTGGTCCCCCGCCATCCACCCGCCGGCGGCATGAAACGCCCCCTCGAACCACTGCCCCGTCTGGTGGGCATACGGAAATCCGCCCTCGGGTGGCGACCCGCCGCCCTTCAATTCCGTCGTGCCCCAGCGCAGCCGCTCGGCGATCAGGCGTCCGTCCGCCTGCAACCCGCCATCCTGGGTGATGCGATAACGGTCGTCAGCCGGTGAAAACACAAACTGCCCCGGACCCGAGGTCGGCCCGCAATCGCCCACGCAATCCCGGCGATAGGTGACGGTGATGGGGTTGTTGGACTCCAGGTAGCTGTTGCCCTGAACGACATTGCGCTCCATCCGAAGGCGTCCACGCGTCCAGGTGAGGCGCACGCCCTCCGGGAAGTGGGTGAGCATCTCGCCCCCGCCCAGATCGAGTTCGACGCTCAATTCCGCGCCACCCCCAAGCCCCACCCCCACCAAGACCGGTCCCAGGCCCGTCACCTGCGTCAGCATCGCGTCCGTGCCCGCTCGATCCGCAGCGGACGGATCCTTAAGCAACGGCCGGAGCGCGGAGAGCGCCTCCTGCTGAAAATGCCGCACCAACGTCGGGCCTTCGGGATCCGCCGGATCACCGGTCGGCACCTGCCTGAACTCGAAGGTTCCCCGCTCCACCACCCAGATGATCGAGTCTGTCCGGAACCGGAGCGGCAGCCGGTCGCAAACCGCATAAAAATAGGTCCCCGCCGGCGGAAGGAACTCCTTCTTCGAGAACGCCAGCGTGAGGTCCGGGTTCAATCGTTCATCGACGAACTCAAGCCCCGGCTGGTGGCGCAGGGAGCGTTGGCTTGTGGATACGCCGAATCCCGCCGGCAGGATCACGCCCCCGGACTTCAATATCGCCCCACCAGGCTCCAACCGGATCACCCCCCGCACCACCCGCAGCCCACCCACCACCGCGATGTCGGTGTCGGCCGTGCTCAACGAAAGCGATCCCGACACAACCGTCGCGTCGCCGGACGCGGGATCCAGTTCGACCCCCAATGCTGTGCCATCGCCGAAGGTGCGCGAGGGCGACGCCGCCACGAGGCCCCCCATCGGGGCCAACTGCGCCGTGAGCACGCCAACCCCGTTCCGGGCCATCGTCAGCTGGGGATCGTTCGCCAACCCGGCATAGGTGGCTTCCACGGCACCAAAGCGCAGCCGTCCGCTGAGCTTCAACAATCGATCGCCGCCGGAGACCGTCGACGCCGGAATCGAAGGCACGGTGGTTCCGTCCGGTTCGCCGGTCACCACGGTGACTTCCAGGGCATAGCTCGCCAGCGGATCAATCAACGATCCGGGCACGGGCTCGAACGGCAGGGTCTGCACCCAGTCGTCCGTCGCCGGTTCCCCCGCCAGGATCGGCGAAACCGCGGGAATCTCCCGGGTGACCTGGATCGTCGGCTGGACCAGGGCCACCTCCACCCCGGTCGCTAGATCAAAACAACGCAGCGAGAACGTCACCGGCACCGCCGCCGGCGGTTGGGGAACGGACTCCAGATCATAGCGGTGGAGCGTCATCGGAAGCCGCCCCACGAAAGTCTTCAGCGACGGATCCGTTCCCAGAATACGCAGACCCGGGATCGTGAGCGGACCGGGATGCGCCTGGACGTGGAGCGCCGGGTCATCCACCCCGGACGTAAAAAAATGAATCCACGACCTCGGCGGCCCCAGGAACATGGCGGGTTCCGACCAAAGCCCATCGCGCTCTCGGTGGCGAACCAAGGCGGAAACGCGGTAAGTCACCGCCGCATCCAGCGGCTCCGCCAAGCGAAGGTCACCGGTGAGCACCGCCGAAACCCGTTCACCAGCCGGCACCGGAAATGTCGTGGTGGTCCGGACCGGGGCTCCTTCGGCGTCCGGTTCCAGAGCCACGGCGGAGAGGTCCGCAGACCGCACCAATCCCCACTCCACCTCGATCTCAAGCTCGCCGTCCTCCAGAAGCTCCGGATTGGACAACAGGAGCTCGGCCCGGGCCTGGATCGGGCCTGGGCCGACCAGGAAACGGGCGGGACCGGTGGCCTCCACGGTGGTGCCCTCCACCCGGATGACCGCCGACGCCGGCAACCCGGTGGTCACCAGCAGCCAACCAAGCGCCAGCCCGAGGAGTTGGAAGAAGGCCTGATGTGCTCGCACACCCCACTTCACAGGAACCTGGGGCCGCCATTACCAAAAATTTTCGCGCAGATTTCCAACCCCAGGGGGGGGCGCCCCCTGCGCAACCAACTCCCAAGCACACCACCCCCCGGCCACCCCCAGGCCACCTCACGGCAGGCAAAGTACACTCCCCTCACCGCCCCGCCGGTCCGGTCAATTCATCGACCGACGCAGGTTCACCAGCGCTTCGTCGAAGTCGTCCACGCGGATCAGGCCGACCCGAGGATATTCCATGTCCATGATCACATAGACCGTCACAGCGAGAACGGTGGCGAAAGCGATGATGTGAAGCCAGCTGCGGATCTTGGTCCCGGACATGCCGTTACCGGCCATGAACGCCGCCATGCCGGCCAGCAGGGCCAACATGCCGAAAACCACACCCGGAGGATGCGTGCGGGCAGCCATGGTCCGGGTGGTGACGATGTCGAACATGGCGTTCAGAGCGGGCAGCATCCCGGTCAACACCGCCGTCGCCCCCTCCCGGTGGCTGTTCAAGGCCAGCTTCCAGATCTCCCCCTGCAATCGCTCCGTGATCCGGATCTGTGCTTTCACCGCCGCCACATCCGGAATCCTTCGGTAGGTCTCAATCCGGGAGTCCAGATAGGCCCGAAACAGCTCCCGCATCCGTCCCTGGTCCGTCGCGGGCAGCAAATCGATGCGAAGCCACGCCGTTCCCACGTGATTCACCTCCTCCACGACCAATGCCCGACGGGCGTCGAAGCGGGCCGCAGCCCCCTGAAAAGTGAAGGCAATGAGAAGCCCGAGCAGCGTGAAAATGGCCGTCTCCACCGCCCCAATGCCCGCCGCACCTCCTTCCATGATCCGGCTCCGCCAGCGTCCACCGGCCCGCCGACCCGCCTCAAGCATGAGCAGCGTGCCCACGAACAAACCCAATGCGAAGAGCGTCGACCTGATCTCAAGGAGCTGCATGGAGGGATTTTCTGGAAGTGTCCGGCGCCCAGAGGATCACAACCAGGCCCAGGGCGTAGACAAGCCCACAAATCGAACCGACCCGAGAATAGGAACCACCCACCGCCGCGAAGAGAAGCCCGGCCAGGAACACCCCGACCGCGGTGGCAAACCGACCGACGTTGTACGCCATGCCACTGCCGGCCGCCCGGACGTGGACCGGAAAAAGCTCGGGCAGATACAACGGCAGCCAGCCGAAGAACAGCGTCGCCACGAATCCCTGCGCAAACACCATCGGCAGAAAGGTCGGCCGCAACGGCGCCGTTCCCAGAAACATCAGCAGGGTCAAGGCCGTCGCTCCCGCACTGATCAGGGCATAGGCGCGTCGGCGTCCCAGCCAGGCAGCGATCTGCGCCCCGAAAAAGCTCCCCAGCACCGCGCCCAGCGCCCACCAGCCCTGCGTGACCGCCTTGTACCCCGCCAGCGTGGCACCGCCCACCTTGTCGGCCCACGGAATCATCCACTTGCTCGCCGCCCAGGCACCGATCATGGGGATCGAACCCAGAAGAATGCCGATCACGGTCAAACGCAGCAGCGGCGGACGAAGCAGTTCTCGGAGCGGCGAGAACGAGGGGCGGTCCGAAGCTCCGTCCGGGATGGCGGCCGGTTCAGGTTTCGGCGACCGCCGGCTGGCCAGCCAGAGCGGCGACTCCGGCAGGGCGGCCAGCACGATCACCCCCAGCAACGCCGGCGCCGCGGCCAGCCCGAAAATCCAGCGCCAGGACTCCGGCGTGATCGGCCAGGTCCGGGCGATCTGCGACAGCAACAGAATTCCGCCGTTCAAGGCCGCCCCCATGAGTCCCGCCACCACCGGCCGCGATTTGTCCGGCCAGCACTCCGCCGCCAGGGCCACCGCATTCGGCCAGACCCCGCCCACCCCCAGCCCCACCAGAAACCTCAGCACCAGCATCTGCTCCTGGGTGCGCACCACCGCCCCCATCCCAGCAAATACGGAATAGAACAGAATGCTGATCCCCAGGGCGCGCGTGCGCCCCACGCGGTCGCCCAGGCTGCCCAGGAAAATCCCACCCACCGCCGCCCCCAGCATCAACGCCGCCGTAAACCGCGCGAACCAATCCCCGCCCAACGTCGGATGGTAGGAGGCACCCAGCAGGCTCTGGCTCACGGACAACGACGCCACCGGCATCAACCCCAGTTCCACCCCGTCAAAGAGAAGTCCCCCCACCGCCGCCCAAAGGACGGCCCAGCGGGCGGCGCGGGACAGGGGGGAAACAACCATGGCTGCTCCTACTTCGCCAACGCCTCCAGCGCCTCGCGCGCCCTGGCATCCGACGGGGCCTCGGCCAGGACCGAATAGAGGATGCGCCTGGCCTGGGGAACCTTGCCGCCCAAGGCCATCACCGCCGCCGCGATGAACTTGGATTCGCGCCGCAGATTCCGGTCTCCCTCCAGCGCCCCTTCCGAACCCAGCCTGGACATCATCGCGAACCCTTCCTCCATGGCCTTCGCATCCCCGCGCAAGACCGCCAGCGCCACCCGCCCCACCTGGGCCATGGCATTCGTGGACTGGATCTGCAGGATCCGGTTCAGATCCGCCTCCGCGTCGTCGTAGCGTCGAACCCGGGCCAACACCTTGGCGCGGATGGCCCGCGACTCGGGAACGTCGCGACGGGCCACCAACAGGTCCGCGAGCCGGGCCGCTTCTTCGTGTTGGCCCGCGCTGGACAGGGTCACCAAGGCAAGGGGCAGCGCCGCGGGATTCGCCGGGTCCATACGGTCCGCCCGAAGCGCCAGCGCCGCGGCATTGGTGGGGTTGCCGTCCACGAACGAGGCAAGAAACCCCAACGCCAGCAAGGCGCCGCCCGCGACCCTCGGCGTTGGATGGGTCCGCAAAAGCTCCAGGCGCCGCATCATGTCTTCGACAAAGGCCCGGTCATCCCGGGTCAGCCGGGGCCGGAGATCCGTCTTCATGACGGCAATGTCCGGATCCCTTTCCCGGGCGAGCATCGAGGTCACCACGAGGGTCACTCCCAAGCCCAGGGCATAAGGTTCGTTGGTGGAGAGCCGCGCGACCTGACGCAGATGGCCGACGAGCCCAGGATCCATGAGGGCCGCCATGCGTTCGTCGTCCGAGGACGGGCTTTCCGCGAACATCGACTTCAGCATGGGGGCCACGCTGGAATCAAAAACCCACCGAGCCATCAGTGCTTCCAGCGTGGGGTCCGGCACCCGGACGGCCCGATCCAGGGCTTCCCGCGACTTGCTCAACCGCGCCAACGCCGCGGAACGCCCGGCACCCGTCACATCCCTCCGTTTCATCCAGGCCCGGACCCGTTCGAACAGATCCCCCAAGTCCCCCACTTCCACCGGAGGGAGATGCTCCCCCATTCCCAAATCATGAACGGCGGAGAGTAATTCAAAGTTCGCGAGCGCAACCCAGGTGCGGGACTCCGTCGGGGCCAGCTGGACCGCCTCCCGATGCCATCGATCCGCCTCCACCCAGGCCGCTGCGTTGGTCAGAGCCAGGCTTCCCGCCAACTGGGCTCGCAACCAGCCATTGGTGGGTTCCAGGGCGAGCCGCGGCCGGAGCAACGCCTGCGCCCGGGCATAGGCCCCCCACGCCTCGTTCGTTGCCTTTCTCTGCTGATGGGCATCGCCCAGCTCAAGCCAGAGCTCCGCCAGAGCCGCGTTGGTCGCAAGCCTGGACTCAAGGGAGCGCCGCTGCGCCTCGGGATCATCCGGCGGATACATCTCCCCTCCGAGCGGGTCTCCGACTACAAACCCGCGCCGCGAATTCCACGCAAAGGCCAGCTGGAATTCCGGCGAGGGGACGTCCAAGCCACGCAGCAAAGCCTCCCGATCCACCGCCCGGCCCGTGGGAACGCAAATCCCCAGGAACAGGAAAACGAGACCAAGGGCAATCGACGCGGGGAAGCGATGGAACGCCGGGTGCATGAAGTCCATCGACTGCACCAGATGCCCCGGAACCCGGCAAGAATCAGATTCCGCGCGCGGCCGTGCCTCTGCGAGTCCGGGGCAACTGCGAGGAACGGCAGGGAGGGGATATTTCGAACTGCCCCCACGACCCTGGACCGAAGTCCCGATTCGGAGGTTCACCCCAGAGGGCACAGGGAGCACAGAGGGGAGGTGGGGGGGATTCGGGTCTGAACAGGCTCGGTACCAAAGGCTCCTCCCTGCGGTCCTACGATTCCCTCGAAAGGCCAGCTGATCCTCGGTCGTTAGCATCTCTCCCCCGCTCTCTCTGTGCTCTCTGTGCTCTCGGTGGTGAACCTCCCTGATCAGGAGTCCGATCCCACACGCCCCGCGACGCACGGAAAGCCAAGATTCGCGGTGTTCGCGGCATCGATTGTCGCTAGGTTGTCGCCCGCGACGGACCATGACTGAACCGGCCCAACCCACTTCCACGCCCCCAGCACCCGACGGCGCCGCCGCGTCCGGGAAACAACCCCGTCGCCCCGAACTGCTCGCCCCCGCCGGCAACTGGCCCTGCGCCCGGGCTGCCGTCGAGAACGGAGCCGACGCCATCTACTTCGGATTGGCCCGGTTCAACGCCCGGCTGCGCGCGGACAATTTCACGGATGCGGACCTGCCGGAGCTCATGACGTGGCTGCATCGCCGGGGCGTCCGAGGCTACGTGACTTTCAACACCCTGGTCTTCCCCTCCGAACTGGCCGAAGCCGAAGCCTACCTGCGCGGCATCATCGCCGCCGGAGTCGATGCCGCCATCGTCCAGGACATCGGCATCTGCCGGCTGATCCGGCGCATCTCGCCAGACTTCCCCATCCACGCCTCGACCCAGATGACGGTCACCAGCGCGGCGGGAGTCGAATTCGCGCGGCGCCTCGGCTGCCAGCTGGTCGTGCTGGCCCGGGAGAATTCCATTCCCGAGATCAGCCGCATCGAAACCCAACTGCGCGAGCAGGGAACCGCCCTGCCCCTCGAGGTGTTCGTGCACGGCGCCCTGTGTGTCGCCTACTCCGGCCAGTGCCTCACCAGCGAAGCGCTGGGCGGTCGCTCCGCCAACCGCGGCGAATGCGCCCAGGCCTGCCGCATGCCCTACGAACTGGTCTCCGACGGCCGAAACGTCGAGCTCGGCGACCGCCGTTACCTGCTCAGTCCGCAGGATCTCGCCGGCCTCGAGGTGCTCGCCGACCTCGCGCGCGCCGGAGTCCGCTCTCTCAAGATCGAGGGCCGCCTGAAATCGCCCGAATACGTCGCCAGCATCACCCGCACCTACCGCGCGGAACTCGACCGGCTCTTTCCGGAAACCGCCGACCCCGATCCCGCCGGCACCCGATCCGCCACCTACGAAATGGAGATGGCTTTCAGCCGCGGACTTTACACCGGCTGGCTCGGCGGCAACGACAACCAGCGACTCGTCCACGCCCGCTTTGGCAAGAAACGCGGCGTGCTGGTCGGCGAAGTCTCCCGGGTCGATCGCGACCGGGTCCGGTTCCGGCCGCTCGCCCCGATCAAGGCCGGCGACGGCGTGGTCTTCGACGACGGCCGGCCCGCCGAGGTCGAACAAGGCGGCCGGGTCTTCGAATGCCACAACTCCGGTGGCGGTGCGTCCGGCGAGGTCGCCATCACCTTTCTGCGTGGGGCGGTCGATTTTGCCGGCATCCGACCCGGCCAGCGCATCTGGAAAACGTCCGACCCCGAACTCGACCGCGAACTGCGCCAGACCTACGCCGGGGAGGCACCGCGTTTCCGCCGCCCGATCCACGCCGAGGTGCACGGCCGGGCCGGCACGCCGCTTACGTTGATCCTGCGCGATGGGCTCGGGAATATCGTGCAGGCGGCTTCCAACCAACCGCTCGCCGTCGCCGACCGCCAACCGCTCGACGACACCCGGCTGCGGGAGCAACTCGGCCGCCTGGGCGGAACCGGTCTCCGCCTGGAATCCCTCGACAACCACCTCGAAGGACCGGTGATCCTGCCAGCCTCCGAACTCAACCGGATCCGCCGGGACGCAGCCGCCGCACTCGAACAACGCCGCGCCCAGCCCAAACCCTGGAAGCTGCTCGATCCGGACCCGTCGTTCCGGGTCGTCGCGGCGTCTTCCGGCACGGGTCCCGTCGGCACATCATCCAACACGCCCCCAGCCCGCCCAACCCTCGCCGTCCTGGTGCGCAACCAGGCTCAACTCGAGGCCGCGCTCGCCTGCCCGACGGATCTCGCCGCCATCCACTGCGAATTCGAGGACCCGAAGCGCTACCGGGACGCGATCCGTTTCGCCCGCGAGTTTCCCCTGCCTGCGGATCGGAAACGTCCCGAGCTCTGGGTGGCACCGCCGCGGATCTTCAAGCCGGGCGAGGAATGGATTCTCAAGCAGGTCCGCGCCGCGGAAGCGGACGGCTATCTCGTCCGGAACCACGAACATCTGCGGGCCTTCGCCGACACCCGGCGCCAGGGGGATTTCAGCCTGAACGTCGCGAACGCGCTCACGGCCGAGTATTTCATCCACGACTACGGTCTCGAACGGGTGACCGCCAGCTACGATCTCAACGCCGAACAACTCGAGGCGCTGATCCGGTCGGCGCCACCCGGATGGTTCGAGATCGTGCTGCACCAGCACATGCCCATGTTTCACATGGAGCACTGCGTGTTCTGCGCGTTTCTTTCCAAGGGCAAGGACTACCGGGATTGCGGACGTCCCTGCGACCGACACGAGGTCCGGTTGCGCGACCGGGTGGGCGCCACGCATCCGGTGAAGGCGGATGCCGGTTGCCGGAACACCGTGTTCAATGCCCGGGCCCAGACCGGCGCCGATCACGCCGCCCGCCTGCTCGCCGCCGGGGCCCGACGTTTCCGCATCGAGTTTCTGGACGAATCCCCGGCCGATGTCCCGCGGCTCATCGACCGCTACCGCCGCCTGCTGGAGGGCGAACTCACTGGGGAAGCGGTGTGGCGCGAGTTCAAGCTGGTGAACCAGCTGGGAGTGACGCGAGGCCAGATGGGCCGCGCCTCGGGCGCCGATCTGGGCGTTGATCGCTGGGCCGACAGCAAAGCCTTCGCCGCCGCCTGGTGACCGAAGGGTTCCAATGGGGTCGCATCTAAATTGTTGACATTTGAGTCAACCGACCGCTCCAGGAGAGTTCACTCCGCGTCCGGGTGAGGACCTACTCCAGCCCGCGCTCCTCCAAATCGATCTCATCCAACCCGAGGTAGTGCCCCAACTCATGGAGGTAGGTGGTCTGGACCTCCTCGAGAAAGATCTCGATGTCCTCCTCCGCGAAGTCCCAGAGGTTCTCCACGAACAACAGGATCTGCGCGGGAAGGGCCGACGACTGACCCGCCTCCGCCAGCGGATCACCCACGAACAAGCCGAGCAGGTCCGGGTCCAATCCGTCCTCCACCAGCGCCTCGCTCGGCCGGCGTTCGTAAACCACCGGAACATTCCGGGCCGCCTCGCGCAGCTCTGTCGGCAGGGATTCCACAGTCTCCCTGACCTCAAGTTCCGCCTCCCGCACCAGTTCCTTCCAGGATGCCTTCACGGTGTTGTTGGGATTCCTTGCTTCGGTTCCGTCCTGCCCGAATCCCAACACCGGACCGAGCCCCATGGCAAATTTCCTTCCCGCCATTTCCCCCTCCGCACCCTGCGCCCCTGCGCGAGAACCGGAAGCCGGGGGATGGTCTTCCCGCGCGGGCTTGGGACGTTGGCCGCGGATAGGACCTGATTCCCCCTTGGGATTCCCCGACGAACGATCCACTCTTCCCACGTCCCATGAAACTGTTGCTCGCCCTGGTGCTGGCCGGACTGACTTGGATCGGAACGCCGACGCCCACCCAGGCCGCCCCGCGGCCGTCTCCGCCCAACATCATCGTCATTCTCGCCGACGACCTGGGCTACGGCGACCTGGGGTGTTACGGGCATCCCTCGATCCGCACTCCCAACCTGGACCGCATGGCGGCCGAGGGAATGCGATTCACGGACTTCTATTCGGTGGCGGAGGTCTGCACGCCGAGCCGGGCGGCGTTGTTGACCGGTCGATACCCGGTTCGCAGCGGGATGGCGCACGACCGTTTCCGCGTGCTCCGGAACCGGTCCACCGGACACCTGCCCGCCGGCGAGGTGACCCTGCCGGAAATGCTGCGATCCGCAGGCTACGCGACGGCCATGGTGGGGAAGTGGCACCTCGGCGTGTGGTCGATCCGGCCGGAGGGCCATCCCCGTCGCCACGGCTTCGATTCCTTCCTGGGCCTGCCGCATTCGAACGACATGGATCCCACGCCGCTGGCGCCTTCCGGCGCGCCGGGCCGCGCGTTGCAGGACGCCTCCTGGTGGAAGGCACCGCTTTATCGGGAGGAAGCCCTGGTCGCCCAACCCGCCGACCAGACCCAGCTGACCCGGCTGTACACCGAGGAAGCCCGGCGTTTCATTCACGAAAACCGCCGAAAACCCTTCTTCCTCTACGTGGCCCACACCTTTCCGCACGTGCCCTTGTTTGCGTCGAAGGACTTCCATGGACGAAGCCGCCGGGGACTTTACGGCGACGTGGTGGAGGAACTGGACGCCAGTGTGGGCCGCATTCTGGAGACCTTGCGACGCGAGGGATTGGCCCGGAAAACGCTGGTTTTCTTCACCAGCGACAACGGTCCCTGGCTGACCATGAACCAGCAGGGTGGTTCGGCGGGACTGCTCCGGGACGGAAAAGGCAGCACCTGGGAGGGAGGCATGCGGGTGCCGGGCATCGCCTGGTGGCCCGGCCGCATCCCGGCCGGAACGGTCAGCACGAACCTCATGTGCACCCTGGATCTGTTCCCCACGGCCTCGCGACTCGCGCATGCCCCGCTCCCCGACGATCGCCCGATCGATGGCCTCGACATGACGGATTCCCTGCTGAACGGCGCGCCCAGCCCGCGGCAATCGCTCTTTTATTATCGCGGCACGCGCCTGTTCGCGGTTCGGGACGGGCGCTGGAAATTGCATCGATTCACCCAGATCGGCTATGGCCAGCCGCAACCCGAGGCGCACACTCCCCCGCTTCTGTTCGATCTGAACACCGATCCCGGAGAGCGCTTCAATGTGGCGGCAGCCCACCCGGAGGTCGTGGCCCGGCTGCAAGGCGAGATTGAGACCCAGCTCGCCACGGTGACTCCTGCCCTGTCCCAACTCGAATCCGTGGAACCTCCGCCTGCCACCCCTTGAAAACAAACGCTCCGGCGTTCTCCCGCCACCGTGCCGTACATCCCGAGGTTGTTGGTAGTGGTTGTCGCGCTGCGACAACCCCGCCCGCGTTGAGCGGGCGGTAGCCTTTGGGTGTAACGCTGTGGCGGTGCCGTTGCGCCGCTGGACGCGGCGCTACTCGTCGCAGCGCGACGAGTTCCAACACCAACAAACCGCGGGTGCACCCGCTACCGCGCCAATTGCCCGAGCAACTCGACGGCCGGCGGGAAGCCGGGTCGTCGGGCGAGTGCGGCCTCCGCCGCTTCGCGGGCCTCCGCCATCCTGCCGGCCTGGGCCAGAATCGTGGCCCGGGCGTAGGGAATGCGCGGATCCGCCGTGTTCACCGTCTCGGCGCGACGAAGCAAATCCACGGCCGCCTCCCCGCGATTCGCGGCGGAGTACGCCAGCGCGAGGTTGTAGAGCGCCCGGTCGTGACGGCCATCCAGACGAACCGCCTCCTCGAGTGAGGCGACCGTCTGCCGCATGTCGCCCGCCTCGTTCCAGGCCAGACCAAGCCGGTAATGATGCTCGGCCACCTTGGGTTCGAGCCGCGCCGCCTCGCGCACCTGTTCGAGGGCCTGGCGCGAACGACCGAGCAGGCTGAGGGTGGTCGCATAGTCCTGTCGCAACCCCGCCGACCCGCCATCCCAGCCCACAGCGGTCCCCAGATGGCGCGCCGCTTCCTCCGCCCGACCCCGCGCCAGTTCCAGCGCCGCCCATTGGGCCTGGCCCGTGGGTTGATCGGAGTTCAGGAGGATCATGTGGCCGAGTTCACGACCCGCGCGGGATTCCGGCGAAACCTCGCGTCGCAGGCTCCAGGCGGCTGCGAACCGGACCGACCTGGCATTGTCCTCCAGCCGCGCCCGCGCCACCGCCAAGGCCCGGGGTTCCCCCGCTTCCGCCGCCGGCCCCAACGCCTGCAGCGCGCGATAGCGCACCAGGGGATGTTCGTGGCTCGAAGCGTCGAGCAGGGCTTTCGTCACCGCCGGCCGATCCGACCACGGCTCCAGCAGCGCCACGGCCGCGGCCTTCCAGTACGGCGTCTCCGGAATGCCCAGGATCTCCAGCAACCCCGGCACCGCGCCTTCGTCCCCCCGACGTCCCTGCGCCAGCACCCGGGCCCGGCGCCGCGCCGGACGCTCCATGCGCGCCCCGTACCATCGGTCGGTGGCCTCGACCGCCCAGTCGACGGTCTTGTCGGCGTGGCACCGGTTGCAGGCGTTGGGAATGCCTGTCTCGCGTGTCAGCAGCGGATCCGGGCTGGTGAACCCATGGTCATGCCGCGAATGGCGCTGCATGTACACGGTTTGCGGCATGTGACAGTTCACGCAGCGACTGCCCGTGCTCGCCGCGGCATGGAAGGTGTGTTTGGCCGGATCAATCACCGGCGAACCCTGGCGCCGGCCGTCGTGACACTGCAGGCAAAGGGCGTCCCCCTCGAACTTCGGCCGGCCGGCATGCGGATCATGGCAATCGAGACAGGTCACACCCGCCGCGTGCATCCGGCTCCCCAGAAACGCGCTGTACTCGTAGTCCTCCTCCCGCACCTGGCCGTCCGGATAAAACGTGTCGGAGCCATCCACAATGGCCAGGAGGTAATGATCCCAGAACGAGGCGCCAGCGACGACGTCCCCGGTCAGCTCGCTCCGCCGCGCGTGGCACGGGGCGCAGGTCTCCATGTGCACCGACGGGGTCCACTTCCGGAGTGTGGGATCCTTCTTGCCGCTGCCCTCCCAGGCTTGCTGCCAGCTCACATGATCCCGCATCGGACCGTGACAGGCCTCGCAACCGACGCTTCGTTCGGCCATCGAGGAATGGAACACATCGCTCCCGGGCTCGTAATTCTTCCGGAACCGCGTGTTGTGGCAGGTGGCGCACATCGAGTTCCAATTCATGCCGCGCCCTGTCCAATGGCCCCACTCGCCGGGTTGACGATCCTCGCTCCCGTACACGTTGAACCAGTCGTTGGTCCGCGGATCCCAGGACGCCTCAAGGGTCTGCCAGCGACCGCCCTCCTCGGGAATGAGGTATTGCCTCAGGGGATGGTGACCGATGACCCGGTCCACCCGGAACGACGCATTCGTTCCTCCGGGGCCAGGGGTCTCGACCTCAAAACCGGCCGGACCGGAGCGCACCGTGGTCGACTGACTGCCGTGGGTGAAGGTGCGGGACGGTTCGAAGGCCACCTGGTCCAGCGCGCCGGTCGGGGACCGTTCCGCGAGCGAATGATGCGATGCCGCCCAGCGGGTGAAGGCGTTGGTGTGACAGGCCCGGCAGGTGTCCGAACCCGCGTACTTCGCGAAGGCCCCGGCTTCGGGTTCAATCACCGGACCCGCCGCCGGGGCGTTGGCGGCGGCGGACACGGAAACGGCGGAGGTGGACGAGGTCGACGGCGCGGAACGTCCGGACGTGGAGACGTTTCCCCGAGGCCAAATCAGCACCAGGGTCAGCCCCAGCGCCAGGCACAGACCCGCCCAGACCCAGGGTGAAACGCGACCCTTTCCGCGGCCGTCCGGACCGCCGGGAGTGGCCGCGGGTGGCGTGGGATCGGAGGAATCGGGAGAACCGGGGCGCTGGCGCCGGCGGGAACGGGCCATGGAGGGAGGGCGTACCCGGCCGGATCAGGCGAGTAGTTCCTTCACCACCCGGGCCTGCTCGACGCCGGTGAGCTTCAGGTCGAGCCCGAGGAACTTGAAGGTGAACCGTTCGTGATCGATGCCCAGGGCGTGGAGGATGGTGGCGTTCAGGTCGTTCACGTTCACCGGATTCTCCACGATGTTGTAGCTGAAATCGTCGGTGTCCCCCCAGCTGAACCCGCCCTTCATGCCGCCGCCGGCCATCCACATGCAGAAATTCCGCGGATGATGATCCCGGCCATAGGTCATGTCGGTGAGCTGTCCCTGCGAATACACGGTCCGCCCGAACTCACCGCCCCAGACCACCAAGGTGGAATCGAGCAGGCCCCGCTGCTTCAGATCGGTCACCAGCGCCGCCGTCGCCTGTTCGGTGTCCTCGCACTGGTTCCTCAGGGCCACCGGCAGGTTGTCGTGCTGATCCCAGCCGCGATGCATGATCTGCACGATCCGCACGCCCCGCTCGATCATGCGCCGGGCCAGCAACGCGCCGTGCGCAAAGCTTCCCGGCTTCTCCACCTTCGGACCGTACATCGCCTTCGTCGCCGCTGATTCCCCCGAAAGATCCGTCAGATCCGGAACGCTGGCCTGCATGCGGAACGCCATTTCGTACTGCGCGATCCGGGTCTGGATTTCCGGATCCCCCAGGGATTCATAACTCTTGTGGTTCAGCTCGTTCAGGGCATCCAGCATGACGCGCCGATCCGAGGTTCCCACGCCGTCCGGATTCTGCAGGTAAAGCACCGGATCCCCCTGTCCCCGCAAGGCCACGCCGCTGAAACGGGTAGGCAGAAAACCGCTGCCCCAGAGACGGTGGTAAAGCGCCTGGCCGTTGCCGGTCGAAGGAAAGCTCGGGGTCAGCACCACGAACGCCGGCAGATCGTTGCTCTCGCTTCCCAGTCCATACGCCAGCCACGACCCGATGCTCGCCCGCCCAGGAATCTCGCTGCCGGTCATCACGAAGGTGCAGGCCGGATCATGATTGATGGCGTTGGTGAACACGGACTTCACCACCGTGATGTCATCCACGATCCCCGCCGTGTGCGGAAGCAGTTCGCTCACCCACCGACCGCACTGTCCATGTCGCGCGAACGCGAACCGGGAGGGGGCCACCGGGAATCTCGCCTGGCCGCTGGTCATGGTGCTCAGCCGCTGGTTCATGCGCACCGAATCCGGCAGGTCCTTGTCGAAATACGCCTTCAACCCGGGTTTGTAGTCCCACAGGTCGATCTGGGACGGCGCGCCGTTCATGTGCAGATAAATCATCTGCTTCGCGCGCGGTGCGAAATGGGGCAGGCCGGGAAGCGCCGGATGGACGCGACCGCCCCCGCTGGAGGCGCCGCCGGCCAGGGCCCGCAAGGTTCCGCCGCGACCGGCCGCCAGCATGCCCAGGGCGGCGCCCCCGAGCCGGATGCCCAGGTTGCCGAAGAACTGCCGCCGGGTCTGCTGCGCCTGATACTCGAGGAGAGGATTGGTCATGGATCGTGAATGGGAGGTGGAAGGAGGATGGGTTCGGCCGACCGGAGGTCAGTTGCGGGTCACCGTCTCGTCGAGATTGAGCAGGAGATTCGCCGCCAGCGTGTAGGCCGCGAGTTCGGATTCGGAAAGTTCCTTCCGGGGTTTCGACTCACCCGCGCTGATCACCTTGCGGGCCGACTCGGGATCACCCTGGTAACGGGCGAGATGCTGGTCCAGGGCGCGTCGGACGATGGCCAGTTCCGCCGACGCCGGGGGTCGCGCGAGCACCGTGCGGTAGCCGAACTCAAGCCGGCTGTCCGGATTCGCGCCGCCTTCCACGAGCATCCGCTCCGCCAGCGCCCGGGCCGCCTCGAAATGCTGCACGTCGTTCATCAATTGCAGCGCCTGCAACGGCGTGTTGCTCCGTTCCCGGCGCGAACAACTCTGCTCGCGGTTCGGGGCATCGAAGGTCGACATGAAAGGCGCCGGTGCCGTGCGCTTGAGAAAGGTGTAAAGGCTGCGCCGGTACAACGCCGGGCCCTTGTCCTGCCGGTAATCCCGCGTGTTCGAACCCACAAATCCCACGGGTTCCCAGATGTTCGGTGGCTGGTAGGTCCGGACCCCCTTCCCGCCCATGTCCGCCACCAGCAGGCCACTGACGAACAACGCGTTGTCCCGGATCTGTTCCGCGTCCAACCGGAACCGGGGCGACCTCGCCAGCCAACGGTTGCCCGGATCCTTCGCCAGGCCCTCCGGTCGCACCACGCTCGACTGGCGGTACGCCGCCGACGTCACCATCAACCGGACGAACTCCTTCACGTTCCAGCCCGAATCCCGGAAAGTGACCGCCAGCCAGTCCAGCAGTTCGAGATGTGTGGGCGGTTCGCCCTGGGAACCAAAATCGCCCGAGGACCGCACCAGTCCATACCCGAAGAACTGCTGCCAGAACCGGTTCACGGTCACGCGCGCCGTCAACGGATGGCGCGCATCGACCAGCCACTTCGCAAGGTCGAGCCGTGAAGGCGGATTCGTCCCGGCCACGGTCAGCGGCGGCAGAATCGCCGGAACCCCCGCCAACACACGCTCTCCGGGTCGGTCATAAGCCCCACGTTCCATGACGAAGCTCTCCCTGGGCTTGTCCCGGTCCTTCCAGACAAAGGTGACCGGAATGGTGCCCTCGTAATCCGACCTTTCCTTGCGAACCTTCGCCCCCTCGGCCTGCAGCGGCTCGAAGGTCGTCCGGGTGTCCGCGCAGACGCGGCTGAGAAAATAGTCCTGCAGCTTCCGGACCTGTTCCAGGGTGCGCTGCGCCGCCGGCACCTCCTTGAAAATGGCCCTCAAACCCTCCGGCAGATCGTTGGGGGCGGTGCCATCGTAACCGCGCGTCCAGGCCGCGAACGAACGTGTCGGATCGGTCGCCGGATCCACCCGCCCCTTCACGCCCACCTTGTCCCAGAGGACCGTCCCGCCGTACTGCGTCATCGCAAAACCGGACACCTTGTCCCCCGGCTTCAACCCCACCGCGGCCACGTCGAACTCCAGCCGGACCCATTCCCCAGCCTTCGGCAGGGCCCCCTGATTCACCCGTTCCGTGGTCCCCTTCGCGCCCCAGTCGATGATGTCGTAGTCGCCCCAGACCGCCCGGTGCCGCCAATCGCCCGTGCGATACTGCAGCATGATGGCCTTGGGCGGATCCATGGGATCGAGGTAAACGTAGGCAAAAAGCCGACCGTTCCCGGGAATCTCCAGCGGCGCCGGGCCCGCCTCCACCACGTCCTGCGCCAACCCCGTCTCGCGGCGCTGCAACGCCCGGGTCCCGCTGAACGGCGCCACCCGGCCGTCCGAGGCGGTCACAAAACGCGTCGCCGCCCCCGGACTCGCCGAGATCTTCCAACCCGCGGGAATCTCATCATCCGCCCAGACGTTCTCCACGTCCCGGGCCGGGGCCGGAGGATTCGCGGCGGCGGGATCGACGTAGATCACCTTGCCCAGCGCCGCGGTCACCCGGGATTCCAGATCCGCCAACTGCTTGTCGAACCCCGCCAGCCGCTGTTCGTCCTCCGCGGTTTTCAATCGAATCACCGGCGGCGTCCGAAGTTCATTGCCGTCCATCGCCGGATCCGCCGCGTTGTTGAAGAACGCGTACAGCGAATAGAACTCCTTCGTCGAGATCGGATCGTACTTGTGGTCGTGACAAACCGCACAACCCGCCGTCAGCCCCATCCACACCTGCGCCGTCGTGGACGTGCGCTCCACCGCATACCGGTAAACGAACTCCGCGTCGATCGATCCCCCCTCGCTGGTGGTCACATTGTTCCGGTTGAACCCGGTCGCAATCAGCTGATCCTGGGTCGGCGACGGCAGCAGATCGCCCGCGAGTTGTTCAATGGTGAACCGGTCGAAGGGTAGGTTCTGATTGAACACCCGCACCACCCAGTCCCGGTACGGCCAGATCTGGCGCTCGTTGTCGAGGTGCAGGCCATGGGTGTCGGCATACCGCGCCACATCCAGCCAGTGCCGCGCCATCTGTTCCCCGTACCGCGGCGAATTGAGCAACCGCTCGACCACCCGCCCATACGCCCCCTCCGCCTTGTCCGCCACGAACGCTTCCACCTCTGCCACGGTCGGAGGCAATCCCGTCAAATCGAAGGTCACCCGCCGGATGAGAGTCCGCCGATCCACCTCGGAATTCGACTCCAGCCCTTCGGCACCGATCCGGGCCGCCAGGAAACGATCGACGGCATTCGCCGTCCACCCGGCCTGCGTCACAGCCGGCGGCTCCACCCGGACCGGGGCCTCGAACGCCCAGTGACGCTGATACGCGGCCCCCTCCTGAATCCAGCGGCGCAAGGTCTGTTTCTGCGCCGAGGTCAGTTCCTTGTGGGACGACTTCGGCGGCATCTGGTCATCGGCATCCGAGGTGACCAACCGCTGCCACACCTCGCTGGCCTCCGGGTCGCCCGGCTTGATCGCCGTCTTGCCGCTCTTGCCCGTGCCATAGGCCCCGTCCGCCAGATCCAGACGCAACCCCGCCTTCCGATGCTTGGGATCGAATCCGTGGCAGGCGAAACAGTTGTCGGAGAGGATCGGGCGGATGTCCCGGTTGAACTGGAGCGGACCCGTCCCCGCCGGGGACGCCGCACCCTGGGCAAGCGCGGCCCCCAGGAGCCACGCCAGGGAGCACAGCGCGTTCACGAACATCCGCGGACGGTGGGGAAGGCGTAACATCCCGGGGATTGTTCCACGGAGCATCCCGGATGCAACCCCTGTCTGCCTGCACCAATCCCCGCGCATCCCCAAAAAAAATCCGCGGAAACAAAACGGAAATGCCGTGCGTCTTGTCCATGGTCTCGGCACTGCCCCCGGTGGCCGCCAGGTTTGCATCCCAAAACTGGGACGGCCCGTGGGAATCTCGCAATGAAATCCATTCCAAACACTTGCTCCCCGTGCTTCCTCCGCAGTGGCGGCACGGCCCCCCGCGGCTTCACCCTGATCGAACTGCTGGTCGTCATCGCCATCATCGGCGTGCTGGCCTCGCTCCTGCTCCCCGCCCTCGCAGGCGCCAAACGCAAGGCCCGGGCCATCCAGTGCTTGAATAACGAAAGACAGCTCAATCTCGCCGCCGGCATGTACGCCGATGATCACGAGGACCATCTGCCGCCCCGCCGCGAACCCCCCGCCGCCTGGCCCTGGTCCCTGCTCGGCTATTACAAGGATGTCACCGTGGTGACTTGTCCCGCCGACAAATTCCCCGTGATTTCCTATCTCATCGATGCCACCAACCGGCTGGCCATCCGCCGCAGCTTCGTGATCAACGGATTCAATGACTGGTTCCGGGGCAACCTGGGGGACGAGGATTATCAGAAGTACCGCCAATGGCTCTGGCCCACCGGCCTCCGCCGCGCCGCCGTCCCCCAACCCTCCGAAACCGTCCTCTTCGGGGAAAAGCGCACCGGCTCCTTCCATGTTCACATGGACTTCGACCAGGGCCAGGGCAACGATGCCACGGAAATCGCCCAGAACCGTCATTCCGCCAACGACGCCACCCGTGCGGGCGGATCGAACTTCGCCTTCATCGATGGCAGCGTTCGATTCCTCAAGTTCGGCGCCTCCGTGAATCCGCTGAACCTGTGGGCCGTCTCGCAGGAATGGCGGAACGCCGCAATCAAGCCCGATCAACTTCAACCCGGCAGCCCCTGACCTGATCCCATGAGCCAGACTCTTTCCGGCCCGCTCCCGCACCCGGACCCGCACCACGCATCGCGCCCGCTCCCGGGATCCACGGTCGCACGACCGCCGCAATCCCGGCGGACGCGACGGCTGACCGTCGCCGGCCTGGGCCTGCTTGTCCTCAGCCTCCCACTCCAGGCGGCGGTGGTGATCAATGAGGTCATGTACCATCCCCCCAACGACCGGGATGAACTCCAGTGGGTGGAACTCTGGAACCCCGGCCCGGACACCGCCGACCTCACCGGCTGGTCGTTCGGCAAGGGCCTCCAATTCACCTTCCCAGCGAAAACAGTTCTCCCGCCCAACCGCTTCCTCGTCGTCGCCCGCGACCGCGTGGCGTTCCGCTCCGCCTACGGCACCAACGGCCCGGTGCTCGGCGACTTCAACGGACACCTGAGCCATGGCGGGGAAACCATCGAACTCCTCGACGCCTCCAAGCGGTCCGTGGACAAAATCCGCTACCGCGACTCCGACCCCTGGCCGAAATCGCCCGATGGTCTTTCTTCGTCGCTCGAACGAATCTCCGCCCTCAGTGACGGGTCGCTCCCGGAATCCTGGGCTCCCTCGCCGCTTCCCCCTTCCCGAGTCGCCGCCGGAACCCCGGCCCAGCCCAACGCCAGCCACCGGACCAATCTTCCCCCCGTCCTCGGCGCCGTCGAATTCACGGCCCCCGCCGCCAACCAACCCATGCCGGTCTCCGCCGTCATCCAGGATCCCGACGGACTCCGCCAGGCCACCCTGATCTACCAGAGCCTCACCGCCGTGCCCGCCCGCCCGGGCGCAGCCCCGCAACCCTCCGCGGAAAACGAAGTCCCCATGGCACCCAACGGGGACCGCTATGCCGCCAGTGTCCCCGCCCAACCCGACGGCACCGTGGTCCGCTTCCGCATCCGCGCCGTGGACCGGACAGGCTCCGAACGGATCACCCCCCACCCCCACGACGTCCGCCCCACCTGGACCGTCTACGTGGGACGCAACCCCAACGAAACCCTCGTCCCCGCCGTTTCCCTGCTCCAACTCGGCCCCCCCGAGCAACCGGGCCGGAATCTGCAGGCCGAATTCAATCCCGGCCGGCGACGTGGCCGCGCGGGCGTTCCCGGCGAACCCACGCGGGGCGGATCGGTCGTCCTCTACCATCCGCCCGGTGGCGGTCCGACCCGGATCTTCGACCATGTCCGCATCACCCCCCGCAACGGCGGGTGGAAAATCCGGCTGCACCGGGACCAACCGCTCGACGGGATGTCCACCGTCAATGTGGTGTTCGAATACCAGCCCCGCTTCGTGCTCTCCGAACACCTCGCCTACGAGACCTTCCGTGCCGCCGGCTGTCCCGCGCCCCTGAGCGGTCATTGGCGGATTTTCATGAACGGCCGCCCCTTCGGCTACCACCTGTTCGTCGAACAAATCAACGCAAGCTTCCTCCGTCGCAATCAACGGGAGGACCAGGGCGATCTCTACAAACTCCTCTGGTACGGCCGCGACCTCGTCGGGCAGCACGAGAAAAAGAACCACCCGGAATCGGGCCACGCCCAGCTCGTCGATACCCTCGAATCCCTCAAGGAAACCGACGGCGCCGAGCAGTGGAAAATCATCCAGCAACGGTTCAACGTCGAAAACTTCATCAATTACTTCGCCGTCAACATGTGCATCCAGAACTGGGACGGCTTCTTCAACAACTACTTCGTCTTCCGCACCCCGGGCGCCGAGGGGAAGTGGGAGATTTTTCCCTGGGACGAGGACAAGACCTGGGGCGACTACGACGGCTCCTCCCCGAACTACGACTGGTACTCCATGCCCCTCACCTTCGGCATGAACGGCGATCAACCTCCACGCGGGGGCTTCGGCAACATCGGCGGCATCCATGGCGGCCCCTCGTGGTGGCGCAATCCAGGCTGGTTCTCCGGACCGCTCCTCGCCAACCCCGAGTTCCGCACCCGCTTCCTCGCCCGGCTCCGCGAGATCTGTGAAAAAACCTTCACCCCGGAAGCCATGGAACCCGCCATCGCCGACCTGGAACGGAAGCTCGCCCCGGAGGTCCGCTTCCGCGCCACCGCCGTGACCCGCGGCAATCCCGTCGTCGCCAACGGCTGGACCTCCCCCGGGGAATTCCCCTCCCCCGACGCCGACGCCGCCTCCAAACAGTTCAAACGGCACATCGACTCCTTCCGCAACCAGGTCCGGCACCGTCGGGAGTTCCTCCTCCGGGAACTCAACAAGGCCGGCGCGCGCGCCCGCTAGCGGGTTTCGCGTACGCCAATTCAGCAGGTTCCGATGCCTCCCCGCAAAACGGCACGCACGGAATTCATCGAAGGCTAGCGCTCGCCTGACTCTTCGATCTAGAACCTCCCTCGTGCATGGGATGGTGAACAAGGCGAAGTCGACCCCGTCTCGGCCCGCATGAGCGCAACCCCGGCGCCCCTGCCAGCCATCGGCCTGACGAACTCCCAGTTCGCCGACGCGTTCCCGTTCCATTTCGCCCTCGACCCCAGCCTCCGACTCCTCCAGGTCGGATCCGCCCTCCGGAAACTCTGCCCGGACCTCGCGCCCGGAGCCGATTTTGGCGACCTCGTCGAAATCCTCCGCCCCACCATCCCCCCGGATTTCCAGCACCTGCTCGAACACCGCAGGTCGCTGCTGATCCTCCGACACCGCCCCTCCGGTCTTCTCCTCCGCGGAGAACTCGTCGCCCAGGAGGACCTCCAGTCCGTGCTGTTCCTCGGCGGTCCCTGGCTCACCGACCCCGACGACCCCCAGAAATTCGCCATCGATCTCGAGGCCTATCCGATCCACGACTCGATCGTCGACACGCTCCACCTGCTGCAGGCGAAAAAGAGCGCGCTCGCCGACGCCGGCAAGCTCGCCGCGAAGCTCACCGCCCAAAGCGCTGAACTGCAGCTCGCCAACCAACGTCTCCGGGAACAGCAGGAACACCAGCGAACCCTCGCCCTCGTCGCCGCCCGCACCGACAACGGCGTGGTCCTCACC
Source organism: uncultured Verrucomicrobiota bacterium (assembly GCA_964476125.1). Classification (GTDB taxonomy): domain Bacteria; phylum Verrucomicrobiota; class Verrucomicrobiia; order Limisphaerales; family CAIMTB01; genus CAIMTB01. The sequence goes on along the minus strand of CAYZAE010000053.1, from coordinate 1,422 downwards.
GACGCCGAGGGGCGCACGGAATGGATCAACGACGGTTTCACCCGCATCAGCGGCTACTCGCTTGAGGAACTCCGTGGACGCAAACCCGGCTCACTCCTGCAGGGACCCGAGACCGATCCCGCCACGATCCAGCTCATGCGCGACGCCCTCCGCCGCGGCGAAGGGTTCCAAACCGAGATCCTGAACTATCGCAAGGACGGCCGGACCTACTGGCTGGCCATCGAGGTCCAGCCCATCCACGACGCCGACGGCCGTCTGGCGCACTTCATGGCCGTCGAAAGCGACATCACCGAACGCCGGCGCGCCTTCCAACGCCGCACCATCCAGTACGAAGTATCCCGCGGACTCGGCGGCTCCGAGACACTTCACGGCGGCATCCAATCCGTCCTCCGCGCCATCGGGTCCACCCTCGACTGGGAGTTCGGCGCGTTCTGGCGCATCGACGCCCCCACCCGGCACCTGGTGTGCGAGGAAGTCTGGCAAAATCCAACCGCCCGCACCGATCCGCTCGCGGCCGCCTCCAAACCCCTCCAATTCGATTTCGGCGAAGGCCTCCCCGGCCGCGCCTGGAGCTCCCGCGCCGCGGTCTGGTCCGCCGACCTCCCCGACCTCGAACACCCCGGCCGCGTCAACGCAGCCCGCCTCACCGGTCTCGGGTCCGCCCTCTCCTTCCCGGTCTTCCTCGAGGCCGACCTCTGGGGCGTGCTCGAGTTCTTCGGAAGGCGGATCGAGGAACCCGACCACGACCTGCTCCGCCTGTTCACCACCGTCGGCAGCCAGATCACCCAGTTCCTCGAACGCATCGAAGCCCTCCACGAACTCGAAGTCCAAAAGGCCCTCTTCGAACGACTCTTCGCCGAAGCCCCCGTCGCCATCGCCATCCTCGACAACTCCGACCGCGTCCGCGGCATCAACGGGGAATTCACCCGGCTCTTCGGCTACGAAGCCATCGAGGCCGTGGACCGCAACATCGGCGATCTCATCGTCCCACCCGATGCCGCCACGGAAGCCAAGGAGGCCTCCCTCGCCGCCTCCCGCGGACAACGCGTCAGCTTCGAAAGCGTCCGGCGCACCCGCGACGGACGACTCCGACCGGTCCAGGTCATCGGCCAACCCGTCCGCCTCGCCAACAATCAACTCGGCGTCTACGGACTCTACGTCGACCTCACCGACCGCAAGCAGGCCGAACTCGACCTCGAACGCGCCCGCGACGAAGCCGAGGCCGCGAACCGCGCCAAGAGCGAGTTCCTCGCCATGATGAGCCACGAGATCCGCACGCCGATGAACAGCATCCTCGGCATGGCGGCCCTCCTCCGCGACACCCGGCTCGCCGATCACCAACTCGAATTCGTCGAAGCCATCCGGTCCGGCGGCGAAGCCCTGCTCGAAATCATCAACGACATCCTCGACTTCTACAAAATC